>JBDHSQ010000152.1:0-7057 GCA_039808285.1 Paracoccaceae bacterium
AGGGCCTGACCCGCCTTCACAAACTGATCAGTTCCGTCGGCTCAGGCCCTGATCTCGCCGACGCAAGAGGGGTCATTATTGGACGCCGATCGGGGGTCAGTTTTGCAAGCCGATTGACACCGCAGGCCAACCGCAACACGTTTGGTCAAAGCCGAATTCTGCCCGTCGAAGGCTTTGTCGCTTGACGGTCTACCTTGGGACTACTAAAAGAATACCAAGGAGAGACGTATGACAACCAAGCTCGAGCAATCCCCCGACGGAACGGCCGATCGCCGTCAGTCGCTGGTCCTGGCGCTCCGGCACCGTATCCTGACCATGCGGATGGCACCCGGCGCAGTGCTGGATGAATACGCGCTGGCCGACGAGTTTGGCCTCTCGCGCCCCCCGGTTCGCGAGATCATGCGGCAGATGGCGGGCGAGGGGTATATCGAGCTGGAACCCAACCGGCCGGCGCGGGTGACGGGCATGGGTTACCGGTCGCTGCGGGACTTCTTCCTCTTCGCGCCGCTGGTCTATGTCGCGAGCACCAGACTTGCCGCCGAGCGCCGGACCGCAGAAGAGCTGGAGGTGCTGAAATCCGTCCAGTCCGACTTCCGTGACGCGATCGCGGCGGGAGATGTCGAGGCACGGGTGTTCCAGAACGACCGCTTCCACCTGCAGATCGGCGAGATGGCGCATAACGCCTATGTCCTGCCAAGCCTGCGCCGCTGCCTGATCGACCACGCCCGCATCGCCAAGGTGTTCTACGAAGACCAGTTGGCGGTCCGCCACCCGCAGATGACGGCCGAACGCGACGAGGCCGCGCGGCAGCATGACGAGATCATCGCCGCCATCGCGGCGCGCGATCCGGATGCGGCCGAGGCGCTGGTGCGGGCGCATCTCGACCTCTCTCGCCGCAACATCGCCATGTATGCCACCCCGGAGAGCATGAGTCTGCGCTTCGACAACTGACCGGGTGCAAAGCCCGAAGGAGAGACGACCCCATGTCCAGCTTCCCGTTCTCCGGCGTGAACCTCGCGCTGGCCACTCCGTTCGATGCCGCCGGCAGGATCGACTTCGCCCGACTGGAAGAGAATATCGAGCGGTATCTGGCAGCAGGGGTGAAGGGCTTCGTGCTGTCGTCGGGTACCGGGATGCATGTCTACCTTTCGCCCGAGGAGGCGCAGCAGGTGATCGCGCGCGGGGCGAGGATGATCGACGGCCGGGCGCGGGTGATCGCCCAGACCTCTGCCCTGATGGCCGGGGATGTGGTGGAGCGCACCCGGCGCGCCGCCGATGCCGGGGCCGATGGGGTGATGGTGCTGCCGCCGTTCTTCGAAGGGCCGACCGATGACGACGGCATCGTCGATTTCTACTCCGAGGTGGCGGGCGCCGGCCTGCCGGTGATCGGCTACAACGTGCCCCATGCGGTGGGGGTGGAGATCACGCCCGATCTCTACCGCAAGCTGGCGCAGATCCCCGGCTTCGCCTCGGTCAAGGATTCGTCGGGCGATCTGGCGGCGCAGGCCGCGCTGATCCGCACCGGCCTGCCGGTGATGAACGGCGCCGACCCGCTGGTGCCCTATGCGCTTTATGCCGGCGCGGCGGGGTTGATCTGGGGCGGCGCGAATTTCGCACCGAAGACCTGCCTTGCCGTGGTGCAGGCCGCGTCCGAGGGCAGATGGGACGAGGCGCGCAGCCTCTGGGCCAGGCTGGAACCGGCGATGTCGCTGATCTGGGCGGGCGATTACGTGCAGTCGGTCTATGCCGCCGCCGAACTGACCGGCTATGGCGCGGGCAATCCGCGCAAGCCCTTGCGCGCTCTGGCGGCGGATCGCCTCCCCGCGCTGCGTGTGGCATTGGGTGATCTGATCGAGACCGAGCGGCAGATCTGATGGCGGCCGGCGTCTATCGCGCCCGCGCCCTGCCGGCGCAGCCCGGCGTTTCGGGCTGGGTTGCAATGCTGCCGCCCCGGACGCCGCGCCCGGCCTTGCAGGGCAGGGCGGTGGCGGATCTGGTGGTGATCGGCGCCGGGTTCGCGGGGCTGGCGGCGGCGCGGCGGCTGTCGCAGCTCGACCCCGCGCTGCGGGTGGCGGTGCTGGAGGCGGGCGTAGTCGGCGAAGGCCCGGCGGGGCGAAATTCCGGCTTCATCATCGACCTGCCGCATGAGGTTTCGGCAGAAAGCCTGGGCAGCGACAGCGCCGACCATGCCCGCCGCGACATCCAGAAGAACCGCGCGGCCATCGCGCTGGCGCGGGGCATGGCCGAGGAACAAGGCTGGGGGCCGGAGGTGCTGGCCCTGTCCGGCCGCCATTCCATCGCGCGCGGCGCGGCGGGAGATCGGCATCTGGTCGGTTACGCGCGCCAGCTCGCGGCCCTGGGAGAGCCGCACCGCCTGCTGGACGCGGGCGAAACCGCCGCGCTGACGGGGACCGATACGTTCAGTTCGGCCCTGTTCACGCCGGGCACGGTGATGATCCAGCCTGCCGATTTCACCCGTCGCTTCGCGGATACGCTGCGCCCGCCCGTGGTGTTGCATGAGCGCTCGCCTGTCCTGTCGTTCGAGCGGCAGGGGGCGGGCTGGCGTGTCGTTACCGACCGGGGCGAGGTGGCGGCATCGCGGATCGTGCTGGCGGTCAACGGCCATGCGCAAAACTTCGGCCTGCTGCCTCGCCGGCTGATGCATGTCTTCACCTATGCCTCGCTGAGCGCGCCGTTCGGCCCGGCCCGGCTGGGCGGCGCGCGCGAATGGGCGGCGACTCCTGCCCTGCCGATGGGCACCACGCTGCGCCGGATCTCCGGCTCGCAGGGCGACCGGCTGCTGGTGCGGTCACGCTACACCTACAACCCGTCGATCACCGTCGGGGCGGCGGCGCTGGCCCGCGCCGGGCGGATGCACGACCGCAAGCTCGCCAGCTGCTTTCCCGCGCTGGCGGGGCTGGCGATGGAACACCGCTGGGCGGGCGCGATGGCGCTGACCTGGAACAGCGTGCCGGTGGTGGAGGAGGTGGAGCCGGGCCTTTGGCTGGCCGCCGGCTGCAACGGTGTGGGTGCGACCAACGCCACCGCCAACGGCATCGTGGCCGCCGAGCGTGCGATGGGGCATCTGTCGGAACTGGGCCGGAACTACCAGCGCGCCGCCGCGCCGCAACGTGTTCCTCCCGAGCCGCTGGCGACCGTCGGCGGAAAGGCCACGCTCGCCTGGAAGGAGTGGCGCGCAGGCGACGAATAGCGCTTCGCCGCCTTGCCGATCCGAAAGCCCCTTGCCTGTCGGAGCCGTTATGTCCGGCGGTCGGCAAGGACTTCCCGTGCCTGACTCACCCAGAAGGTCCGGACGGCCGCGCAAACCATCCCCGCACCCGTCGCCCGGATCGCCTTGTGCAGAGCCGTCTCACCACGGCGGCGGCGACAGATGCCGCCTCCCGCCGGCGGCCGCGGGGCAGCAAGGAGGCGACCAGGGCCGCGACGACCGGCAGGGACAGCTTCCGCGAAGACGCTCGACCGCCGCCGACATCGGCCGGCGCGCCATGAGCAAGGGGGGGGCCGGAGAGCCGGCTTGCCGGGGTCACCCCCCGCAACCGGCAGGACGGCGGGCCGCTTGAGCACGGACCGCTTCCCCGGCCCGCCCGAAGTCCAGCGTATCAGTAGGCGGTCCAGCCGCCATCGGTGGCATAGATGCCGCCGGTGAAGTTCGACGCCTCGTCGGACAGCAGGAACAGCATCATCGCCACCTGTTCGCCCACCGTGGCGGGGCGGTGGTGCTTGTCGGTATAGGCCAGGATGCTGTCGATCTTGATCCGGCCCATCATCGGCCCTTCGGCCACCGCCGCCGAGGCCGCGACCAGCTCGCCCGCGCGCGCGATCATCGGCGAAGAGGCCCGCGATGAGAAGCGCGGCGGCATAGGGTCGACCAGCTCGCCCGCGCGCGCGATCATCGGCGTGTCGGTGGCCGCCATGTTGACCGAGTTCACGCGGATGCCATAGGGCGCTTAGTCGATCGCCGCATTGCGCGTCAGCCCGTTGACCGCGTGCTTGCTGGCGACATAGGCGGGATTGCCCGCAAGCCCGGTCATCCCGGCGATGGAGCCGACATTGACGATGGCGCCGCCGCGCCCCTGCGCGATCATCTGCCGCAGCTCGGCGCGCAGGCACAGGAAGGTGCCGGTGGCATTGGTGCGGAAGACGTTGTTCCAGTAATCGTCGCTGGCCTCGTGGATGCGGGCGAAGACCAGCGGGCGCTGCTTCTCGAAATCGACCGGATCGCCCGAGAACACGCCGTCCATCACGCCGGCATTGTTCAGCGCCGCGTCGAGGCCGCCGAAATTGGCGACGGCCTGGTCGACGGCGGCCTGCGCCACGGCGGGGTCGGCGATGTCGCCATGAACAAAGACCGACTTGCCCCCGGCCGCAAGGATTGCCTCATGCGTGGCCTGCCCCAGATCCTTCAGCCAGTCCACGCCCACGACATTGGCGCCCTCGCGCGCCAGACGCCGCGCCGCTGCCGCCCCCATCCCGCGGGCCGGGCCGGTAACGATCACCGTCTTGCCGGCAAAGCGGCCGGGGATGAAATATTCCGGGTCGATCGGCTTCACGTCGACGACCGAGTTCCCCACGGCGCGGCCGGGCGGTTGCGTCGCCTCCGCTTCCTGCGCTCCGGCCTGTTTCGCGTCGGTCGAGGCCAACACCGTGGTCAGCGCACCGGCGGCGAGGCCCACACCCTTCAGCACATCACGTCTTTCCATCGCAGTATCCTCGCGTTTGATTGTCGTCAGAAGGCGTGGCGCACGAACACCGTCGCGCTGACCCACGGGTCGAGATCGCCCGTCGCGCCCGGCGCGCTCCTGATCCCGGCGGCCGGGAAGGTCGCGGCGATGTGGCCCTGGATGAACAGGTTGCGCGACACGAAATACTTGGCGGTCAGGTTCGCCTCGACCGCCAGATCGCTGCCGTTCAGGAAGGACAGGGCCGGATTGCCGCCAAGATTGGTCGTGCTGTCCGCCTTGAAGAGCCAGAGCTGCGGCACCAGTTCGACGTGGGGAGAGGGGCGCAGCCGGACCTGGAGGCGGTGCGAGATCAGGTTGCTGTCCTGGAACAGCTTGAAGTGGTTGATGCCCTGCACCCATTGTTCGCCATTGCCGCCCGACAAGAGCGGATCCCACCGCTCGAACCGCGCCGTGGCCGGGTCGTCGCCGGAAAAGCGGGCAAAGCGATAGCTGATCTCGGGCGACCATTTCGCCTGGGCGAAGCGATAGCCCACTTCGCCGGTGACGCCGGTGGCGCGCATGGCGAAGCGGTCGTTGGTCTGCGACGCGGCCTCGCCCGCCAGATAGAGGCCGGAGGAGGGCGGTTGCCAGCGCGCCCGCAGGTCGAAGACCTCCAGCCCGTCGCGGCTCATGGTCACCCCGGGCGGATCCGAGGGCGCCGTGGCGTAATAGCCGTAGCCGGACTCGAGAACCCGGATGTAGCTGCCGCCAAGGTCGAGACCACTGACCGGGCTGGCCTCGATGTTCAACCCCGCAAGCCGTGTTTCAGAATCGACAACCGGCAATTCGTCGGGATCGAGATAGAATGCCTCGACCCTCGTGCGGTTATAGTGGATCTGGCCCAGCACCAGCATGTCGGCGGCCCAGCGGGGGTTCGATTGCAGCGCCGCGCGGGAATCGCCGTTGAAGGCGGTGTCGGCAATCAGGAATCCGTCGCCGACCGCATAGCGTTTGCGCCCGGCCGAGACGTTCCACACCAGCCGGTTCCCTCGTCCGAGGTATTGCCGCCGACGATGCCGACATAGGTGTCCTCGATCCCGAAATGCAGGCGGCTGGTGTCGGTGAACAATTCCTTTCCGACCGAGCCGGACAGGATGCCGCTCAGCCCGCCATAGGCGAAGGTCGTCTCGCCCAGCGGCGTGATGCCGTAGATGCCGGCATGGACGAAGGCCTCGTCCCAGCCCGTCGTGCCCGCACCGGCGGGGGTGCCGTCGACCAGCGGGTTACCGGTCGGGAAAAGGTCGGGCCGGCCATACCAGGCGTCCGAATTGGCATAGAGCATCGTCAGGGTTTCAAGCTTGCCCGTGACGAAGGTGCCGTTGCGGTCGTAAAGCACCGGCAGGTCACCCGCCGGCCCGGTCAGCAGCGCCCCGCCACCCGCCGCCGCGGCGCCGTCTTCCCGCAACGTCGCCTCGACGGTGACGATGACCGCGCCGCCCGAACCGGGCAGCACCGAGACCGAGGTCGCGGCCGGCGGGCCGGAACGGCGCGCCCGCGCCAGCCCGACCTCGGCGGTGGCGCGGAGGAAACGGTCGGCCGGAAAGAGCGTCAGGTTCTTGCGTATCAGGTCGATGACGCGCGCGTTCAACGCCGCATCGGCAGACGGATTGGTCAGGACCACGTCGATCCGTTCGATCGGCGCGGCTGCATCCTCGGCCGAAACCACCTGCGCGGCGGCGGGGCCGATCGCCGTTCCGGCCAGCGCGCCCGCCAGCGCGGCGGCGACCAGTCGGCGCCTTGGGCGGCTTTCGCATCGTGCCGCGGCCCTGCCAGCATATGCGACACCTGCCCAGAAGAATGTCGGCACCTGTCCCCCGGTCGGAAGCTCCGTTTCGTTCGGGCGACCCTCGTCCTAGGCCTGCAACGGCGCATGAAGGGGATTCCTACAGATTCGGACCATCCTTCAACTCGGTTGTCACCCAAAATGGGCGAAAGGAGAATTGCCATGATGGAAACCCCTGTTTTGCCATAGAAATTCACGGAAGGTATTCTTCGCGACCGATACCTGAATGTCTGGCCGATCATCCTCGGTCCCTGGACCAGCTACCTCATCGCCGCCCGGGCCGAGTTCGACGGTGACATGGACAAGATGGTGGTTCTTGCCGTCATCGGCCTGATGTCCACCGCGGATTTCCGGGCGCTGGACGATGCGGGGAAGGTGGTCGGCTATGATGATCTGTTGGTCCCGGATTTCAAAAGCACCGTGTCACGGGCGATCAATGTGGAATCCATCGCGCAATATTCGGGCATTCCCCGCGAGACGGTGCGACGCAAGGTTTTGCAACTGATCGAGAAAGGCTGGGTGCGACGCGACG
>JBDHSQ010000153.1:0-6929 GCA_039808285.1 Paracoccaceae bacterium
CTCGTCGCGCCGGCCGTCCGAACGCCCCTCGGGCCTTGCCAAGGCCGTCGAGGCTGCCGTCGCCGCCGCCGTCGCCACGCCCCCCGCGCCGGAACCGCAGACGGAGGCGCCCGAGCCCGCCCCCGGAGCCGCGCCCGAGCCCGCCGTGGCGAGCGCCCCCGCACCGGCCGAGATCGACGAGCCGGAGCCGACGGAAACCGTGCCCAACATGCCGACGACGGTGACGGTGGCCCGGCAGGCGACCGTGAAGAACGCCATCGACCTCGGCAGGATCAACCTGATCGGCGTCTATGGCTCCTCGTCCAACCGCCGCGCGCTGGTCCGGATGCCCAACGGGCGGCTCGTCAAGGTCAAGATCGGCGACCGGCTCGACGGCGGCCAGGTCGCGGCGATCGGCGACAGCGAGCTGACCTACGTGAAGGGCGGGCGCAGCGTCACGCTGAAGATCATGAAGAACGGCTGACCCTCTGGCGCCGCACGAAAAAAATCTGGCCGCAGGCGCAGATTTCTGCCCGCCGCCCGATGCACTCGGCGGCCATCTGTGACACACTCCGATCCTGGCCGGCGGCACATGCGCCCGCATGCGCTCCCCGACCTCCCGCTCAAAGGAAAGGCCGACGCCGGTCGATGGAAAGCTTCCTTCTCCAGGCCTCGCTCTACCTGATCGCCGTCGTGCTGGCGGTCCCGGTCGCCTCGCGGCTCGGGCTCGGCTCGGTGCTGGGCTATCTCGTCGCCGGCATCGTCATCGGCCCGGTGCTCGGTCTCACCGGAAGCGAGACCGAGGATCTCCAGCATTTCGCCGAATTCGGCGTGGTGATGATGCTGTTCCTCATCGGCCTGGAGCTTGAGCCGCGCGCCTTCTGGGGGATGCGCGACCGGCTTCTCGGCCTCGGCGGCCTGCAGATCGTCGTGACCGCGCTCGTGGTCACGCTCGGCGCGCTGGCCCTCGGTCTCGGCTGGCGCATCGCGCTGACCTTCGGCGTGATCCTGTCGCTCTCCTCGACCGCGATCGTGCTACAGACCCTGACCGAAAAGAACCTGCTGCGGACGGCGGGCGGGCGGAGCGCGTTTTCGGTGCTGCTCATGCAGGACATCGCGGTGATCCCGATCCTTGCCTTCCTGCCGCTCCTGGCGCTTCCGGGCGCGCGCGCCCTCGCCCGGGCGCAGGCCGCAGAAAGCCATGCGGCGCTGAGTTTCCTCCAGGAACTGCCGGGCTGGGGCGTGACCCTCGTCACGCTCGCCGCCGTCGCCGCCACCGTCCTTGCCGGCCAGTATCTCGTCCGTCCGCTCTACCGGTTCGTCCATCACGCCCACCTGCGCGAGGTCAACACCGCGCTGTCGCTGATGATCGTCGTGACCATCGCCTCGCTGATGCTGATGGTGGGCCTTTCCCCCGCGCTCGGCGCCTTCCTCGCCGGCGTGGTGCTCGCGAACTCCGAATTCCGGCACGAGCTCGAATCCGACATCGCGCCCTTCAAGGGCCTTCTCCTCGGGCTCTTCTTCATCACCGTCGGCGCCGGGATCGACGTCGACCTTCTCTGGCGCCATCCCTTCACGATGCTGGGCCTGACGCTCGCGCTCATGGCGGTGAAGGGCGGCGTCCTCTACGGCCTCGGCCGGCTTTTCCACCTGCGCAGCCGCGACCGCTGGCTCTTCACCCTCGGCCTCGCGCAGGCGGGCGAATTCGGCTTCGTGCTTACCGCCTTCAGCGAGAAGCAGCGCATCCTGCCCGAGACGCTGGCGCAGAGCCTCCTCCTCGTCATCGCGCTGTCGATGTTCCTGACGCCGCTCGCCTTCATCCTGCACGACTTCCTGGTGCGCCAGATCAAGGACGAGGGCGAGCGCGCCGCGGCCGACGAGATCGACGAACAGCAACCTGTCATCATCGCCGGCGTCGGCCGCTTCGGCCAGGTGGTCAACCGCATGGTGACGATGTCGGGGTTCCGCACCACCGTCCTCGACCATGACCTGAACGTGATCCAGCTTCTGCGGAAGTTCGGCTTCAAGGGCTATGTCGGCGACCCGACGCGGCCCGAGCTTCTGCGCGCGGCCGGGCTCGATCAGGCGCGGGTGCTCGTCGTCTGCCTCGACGACCGCGCGGCCGCGGTCCGGCTGGTGGACTACGCACGCCGCCAGCGCCCCGACCTGCACATCATCGCCCGCGCCCGCGACCGCGAGCACGTCTTCGAACTCTATCGCGCCGGCGCCAACGACATCCTCCGGGAATACTTCGACTCAAGCCTCAGGGCAGCTCGATATGTGCTTGAGAACATGGGGCTTTCCGAATACGAGGCGTCCGAGCTCCAGAAGACCTTCTTCAAGCTCGACCGCGCCGCCGTGCGCGACCTCGCCCAGGTCTGGATTCCCGGCGTGCCCGCCGAACAGAACCCCGCCTACGTCTCCCGCACGCGCGAGCTGAACCGCGATCTGGAGGCGGCGCTGCTCGACCGCTTCACCGAAACGCGCGCCGAACGCGACGCGGCGGACAGGGCCGCGGAATGACCGGCGCGGCGGGGGACGGCGCGGCGGGGGAAGGCGCGGCGCCTAGTTCTCGGGCGCGGCCGGATCGTTGCCGAGCTGGTTGAACCAGTCGATGTCGTGAAGCCCGATCACGCCCGAAAGGATCACGCTGGCGATCACCGACCAGAGCACGACCGCGATCATCGTCGCGGCCACGATCTTGCGCTTGATGCGGACGTCCGAAGGTGCGCTCGCGGGGGTTCCGGGCACGATCTCGCCGTCGTCCGCCTGGCTCTTCGACCCGATCTGGAGCGCCACCAGGAACGCCATGAACCAGATCACCGCGAAAAGGACGATGCCGCCGGTGAGGTTCATCAGACCTGCTCCAGCTCCACGAGACAGCCGTTGAAGTCCTTCGGGTGAAGGAAGAGGACCGGCTTGCCATGCGCCCCGATCTTCGGTTCGCCAGAGCCGAGAACGCGCGCGCCCCGGGCCTTCATCCGGTCGCGCGCGGCGAGGATGTCGTCGACCTCGTAGCAGAGATGGTGGATGCCGCCGGCCGGGTTGCGTTCCAGAAAGCCCGCGATCGGGGAGGTCTCGCCCAGGGGATGGAGCAGTTCGATCTTGGTGTTCGGCAGTTCGATGAAGACGACGGTGACGCCGTGATCGGGCTCGTCCTGCGGGGCGCCGACCGTCGCGCCCAGCGTGTCGCGGTATTGCGCCGCCGCGGCCTGAAGGTCGGGCACGGCGATGGCGACATGGTTCAGGCGTCCGATCATCTCACTCCTCCGCGGTGTCCCCGGCAGGGGTTATGCGGCCCGCGCGCGCCCGCCGCAAGCGCCCGTTTGGCCGCAGGCGCCTTTACGCTCCGTTAGGCAATCGCTGTCTTACTCGCCCGGACTGAGCGGCCCGGCGACGACAGGAGGTACGGATGGCCGACGACCTGAGCGACTTTGTCGCAACCTGCGGGCCCACGCCCGACCGCCCGCTTCTGGGGCTCACCGTGCTCGTGGTCGAAGACAGCCGCTTCGCCTGCGAGGCGATGCGGCTTCTCTGCCTGCGCTCGGGCGCCCGCATCCGCCGCGCCGACTGCCTGCGCTCGGCCCGGCGGCACCTGATGTCCTACCGGCCCACGGTGGTGATCGTCGATCTCGGCCTGCCCGACGGGTCGGGGCTCGACCTCATTGCCGAGATTGCCGCCGGACGGCCGCGGCTGCCCGCGCTCCTGGCCACCAGCGGCGACGGGGGTGCGGCCGGCGCGGCGCTCGCCGCCGGCGCGGACGCGTTCCTGCCCAAGCCCGTCGAAAGCCTCTCCGCCTTCCAGCGCACCGTGCTCGGCGCCCTTCCCGCCGCGCCGGGGCCCCGTGCCCCCGGCGCCGCGCCGGCCGAGGATGACAGGGTGCATCCCGATCCGCTCGCGCTGCGCGACGACCTCGCCCATGTTGCCGACCTTCTCGGCGACGATCCGCAGGGCGTCGTGCTCGACTACCTTGCGCAGTTCCTGTCCGGCGTGGCGCTTTCCGCACATGACGCGCCCCTGCGCGCGGCGGCCGAGGCGCTCGCGCTCGACCGGCGGGACGGGCGCGGGCACGGGCGCGACGTGCGCCGCATCAGCGGGCTCGTCCGCGACCGGCTGGCGGCCGGATCGGCAATCTAGGCCCGGCCCTTCGCAGCCCCTCGCGGCCAGCCGGGGCTGCGGCCCGGCGCCCTCCTCACAGCAGCGCCGGATCGCTCGTCACCAGGACCGGCCGGGTCAGCGCCGAAAGCTCCTGCCGCTGCCGCCCCGCCGCGTCGAAGTTCGCGGGATCGAGCCAGGTCTCGAACGCCGCCCGGATCGCCGGCCATTCGCCGTCGATCGCGGCGAACCAGGCGGTGTCGCGGTTGCGGCCCTTGACCACGGTGGCCTGCCGGAAGACGCCCTCGAAGCTCAGCCCGTAGCGTTCCGCCGCCCGGCGCGAGCCGAGGTTCAGCGCGTTGCACTTCCATTCGTAGCGGCGATAGCCCGCCTCGAAGGCCCAGCGCATCATCAGATACATCGCCTCGGTCGCCGCGCGGGTGCGCTGGATCGCCGGGGAGAGGTTGATGTGGCCGACCTCGATCGACCCGGCGTTGGGGTCGATGCGGAGATAGCTTGCCACCCCGGCCGCCCGTCCGGTCGCCCGGTCGACCAGCGCCACGAACCAGGGATCGTCGCGCACCGCCATGCCCTCGGCCCAGGCGCGATAGGCCGCCTCCTCCGCGAAGGGGCCATAGGGCAGATAGTCCCAGATCGCGTCGCTGGCGCGGTTCGCCGCGTGCAGGTCGGCGGCGTGGCGCGCCGGGTCGAGCCGTTCGAGCGTCACGTAGCGCCCCTCGATCCGCGCCCAATCCGGCCGTCGCGGCGGACTCCATCCCCGCACCGGCCTGCCCAGTCGCTCGTCCTCGCCCATCTGCCCCTCCCTTGTCCGGTCGGCCGCATCATAGGGCCGCGCCCGCTACCCGCAAGGCCGCGACCCGGCGCACTCGCCGCCAAAACGCACCGGAATCGCCCCGCCCGGGCCCGGCCCGCGCCCCGATCCTGCCGCATTCGGACCCGACAGTGCGGGCATGGGTTCTGGTGTGTTTGGGAAGACGGACATGGCAAAAGACATCCTCCGCATGGCATTGAACGAAAGGCTGGTGAAGGGCGCGCACTGGGCGGTGTTCGGCATCGGCCTCATGTCGCTGACCTTCTCCATCGCGGCGACGGCCGCCTCGGCGTTCTGACGACGGCTGCCGCAACGGCATGAAGCCGCGCCCCCCCCCCGGGCGCGGCTTTCGCGCATTCCCCCCCGCCGCTCCACCACGCCACAGCCGCGGAACCGGCGCTTTCCTTCATTGCGCGTTAACCGATGTTCTTCTATCGTTCGCGTTGAGACTTCCGCGAAAGAACCGCAATATGTTGGACATGGGAACCCCCGCCGCGCAAGATCTGACCGATTTCCTCAAGGGCGACCGTTTCGGCTGCGTCCTCGCCGATCCGCCGTGGCGGTTCACCAACCGCACGGGCAAGGTGGCGCCGGAACACAAGCGGCTTGCGCGCTATCCGACGATGACCCTCGAGGAGATTTGCGACCTGCCGGTCGCCCGGCATCTCGAAGACCGGGCGCATTGCTACCTCTGGGTGCCGAACGCACTCCTGCCCGAAGGGCTTCGGGTGCTCTCCGCCTGGGGGTTCGATTACAAGTCGAACCTGATCTGGCACAAGGAGCGCAAGGACGGCGGCTCCGACGGGCGCGGCGTCGGCTTCTACTTCCGCAACGTGACCGAAATCATCCTGTTCGGAACCCGCGGCAGGAACGCCCGCACCCTCGCACCCGGCCGCCGGCAGGTGAACTTCCTCTCCACCCGCAAGCGGGAGCATTCCCGCAAGCCGGACGAGCAATACGACATCATCGAAAGCTGTTCCTGGGGCCCGTATCTGGAGTTGTTCGGCCGCGGCGTCCGCGACGGCTGGACAGTCTGGGGCAACCAGGCGGACGCGGACTACAAGCCCGACTGGAAGACCTATTCCTACAACTCGGCGGTGGCCGCGGAGTAGTCGGAGACCGCTTCGAGCGGCAGGCCGATCAGCAGGAGCGGGCAGGGATTGCCGACGCCGCGGTTGATGCGATCCACCAGCTTGGACCAATGCGTCGTGGCCATCCCGTATTTGTCCGACACGAAAGACCGCGCGAAGGCTTCGGCGAACGGCACCTGCCGTTCCAGCAACGCCGCGAGGTTCTTGCGCTGCCGCGCGGTGCGCTCCTTCACGCCCCAGGACGCAAGTTCGGTCGCGTCGACGATGCCGGCCGTCCTGACGGCCGCGGCGACGATCCCGACCATCGCCGCTTGCAGCCGCGCGCCGCGGGTCACGAGGACTCCGGCCGAGATGGCGCCCTGCATGTGCAGGCGCTGGAAATTCTCAAGGTCGCGGTCGAAGAACGGATCCTTGTTGTTCCACTCGATCTCGAGCGCAAGCGTGCCGTTCGCCGCCCGGCAGACGTGATCCACCTCGTGCGAGATCGCCTCCCGCTCCACACCGTCCACGCTGGTGCGGACCACGAAGGTATGTTTCTTCCACCCCGCCGCGACGAGCGCATTGCGCAGCCGCATCGTCGATTCCGCATGGCCGCCGCCGCTCTGGATGATGTCCTTCGCGGTGATGCGGAAACCGAGGAGCGAGGCGACCAGCGCCTCGGTTTCAGCCGCAAAGTCGCCTGTCAGGATCGTCGCCGCGTGATTTCGCGTCTCGATGTCGAACCCGCCGGCGATCAGGCAGTGAAACATCACTCCCGCACCACCCGCAGCCGCAATTCCCTGAGCTGCTCGTTGGTGGGTTCGCTCGGCGCGCCCATCATCAGGTCCTCGGCGCGCTGGTTCATCGGGAACATGATCACCTCGCGGATGTTCGCCGTGTCGGCCAGCAGCATCACCATCCGGTCGATCCCCGCGGCGCAGCCGCCGTGCGG
>JBDHSQ010000154.1:0-6697 GCA_039808285.1 Paracoccaceae bacterium
GGCAGATCGTAGGCGGCGCGGTCCTGGCGGACAGCCTCGATCCCGCGCGCCTCGGCATCGGCGACGGAGACGAGGCGGAACTCGACCTCACGGCCATCATGCGCCAGCCGGATGACGTCGGCGGGATCGAGGGCTAGCCGCGAGGGCGGCAGGCGGAAGGTGGCGCTCTCCCGGCCGATCCAGGCTTCCATCAGCGCGCGGCGGCAGCGGCGTTCGGCCTCTTCGGGCGGGATCGCCATCGGGAAACTTTCCGAGGCAATGCGCGTGGTGTCGACCGTGATACGGCGGGCCTCGACAAGCGCTGCGTCATAATCCTCGTCCGCGCGGGCGACCTGCCATTTCAGCGCCTGGGGCAGTTCGGTCTCCTGGCCGCGGGTCAGCTCGAAGGCCTCGCCCTCGCGGCTTGCGACGAGATCGTCGATGGTGAGCGTCGCAACCGAGGCGCGGCCGCGCATGACGAAGCGGATCACGCCCTCCGTTTCGATGGCATCGAACCCGAAGTGGCGGGCCAAGGTGGAAATCGAGGCGCGGGGGCTTTCGAGTGCCCCGATCACATAGCCCTCGACCGCGCCCCAGAGGCCCGAGACGTCGATCAGGCTTTCCGCCAGCCCAGCGCGCAGGCAGAGATGGCGCACGAGGGCCGGCAGCGACACCGCGCCGAGCCGTCCGGTCAGCCAGTGACCGAGCCGCCAGTTCGGGCCGTCTGTCCAGGTGCCGGTCAGCTCCGGAAAGAACGGATAGGGCCGCGCGTCCCAGGTCCAGGCGGCGCATTCGGGGACATGGACCATCCGGCCGCCGTAGACGGATGACGTCGGGTTGTTCGCGCCCTGACCCCACCAGAGGTAGCTGGCCTCGAGGTAGGCGCGTTGGATCGCGTCGTCGCGCCAGCCTCGCGAGAAATGCGGCGTGAAGCTCTCCGACGACTTCGGGTCGAAGAACACGTTGGGCTGGTTGGTGCCCCGGTCGATGGCCGGACAGCCGAGCTCGGTGAACCAGATCGGCTTCGACTCCGGCACCCACGCCGTCGGTGTGCCGCTCTCCACCCCACCCGGGCGATTGTAGTGCGGGTTCGACCACCAGGCGCGCAGGTCCTTGTAGCGGAACACCCACGGCTTGGCCGCCGCGCCATCGGTGATCGGGGTGCGGACCTGCGCGGATCTGTCGGCGGCAGAGGCATAGAACCAGTCGAAGCCTTCGCCGCCCGCGATGTTCCTCTGCAGATAGGTCCGGTCATAGATCGCAGGCCAGCCCTCGGCCGCGTCGGCATGCTCGAACCCGTCCCGCCAGTCGGAGAGCGGCATGTAATTGTCGATCGCGATGAAATCGATGTTGGCATCCGACCAGAGCGGGTCGAGGTGGAAGAACACGTCGCCGCTGCCGTCGCCCGGCTGGTGCCCGAAGTATTCCGACCAGTCGGCGGCGTAGCCGATCTTGGTGCCGGACCCGAGGATCGAGCGCACATCGGCGAGCAGATCCCGATAGGCCTGCACGGCGGGATAGGTGCTGGCCCCCGAGCGGATCGTCGTCAGCCCCGGCATCTCGGTGCCGATCAGGAAGGCGTCGACACCGCCCGCCGCCGCGCAGAGATGGGCGTAGTGCAGCACCATGCGCCGCAGGCCCCAGTCGCCGGACGGGCCGGTCCACGAAACCGACTGGCCCGAGACACTAAAGCTCGCGGGCGTCGCGGCTCCGAAGAAGCTCGCGACCTGCGCGGCGGCCGTGCCGGTCTTGTCCACGGTCCCGGCGAAGCCCGCTGCAGGCGAACAGGTGATCCGCCCCCGCCAGGGAAACGCGGGCTGGCCGGTCTCGGCGGCGTTGTCCGAATAGGGGTTCGGCAGACTGTTGCCGGGCGGCACGTCCATCAGGATGAAGGGATAGAATGTCACGCGCAGCCCGCGGGCCTTCATCTCCTGGATCGCCTGCACCACGGCGAAGTCGGACGGCGTGCCGCCATAGACCGGGCGATCCTGATCGTCGCGGCTGACGAGGAAGGCACCGGCGCGGCTCACGCCATTCACCGACCAGCTGGCGGGCGTGGTCGACTTTGCGGACACCTCGACGCCCGGCCGCACCCTGCAGGATCCCGCGCGCAGATCGTCGCCGAACCACGCCACGACGAGGCTGACGCTCTCGACCGCAGGCGCCATCGCCTGCAGCCGGTCGAGCGCCTCCACCATGTCGGTGGAGTCGGCCAGCGCGTTCAGGTTCTCGGGTACCGTTGCGCCGCCATCGGTCTTCCGGATCGCCTGCGTGGCATAGGTGAACTCGCCCGAGGCCGGGATCATGGTGACCGCGCGGGTCAGCGCCTCGGCGGTGTCGGGATCGGCCAGCGGCCGGAACACCTCGAAGGAGAGCTGCGGCAGGCGGTTGCCGTAGGTCGAGAGCGCCAGTTCCTCGAAGACCACATAGGCGGTGCCGCGATAGGCGGGCGTGTTGGCCGCGCCCATCTTCGCCGCAATGAACGGGTCCGCCGTCTGCGCCTCGTCGCCCGGATACCAGCGCCAGGTGACGCCGGAGAGGTCCATCGGCTTGCCGTCGGCCCAGATGCGGCCGATCCCGGTGATCGGGCCCTCGCAGAGCGCTACGGCGAAACTGGCAAAGTAGAGATACTCGGTCGTCTTGACTTTGCCGCCTCCGCCGCCCTTGCCGCCGCCCTGCGTGGTGGTCTTCGTCTCCTCGCGGAAATCGGTCGCCCAGATGATGTTGCCGCCCATGCGCATCCGGCCATAGAGCCGCGGGATGACCGCGCCCTCGGTGGCCGAGGTGATGCGGAGCGTGTCGAGCCGCGCGCCCTCGATGCGCTGTGTGGGCGCCAGCGACGAGATGATCCAGCTGTCGACCACCGAGCCGATGCTGGAGCCGATGAAGCCGCCGATGGTGGCGGCACTCACGCCGAGGATCGCGCCGCCGATGCTGCTGCCAATGGCGGCACCGGCCGCGCCGAGAACAAGCGTTGCCATGGTCGGGCCTCAGCGTTGCGGAAACAGGAAGGCGAAGGCGATGCGCCGCCGCCAGGATGGGGTGAGCGGTTCCTCGATCACGCCGAGCCGCTCATAGGCGTGGAGGAAGGTATCGGGGCCGGTGAGGATCCCGACATGCTTGGCGATGGCGCGGGGCTTCATGCGGAACAGCACCAGCGCGCCGGGACCGGCCGCCGCCGGTTCCACTTCGATCATCATGCGCCCCGCGCCCTCGGCAAGAACCTCGCGCGGCCCGGTCTCGCCCCAGTCGCGGCTGTAGGGCGGGATCGGGAACGGCTCGGGGCCGACGACCTCGCGCCAGACGCCCCGGGCCAGCCCGAGGCAATCGCAGCCGACACCGCGCAGGCTGGCCTGGTCGTGGTACGGTGTGCCGAGCCAGGAGCCTGCGACGGAGATGACGCGCGTCGGGTCGGCCGATGCGAGGGGTTGCGTCACAGCACCCCTCCCTCGTGGCCGCCGTCCTTCGTGGCGTAGCGCAGCACGGCGTCCTGGCCGGGGATGTGCGGGAAACCCCGGAAGTTGGCGGTGTTCGCGAACTTCGCGCCACAGGTCTCCATGCGCTTGTCGCAGCCCGCGCGGATGGTGAAACCGTCGCCCTCGGCGATCGCGCGCACCGGCGCCTCGAGGAGCGTCAGCACGGCAATGCCATCCGTGACGTCATGGCCCAGCACCTCGGTGCGCCGCCCCGCATTTGCGCCGCTCGTCCAGTTCAGCGTGCCGAAGGTGAACCAGCCGGAGGCGAAGCCGCCGAGGCCAGAGGCGGTGAAGGCCCTGTCGCGCAGGAGATCGATGACGGCGCCGGTGCCGCTGAAGGCGGGATTTTCGATGTCCACTCCGCAGCGCGCATCGCCGAGCGCCGCGTCGCAGGTCGCCTGGAAGGTCCGTCCCACCGTCTGGCCCAGCACATGGGCGAGCGAGCGCACCTCGGCGACGAAGGCGAGCCGCCCGCGCCGGATCTGGCCGATGGCACCGCGCCGCATCAGCACGCGCTGGCCAGTGTCGGCCCAGTTCACCCGCCAGACCTCGAC
This sequence comes from Paracoccaceae bacterium, assembly GCA_039808285.1. Classification (GTDB taxonomy): domain Bacteria; phylum Pseudomonadota; class Alphaproteobacteria; order Rhodobacterales; family Rhodobacteraceae; genus Albidovulum. Next base: position 4,010 of record JBDHSQ010000154.1, read on the forward strand.
CTCGGCGTTGTCCCATCGGCAGTCAAGAATGTCGGTCTCGGTGATCTGGTCCGAGGTCAGCACGCCTTCCGCGTCCTGCGCATCCACCGACAAGTCCGAGCCCGAGCGGACCTCGGAGGCGGTCAACCCGCTCTCGGGCTCGAAGTCGGTCTCGTCGAAGCTCAGCGTCCGGTCGTGATCGGTGAAGCCGAAGGTGACGCCGTCGGCACGGGTGATGCGCCAGCACCAGGCGAGCGTCGTCGTGCCCTCGTCGAGATGCGCCTGAAGCTCGGGCGAGAGGGATTTCATCGGCAGGTTCCCGTCATTCGGTCGTCGAGATCGGCGATCCAGCTCGCCCAGTCCGGCGGCACGGCTGCGACAGTCTCGGCGGGCGGCCGGGCGAGCCGCGCCTCGGCGTAGGAGGCGCAGCCGGCGTCACCACCGCCCATCGTTGCGGCGCAGCCGGTCAGCGGGATCGCCAGCGCCGCGGCCATCACGAACCGCATCCCGCCCGCGCTCGACACGGTTGTTCTTGTCTTTGATCGCATCGCGTTCCGCCTCCCGTTTGCCTGCACGTTCCCCTTCCACTCGGCCCCAGACCCGGCCGAGGACGACGCCCCCGACCGCGCCGAGAGCCGCGACCAGCCAGATGAGGAGTTCAGCCATCGTCCCGCTCCCCGCGTGCGGCGGCCATGCAGAGGGCGACGACGAATACGCCGAGGCAGCCGCCCACGACGACACCTGCGAAGAACTCAAGCATCGCCGCGGAACCCGCGCTCGATCCGGTCCCGCAGACCGATCAGGCCCAGACCGAGGAACATGAGCCCCGCGGGCGAAGCGTCCCCCGAGCCGGCGAGCAGTGCGACGAGGCGGGACACTTCCCCGAGCGGCCCGGTCGCGGGCAACGCGAGAGAGGCAATGCCGGTGAGCATGGCGAGCAGTCCCGCCCACCAGGTGAGCGAGGTCGGACGAATGTAGCGCATGGGTCAGGCCCTCCGGATCAGGATGGAGAAGAAGGCGGCCAGGCGGGCGAGCCAGCCGGTCGGCGCGTCGGGAGCAAGATCGAAGACCGGCGGTCTCGGCAGCGGCGACGGCCGCAGCAGGGCCAGAGCCTCGTCTTCCGTCAGGCGGCGGATCGGCCTGGAGAAGTCCACGCGGCCCGCGCGGTCCACGGACCAGACCGGGATCGTGCCGCCGGGATATTGGCCGTGGCGGAACAGGTCGCGCTCGGCTTCGCGGCGCGGGATGATGGAGGCCGGTCGCCGCCAGTTCAGAAACGCGTCGGCGGCTGCAACGCGATTGCCGGCGTTGAGGTGCCGGGTGAGCGCGGCCTTCGCGATGCCGCCGGTGTTGTAGTGAAAGCTGACCAGCGCATCGAACTCGTGCGGCGCCAGCGGAACCTTCACGGCGCGCAGGACAGCGGCCTCGTAGCGGGCGAGGTCGGCATGGAAGACCCGGAACGCCTCGCGGATCCCGGCGTCGAGATCGGCGGGCATGCCGCGCGGCATCGTGGACGGATCGGGCTCCCCGGCGGCAGCCGTGTGGCCGATGCCGAAGGTCCAGACCTTTTTCACATCAAGATAGGGTCCGGGCACGAGTCCTTCGTGCCGGACGAGGGCCAGCAGGCCCCGGTCGGTCATGTGCATGAGATTACCGGAGAAGCGAGAGGATCAGGATCAGTGCCGCGACGGCAAGGCCAATGCGCAGGCGATGGGCGAAAGCCTGCCGTGGAGCGGAAGGCTCGCAGCGGAGGGAGCGCGCGAGGCGAATGAGCTCATTCATCGCCGCGGCCTTCGTTGGCGCGGCGGAGGCGGGCGAGCAGCATCTCGATGAAGGCCGGTCCGAAGACCCCGACGAGATAGGCCGCCGAACCCGCCGCTCCGCCTGCGGGGATCGCCTCGGGCGGCAGACTGAGCCAGGCGGTGATCACGGCCATGGAGAGGCTGCCCATCCCGGCGGCGATCAGCCCGCCGAGCAGGATGTGCCGCAGCGCATCGCGCAGCCGCATCTTCGTGGTCAGTGCGTTCGTGGCGCCGCCGAGCGCGCCCCAGGCGGCGAGGATCACGGCGGTCGAGGCCGCGAGCTCGCGTAGGACGGCTGCGACGAAGCTGCCGGTGTCGTTCATCGCCGGATCTCCAGCAGCGGAATGGAGGTGATCGAGCCGAGCCGCTCGAGGTCGAGCGTCACGTCGAGCGCGTCGGTGTCGAAACGGACTGGCACGTCGAAGGTGAAGCCCGCTGTGACGGCGACGCCAGCGCCCGGCGCGACGCCGAAGGTGACGACGCCGGTCGTGGCGTCGACCGACCAGCCGGAGAGCTGCTCGACGCCCGCCACCGCGATGCGCACGGTTCCGGTCACCGGTTTGGCTATGGCGCGTGTCCAAGTTTGCGCGCCGGAGGCGTAGCGCTTCACCAGCTGGAAGGCGCTCGTCGTGCCGTCGCCGGTGCCGATCGCCTGATCGGTCGGCGCTGGCGTCTGGGACGGCAGGCAGGACTTGTGATCGCCCCAGTCCTTGAACCGAAAGCCATGCAGCCGCCCATTCCGTGCCTCGAAGAAGGCGACGACGGCGGCGAGATCATCGGCGCGGCGGATGCCGTAGGCGACATCGTAGCGGCGGCGCGAGTTGGCCCAGCTCGCATTGCGCTCCTCGTCGCCCGAGGCGAGCTCGACGATCTGCGTCCGCCGCTCGGGCCCGCCGCGCGCGCCGCG
>JBDHSQ010000155.1:0-6664 GCA_039808285.1 Paracoccaceae bacterium
ACGCCCTGCGACACGCCCGCGCCCCTGGCCACGGTGGCGAGCGTGGTGCCGGAAATGCCGTGCGCGGCCACCGAATCGACCACCGCGTCGATGATCCGCGCCTGCGTGCGCCGCGAGGTGGGGGAAAGCTTCGTGTCCATGTCGCCGCTCCGGCCTTTGCCCCGATGTAGTCCCCGTGGCGCGGCCTGTGAAGAAGAATCTGACTGAGCGCTCAGATATTATTTTGACCGGGCGCTCAGAATGTTGCTAGTCTCTCCGACAGGTCGGGGAATCGGGGAGGGGGAGCGGATGAGATACGATGCGATCGTCGTCGGTGCCGGGCACAACGGGCTGACCACGGCCTGCTTCCTCGCCCGCGCCGGGCTCAAGGTGCTGGTGGTCGAGAAGAACGACTATGTCGGCGGCGCCGCGGTCAGCCGGGAACTGACGCCGGGCTGGACCTATTCCAACTGCTCCTATGTCTGCTCGCTCCTGCGCCCCGAGATCATCCGGGCGCTGGAACTGCCGAAGCACGGGTTGCAGGTGATCCCCTACGAGAGCGGCGCCACCTTCAACTCGAAGGGCGAATATTTCAACTATGCCTCCGACCACGACGCGCTCCGCCGCGAGCTGATCCGCCACGACCCGCGCGATGCCGACGGCTATGAGCGCTACGCCCGCGCGGTGATGAAGCAGTGCCGCTTCATCAAGCCGCTGCTGCTCAGGACCGCGCCGGACCCGACCTCGTTCCGCCCGCGCGACATCGCCGAGCTTCTCTACATCGGTCGCCGCTTCCACGGCCTCGGCGAGCGCGACATGGCCGAGACGGTGCGGTTCTGGACGCTGTCGATCGCCGAGTTCCTCGACGAGCACCTGCGGTCGGACATCGTCAAGGCGCATCTGGCCGGGTCGGGGATCATCGGCACCGGGCTCGGGCCCTACTCGCCGGGCACGGCCTATGTGCTGCTGCATCACTACATGGGCGAGGTCGACGGCTCGATCGGCGCCTGGGGCTTCGCCCGCGGCGGCATGGGGGCGATCACCAAGGCGATGGCGGCGAGCTTCCGCGCCGCCGGCGGCGAGATCAGGACCGGGTCGGGGCTGCACCGCTTCCTCGTGCGGGGCGGGCGGGTGACCGGCGTGGCGCTCGAGAACGGCGACGAGTTCCATGCCGACACGGTGGTCTCCGGCATGGACGTGCGGCGCACCTTCGTCGATCACACCGAGGCGGCGGACCTGCCCGGGGACTTCCTCAAGGCGGTGCGCCGCTACCGCTTCCGCGGCTCCTCCGGCAAGCTCAACATCGCGCTCGACGCGATGCCGACCTTCCGGGCGGCGCCGAAGGGGGCGCGCTTCCTGCGCGGCGACCTCCACTTCCTCGACGACATGGCGGAGATCGAGCGCGCCTATGACGACTGGAAGGAAGGCCGTTGGTCCTCAAGCCCTTACGTGGACTTCCTCATCCCGACCCAGATCGACCCGACGATGGCGCCGCCGGGCAAGCACTATGCCACGGTCTTCGTGCAATACGCGCCCTACGAGCTTGCCGACGGGCCCTGGGACGACGCCAGGCGCGAGGCCTTCGCGCAGACCGTGATCGGCAAGATCGCCAGCCATGTGCCTGATTTCAAGGACCTCATCGTCCACAAGGAGGTGCGCACCCCGGCCGACATCGAGCGCGAGGTCGGGCTGACCGAGGGCAACATCTTCCAGGGCGAGCTGACCTTCGACCAGCTTCTTTTCAACCGGCCGGTGCCGGGCTATGCGCAATACCGCTCGCCGGTCCGCGGGCTCTACATGTGCGGCTCCTCCACCCATCCGGGCGGCGGCGTCATGGGCGCGCCGGGGGCCAATGCGGCGCGCGAGGTGCTGCGCGACCTGCGCCGCAAGATCGACATGGGGGCCGCGGCATGAGCCTTGACGCGATCGTCATCGGTGCGGGCCACAACGGCCTCGTCGCCGCCGCGCGGCTGGGGCAGGCGGGCCGGCGGGTGCTGGTGCTGGAGGCCGAAGCGGCGCCCGGCGGGCTTCTGGGCGAGGCGGGGGGCATGCGGATCGCCGCGATGCCGACCGGGCTTCACCCCGAGGTCGCCCGCGGCCTCGCGCTCCACCGCCACGGGCTGCGGCCGGGACGGCCGATGGCGACGCTGGCGCTCGGCGGCGATGCGCCGCTGCGGATCGAGGGCGCGGCCGTGACCGGCGTGGACGCCGCCACCGCCGCGGCCTTCGCGGACCTCCACCGCCGGCTCGCACGGCAGGCGTCCGCACTCGCGCCGATGATGCTGAAGGTGCCGCCGCGGCTCCGCGACGGCGGCTGGGGCGAGCTGATGACGCTGGCCCGGCTCGGCCTCGGGGTGCGGATGCTCGGCCGGGCGGAGATGCGCGAGCTCTTGCGCATCCTTCTCTCGAACGTCTGGGATCTCCTGAACGACGAGATCGGCGACGGCGCGCTGGCCGGCGCGCTGGCGATGGAGGCGACGCTGGGCGGCGCGATGGGGCCGCGCTCGCCCGGCACGGTGCTGCCGCTGCTCTACCGGCTCGCCGGCCAGCCGCGGGTGATGCCCGAGGGCGGGGCCGGGGCGATCGTCGCGGCGCTGGTCAGGGCGGTGGAGGCGGCGGGCGGGCAGGTGCGGACCGGCGCCCGGGTGGAGGCGCTGCTGGCCGGCGACGACCGGGTGGAGGGGGTGCGGCTCGCGGGCGGCGAGGAGATCCGCGCGCCCCTTGTCTTCTCGAACGCCCATCCGAAGGCTACGCTGCTGGATCTGCTCGGCGTCCGCCACCTCGACGCCGAGGACGTGCGCCGCGCCCGGCGGATGGCAACGGAGGGCATGGTGGCGCGGCTCGATCTGGCGCTTGCCGCCCCGCCGCGGCTGCCCGGCGGCACCCTGCCGGGCCCCGGCGACCGGATCATCGTCGCGCCCGCGATGGGCACATTGGAAGCGGCCTTCAACGCCGCGAAATACAAGGAGAATCCTGACAGGCCAGCGCTGGAGTGCCACTGGGACGCGGGCGCCTCGCGCCTCGCGGTCAGCGCCCAGTTCGTGCCCTGCACGCTGAAGGGTGGCTGGACGGCGGAGGCGCGCGACCGGCTGGTGGCGAACGTGCTCTCGGTGCTGGATGCGGCGATGCCGGGGCTGGCGGCGGAGGTCGGGGATGTGACGCTCGCCACCCCCGCCGACATCGAGGCCCGCTTCGGCCTGCCGGGCGGGCACTGGCACCACGGCGAGTTCCGGGTGGACCAGATGCTGATGCTGCGGCCCTTCGCCGGCGCGGCGCAATACCGGATGCCGGTGGCGGGGCTCTATCTCTGCGGCGCGGGCGCGCATCCCGGCGGCGACGTGACCGGCCTGCCGGGCTGGAACGCCGCCGGCGTGGCGCTGAAGGACGGGAGGGGAAGATGAACGCCGTGACAGAGCCGCGCGAGGCGGTGCCGATGGGCCTTGTGCCGGGGCCGTTCCACGACCGCCTCGAGGCCTTGAACCACCAGCGGGCCTGGATGAACTGGATGGGCGTCGCCTCGCCGGCCGTGCTCGACACGGTGGAGTTCGAGTATTTCGCCATCCGCAACCAGGCGACGCTCTTCGACGTCTCGCCGATGATGAAATACCGCATCGCCGGGCCCGATGCCGAGGCGGTGGCGAACCGGCTTGTCACCCGCGACGTGACGAAGCTGAGGCCCGGCCGGGTCGCCTATGCGATCTGGTGCGACGAGGCGGGCAACGTGGTCGACGATGGCACGCTCTTCCGGCTTTCGGCCACCGAGTTCCGCCTCTGCTGCCAGGAGCCGCAACTGGCCTGGCTCGACGACGTGGCCTGGGGCTTCGACGTGACGGTGGAGGATGTGAGCCGCGACATCGCCGGGCTGGCGCTTCAGGGTCCGACCTCCTGCGCGGTGCTCCGGGACGCCGGGCTGGCGGGTATCGAGGCGATGAAACCGTTCGATCTCAGGGAGTTCCGGGTCGATACTCATGCGGTCACGGTGTCGCGCACCGGCTTCACCGGCGATCTCGGCTATGAGCTCTGGATGGCGCCGGAGGATGCGCTCGCCGTCTGGGACCGGCTGATGGAGGCCGGGCGGCTGCGCGGCATCAGGGTGATCGGCTACCAGGCGCTCGACATGGCGCGGATCGAGGCGGGGTTCCTGCTGCCGCGGGTCGATTTCGTCTCCTCCGAGACGCATCTGCGGCCGGGCCGCGCGCGCAATCCCTACGAACTGGGGCTCGACTGGCTGGTGGCGCTCGACAAGCCGCAGTTCAACGGCCGCCGGGCGCTGGTGCGACTCGCGAAGGGAAAGCCCCGGCGCAGGCTGGTGGCGATCGAGATCGACCGCGACAAGCCCGCCCACCACGCGCTCGTCTACCATGCGAAGCGCCGCGAGGTCGGCTTCGTCACCTCCGCGCTCTGGTCGCCGACGTTGAAGCGCAACATCGCCCACGCCTGGGTCGAGGCGCCCTACGACGAAGCGGGCGATCTCTGGGTGGAAATCTACCGCCAGCGCGAACTGGTCTGGCAGCGGCGGATGGCGAGGGCACGGATCGTCGAGCGGGCCTTCTTCCGCCACCCCCGCCGGACGGCGACCCCGCCGGCGGATTGGTGAGGGCGCGCATGACGGATGCCGCTCCCGCGCGGCGGACCCGGTCCGGCGGCCGTGCCGGCCGCATCGCGCTTCGCGGATCGGCGCCCGATGACGCCCGCAAGCCGGTGCGGGCGGGACTCGAGGGCGGGCGCTACAACCCACTGTCGGATGCGGATCTCGTCCGCATCCACCGCGCCGCGCTCGACATTCTCGCCGAGACCGGAATCGCCGGGGCAAGCGACGAGGTGATCGCGCTGGCCACGGCGCGAGGATGCCGGCTGGACGGGCAGGGCCGGCTCGTCTTTCCTGCCGCGCTGGTCGAAGACCTTCTGACGCGGGCGGCGCGGGATTACGTGATCCACAGCCGCGACCCGGCGCACGCCGACCTGCATGTCGGCGGCAGCCGGGTGCATTACGCGACCTCGGGCGAGGCGGTCTCGGTCCTCGACATCGAAAGCCGCAGCTACCGGCCCTCGACGCTCCGCGATGTCTATGACACCGCCCGCGTCACCGATGCGCTGCCGAACCTCCACCAGTATGGCCAGATGGTCGTGCCGACCGAGATCGCCGACCCGGTGGAGGCCGACATCAACGTGGCCTATGCCGTTCTTGCCGGCACGACGAAGCCCGTCGAACATGCGCTGAACACCGTGGAGGCGCTGCCCGCGGTGATGGAGATCTACGCGGCGGTCGCCGGGTCGGAGCGCAGGTTCCGCGACCGCCCCTTCGCCTCCTTCGGCGGCTGCCCGATCGTCTCGCCGCTGCGCTTCGCGCGCGACAGCCTCGACGTGATGGTGGCGACCGCGCGGCTCGGCCTTGTCAGCGACATCGCCATCGCGCCGCAGTCGGGGGCGACGGCGCCCGCCTATCTCGCCGGCGCGCTCGTCCAGGTGACGGCCGAGGCGCTCGGCTGTCTCGCGGTCGTCAACCTGGTCAACCCCGGCTGCCCGATGTCCTTCGCCGCCTGGCCCTTCACCGTGGACCTCAGGACCGGTGCCTTCGCCGGCGGGTCGGCCGAGGTCGCCGTGCTGATGGCCGCCATCGCCCAGATCGGGCGGTTCTACGACGTGCCGACGACGGTCGCGGCCTCGATGACGGATGCCAAGATGCCGGATGCGCAGATGGGCTACGAGAAGGGAATCACCAGTGTCGTGGCGGGCCTTGCCGGGGCGAACCGGGTGATGGAAGCGGCGGGGATGACGGCGAGCCTCATGGGCGTGTCCTACGAGGCGCTGGTGATCGACAACGACATGCTGGGGATGGCCGAGCGCGTGGTGCGGGGGATCGAGGTCACCGACGAGACGCTGTCGGTCGCGGCGATCAAGGCCGCCGTCCGGGGCGAGGGGCATTTCCTTGGCGCCCCCGCCACGCTCAGGTGCATGGAGACGGAATACGTCTATCCCGCGCTCGCAGATCGCGCGCCCGTCGCGCTCTGGACGGCGACGGGCAGCCTGACGATGGCGGAACGCGCGCGGGTGCGGGCGGCCGAACTCCTCGCCACACACCATGTCGAGGGGATTTCCGCCAGGGCCGACCGCGCCATCCGCGCGCGCTTCCCGATCCGGCTCGACCGCGGCGCGATGCGGCCGGACTGAGGCGCGGCCCGGTCAGGGCTTCGGCAGCGGGCGGAGCGCGTCAACGGCCACCGCCTCTTGCCAGAGTGTCGCCCCGTCCCGCCCGACAAGCCGGACGGTCATCGACCGCAGCTCCCTGGGGTTCGGCGCGAGCGCGAGCGTATAGCAGCCGTCCGCCATCCGCACGGCATCGCTCGCGGCACTGAACGAGCGCTCCGGCACGAAGGCGCGCCCCTCGTAGTGGAAGGCCAGGCGCATCTCGGGGTCGTCCGGCCCGGTGCCGAGGCAGGTCGGCCCGACATGGGCGAAGACGCGCGGGCCGAGGCAGATCGCGCCGCCCGCGGCGAGCGGGGCGCAGGAAAGCCCGTCGGTCAGGGGCGCAAAGTCCTCCAGGCAGACATAGGCGATGCCGTCGTGGAGGAAGGCTGAATCCGCGGCCGGAAAGGCGTGGCAGGCCCGCGGGCTGGCCGGAAGCGATCCGGTGTCCACCGCATCGCCGTAAAGCGCCTTGAAGATGCCCATGTTCGGGTTGCCC
>JBDHSQ010000156.1:0-6652 GCA_039808285.1 Paracoccaceae bacterium
GCCAGCCCCGCGCGCCGCCGTGACGCTCCCTTGTGCTTTCCGATCCGACGACGGCGGCCCCGTACCGCCAAGCACCAGACCGCCGTCGTCTTCCACCACCACAGGCCACCGGCAAAGGAGACCCATCATGGCTCAGCCGACTCTGATCCCCAATTGCGACGGCGCAAGGTTTGAATCGCTGCCGCTCGACACCCCCCGCAACCGCTGCATCCTCGCGCTCGACCTCGGCACCTCGACCGGCTGGGCGATCCGCGGCCATGACGGGCTGATCACCAGCGGCACCGTCTCGCTGCGCCCGGGGCGCTTCGACGGCGGCGGCATGCGCTACCTGCGCTTCACCAACTGGCTGACCGAGATTGACCGGCTGTCCGGACCCGTTGCTGCGATCTGGTTCGAGGAAGTCCGCCGGCACGCAGGCACCGACGCGAGCCACATCTACGGCGGGCTCATGGCCACGCTGACCGCATGGGCGGAACTGCGCGGCGTGCCCTACGAGGGCGTCCCGGTCGGCACGATCAAGCGTCACGCCGCTGGCAAGGGCAACGCCGAAAAGGCAGCCATGGTCGCCGCCGTTCGCGCCCTTGGCTTCAGCCCGGCCGACGACAACGAGGCCGACGCCATCGCCATCCTGCTCTGGGCAATCGAGACGAAGGGAGGTGTCGCATGAGATGGCATCCCCACGGCTACGGCGGCCGCCGCCGGGATCCCGAGCAGGTCAAGCGCGAGGGCTGGCAGGAACAGGGCGTCCTCGCGGTCTCCGCGGATGACGACCGCCTCACCTGGCCCGAGCGTGAACTGGTCCGCCAGCTGGGCGAGAAGCTCTATGGCCCGCGCCCTTCCGACAGGGAGGCGCGCCATGGCTGATCGCGAATGGACCGCCGACTGCGTCGCCGATCATTTCGAGGAAGCGTTCCGCACCCTCCGCAAGCTGCCGCCCGTCAAGGCGCAGGGCTACTTCAACACCTGGCCCGACATCGTGCGGACCAGCCGCGAGATCGCGGCGATGGAGCCGCAGCCGATGCGGGTCTGGCCCTCGGCCGCCGCGATCACCCGGCTCGAGCAGACCTTCGACTGGATGCTCTGGATCGAGGAGGCGGAGCGCAAGCTGGTCTGGTCGCGCGCGGCTCGGGTGCCGTGGAAGCAGATCAGCGGGGAACTGGGTTGCGACCGCACGACCGCGTGGCGTCGCTGGCAACTGGCGCTGACCAAGATCGCTGCGCGTCTGAATGCGCAGTGACTCCAATGTGTTGCAACACTTTTTCCTTCGACATCTGCAACAGATCCATGCTATTCCGAAGGCAAGATGGGGAGAGTGCGCTGGAAAGCCCGCTCTCCCCTTGCGTTGACGGGGGGCCGTCTGGACCCCGGTATCCAGCAAGGGTCTGGCCGGGGTCCACCACGAGGGAGTTTCCGGTTCCTTCCTGGCGACATTCGTATGCTGGCGGGCGAAGCGCGGAACATCGCCAGCGACAGGGCCGGATTTTTGGGAAGCCACCCGGAAGCCGGAGCCACGCGCGCCCCGCGCAAACACCAATGAACGCTGGCCTTCCGACCGGACACCGCTGGTGGCCGCTGGACCCCGTGTGGAGTCCGGCCCGGCATCCGGAGTCCGGAAGCCACCGGCATCCACCCGACCGAGGAACCGTGCCCATCATGACGTTGAGCTTCGCCCCGGACGCGATCGAGACGTGGCCGCTGTCGCGCCTCCAGCCCTACGCGAAGAACGCGAAGGCGCATGGCGCGGATCAGGTCGCGAAGATCGCCGCCAGCATGGCCGAGTTCGGCTGGACCGTGCCCTGCCTCGTCGGCGAGGACGGCGAACTGATAGCAGGCCACGGGCGCGTGCTGGCCGCGACGCAGCTCGGGCTGACCGAGGCGCCGGTGATCGTGCTCGGGCACCTGACCGAAGCGCAGCGCCGGGCGTACCGGATTGCGGACAACAAGCTGACGGAACTCGGCACCTGGGACGAGGCGCTGCTGTCGGCGGAACTGAACGACCTGCTGGCCGAAGACTTCGACCTGTCGCTGGTCGGGTTTTCCGATGGCGAACTCGACAAGCTGCTGGCCTTCGATCTCGACGGTGGCGGCGAGGAAGAGGGCGCCGGGGGCTCCGTGCCGCCGGTGACCATCCCCGAACCCCCACGCAATCCGGCGTCGCGGACGGGCGATCTCTGGATCCTCGGCGATCACCGGCTGCTCTGCGGCGACAGCACCAGCGCGGCCGATGTGCGCCGCCTGATGAACGGTGAGCGCGCGATCCTTTTCGCGACCGATCCACCGTATCTCGTCGACTACGACGGCTCGAACCATCCGACCCGCAACAAGGACTGGTCGGCGTCCTACGGCACGACTTGGGACGACAGTTCGCAGGGCGCGGAACTCTATGACGGGTTCATCGCTGCAGCCGTGGCGGAAGCCATCGCCGAGGATGCTGCCTGGTACTGCTGGCACGCCTCGCGCCGCCAGGCGATGCTGGAAGCCTGCTGGGAGAAGGCAGGCGCCTTTGTGCATCAGCAAATCATCTGGGTGAAAGACCGGGGCGTCCTGACCCGGTCGCATTACCTCTGGAAGCACGAGCCCTGTTTCATGGGCTGGCGTCGCCCGAACCGCCCGCCGAAGGTGGCCGAGGAAACGCTGCCATCGACATGGGCGCTTCCCAGCTTCGCCAAGGATGACCGGCCTGACCATCCGACGCCGAAGCCGCTCGACGCCTTCGGGATCCCGATGCGCCAGCATGTGGCGCGGGGCGGCCTCTGCTATGAGCCGTTCTCCGGCTCCGGGTCGCAGATCATGGCGGGCGAGGCCAATGGCCGCCGCGTCTTCGCAATGGAGATCAGCGCGGCGTATGTCGATGTCGCCGTGGAGCGTTGGCAGGCCGAAACCGACAAGGACGCGATCCTCGACGGCGACGGCCGGACCTTCGCGCAGGTGAAGGCGGAGCGGCTGGGCGACGTCACCGATACGCCGGACACGGACGCCGAACCCGAACCCGCGCGAAAGCGCCAGACCGCCGCGTGACATGCATGACCTGGCTCTACCTTCCTCCGGAGACGCTTCCGGAGCCGGAGACGCATGTCTGTTCGGCCTCTCCCTCTGCTCCGGCGCGGGCGGTATCGACCTCGGGCTCACCATCGCCATCCCCGGATATCGTGCTGTGGGCCATGTCGAACGGGAAACCTTCGCCGCAGCCACTCTCGTGGCGCGGATGGAAGACGCGTCCCTGGATCAGGCTGTTGTCTGGGACGATGTTGCAACTTTCGACGGCCGCCCGTGGCGCGGCGCGGTGGACATCGTCACTGCGGGCTATCCGTGCCAGCCGTTCTCCGTCGCGGGCAAACGCCGGGGCGCCGACGACCCGCGCCACCTCTGGCCGCATGTCGCCCGCATCATCGGCGAGGTCGAACCGCCCTTCGTCTTCCTCGAGAATGTCGCCCATCATCTCCGCCTCGGCTTCCCCGAAGTCGCCGCAGGACTGGTCGGCATGGGCTACCGCCTTGCGGCAGGCCTCTTCACGGCGGCGGAAGTCGGCGCGCCCCACAAGCGCGAGCGGCTCTTCATCCTCGCCATCCGCGAAGGGGACGAGCTGGCCGACCCCGCGCGCCTGCTCTGGCACCCGGTCGAGTGGCGGGAACCGGACGGAACTGCTGCGGCTCTGGCCGACGCCAAGGGCCAGCGCCAACGAGAACAGGCAGACAATACCGACGCCGTCGCAGAAAGCGGGCCAGCACGGCATGAACCTGGCGACCACGGCTGCGATGTGGCCCACGCCGCAGACCGACAGTTTCCGCAGCCGGGGCGGCGAACGACGAGACGAGAAGGGTCTGGACCGCATGGCGCGGGACTGGCCGACGCCGATGGCGAACGACGGCTGCAAGCCGAGCGCGGGCAACCGCAAGACGGCCGATCTGACCCATGCGGTGGGATTGTGGATGACGCCGACGGCGCGGGATCACAAGGACGGGGCGACGACACTCGCGAACACGCCGGTGAACGGCCTGCTTGGCCGCCAGGTCCTGGTGACGCCGATGGCTGGGAGCGATACCTCCGAGCCGCGCCGGACCTTGAACCCGCTGTTCGTCGAGGCACTGATGGGTTGGCCCACCGGGTGGACCGGCTTCGCCTCTGTGGCAACGGCGTGGTCCCCTTGGTTGCGGCGCATGCGCTGCGAACTCTCGCGGCTGAACTGCTGGCCGATGGATGAGGCAGCGGCATGAAGCAGACCCGCCTCATGTCGCTGGTCGAGTCCGTCGCCAACGTGATCGTCGGCTACGGCGTCGCGGTCGTGACGCAGATCCTGATCTTCCCGATCTTCGGGCTGCACACGACGCTGGCGCAGAACCTGAAGATGGGCGCCATTTTCACCGTCGTCTCGATCGCCCGTTCCTTCGCCTTGCGGCGGGTGTTCGAGGCGATCCGGATGCGGAGCGCCAAATGATCGACCGCCGCCCCGTAGGGACGGCGGTCATCAGCTTGTCGGGGTCCGGCGCGTCAGGCGGCGGGGAGTTTGTACACGCGCCCCCGATCCTCGACCTTCTCCGAGGTCACCTCGAGCCCGAGCTTCTTCTTCAGCGCCCCCGCCATCGCGCCGCGCACCGTGTGCGACTGCCAGCCCGTCGCGGCCATGATCTCCTCGATGGTCGCGCCGTCCGGTGCGCGCAGCATGGCGATCAGCGTGGCCTGCTTGGTGCCCTCGCGCGGTGTGCGCGTCTTGGGCGCGGTTTCGGCTACGGTGGGGGTGTCCGGCGCGGCCTCCTCGGTAGGCGCGTCCGTCGCGCCCGCAGGCGCGGGGTTCGCGTCCTCGGTCTCGATCCCGATGGCGGCAAGGCCCGCGTCGGTGGCAACCAGCGTGACGCCGTGGCCGTCTCCGGTCTCGCGCCACATAAGCTCGCCCTTGCGCGTGTCGGCGTCGACCTCCTGCAGGAAGTTCTTCGCGAGCATCGCGCCGACCACCTTGGCAGCGGCGCCGCCGCGCAGGCTCTCGGGCAGCGGCAGTGCGATGCGGTCCTCGCGCTGTGCGGCGGCGCTGAGGATGATGGCTTGGGTGTCAGAAAGCTTGGTCATGGGATCGTCTCCGTATTCGGGCCCGCGTCATGCGGCGCCTCCTACGACCCCGAGCCGCGCAGGGCGCGCGGCGGGAGTTCCGGCAGTGCCGGAGATCAGCGGGCGTGCTCGCCCTCGCCGAAGGCGCTGTCGGTGATGCGCTTCAGGAGGCTGGCGTAGTGTTCGAGGGTGCCGACATGGCCCCAGTTGATCTCGTCGGGGTGGGCGTTGAAGTGGTCGTCGCTCAGCGTCTGCAGCCGGGCGAGCATCTCGTCGATCTCGGCCTTCTTGCCGATGAAGGCCGCGAGCGCGGCTTCCTTATTCCGGCGCGCCTTCTCGGCGCGGAGTTCGTGGCGCGGGGTGGTGATCGGGTTCAGGCGCGTGGTCATCGTGATGGCTCCTTGGTGAGTTGCATCGTCCTTCTGAACGGACGTTCGCTCCGGTCGCGCTGCTTATCAACTCGATAAGAACATGATTTCGATAGATAATCGGAGCCGTCGATGCAGGGCATGAGCGAGCGCCAGTACGCCGCGCATGTCGGGCTGTCGCGGGGCGCGATCCAGAAGGCCAAGGCCGCCGAGCGGCTGGTCCTCTATCCCGACGGCAGCATCAACGCGGCCGCCAGCGACGCCAGACGTGCCGAGACGACCGACCCGTCCAAGACCCGCAAGCCGCCCACGCCGAAGCTGAAGCCCGTCCCCGAGGCGGCCGTGGCCGCTGTTGGCGACACGCTGCGTGAACAGGGGCTGGCAGTCCCGGCCGTCGGCGGCGGCACGACCTTCCTGCAGGCGAAGACCGCGAACGAGGTGCTGAAAGCGCAGGAGCGGCGCATCCGGCTCCAGAAGCTGAAGGGGGAGTTGATCGAGCGGGCCCGCGCGCTGGCGCTGGTGTTCCGGCTGGCGCGGGAGGAACGGGACGCGTGGGTGAACTGGCCTGCACGCGCGGCGGCGCTGATGGCGGCCGAACTGTCAGCCTCGTGCGCCGACGTGACCGGCCAGCAGATCACCGTGGAGCCAGCCGCGATGCAGAAGGTCCTGGAGAAACATGTACGCGCCCACCTCGACGAACTCGCCGAGGTCCGGCCCGACTTCCGGTGACGATGATGGCCTGATCGACTTCGACGGCGCGGGCGAGATCCTCCGCGCCTGGGGCAACGGGTTGCGGCCCGACCCGGACCTGACCGTTTCGGAATGGGCGGACCGGCACCGGATGCTCTCGGGGCGGGCTTCAGCCGAACCGGGGCGGTATCGCACCGTGCGCACGCCCTACATGCGCGAGATCATGGACCGGCTGTCGCCGGGGGATCCCACGCAGCGGATCGTGTTCATGAAGGCGGCGCAGGTCGGCGCGACCGAGGCGGGCAACAACTGGATCGGGTTCGCGATCCACCAGGCGCCGGGTCCGATGCTGGCGGTCCAGCCGACCGTGGAACTGGCCAAGCGCAACTCGCGCCAGCGCATCGACCCGCTGATCGATGAAAGCCCAGAGCTGCGGGAGCGGGTGAAGCCCGCGCGATCCCGCGATGCGGGCAACACGATGCTCTCGAAGGAGTTCGCGGGCGGCATCCTGATCATGACGGGCGCGAACTCGGCGGTCGGGCTTCGGTCCACCC
>JBDHSQ010000157.1:0-6445 GCA_039808285.1 Paracoccaceae bacterium
CTCGTCACCGGCTTCGACATCATCTTCTTCTGGGTCGCCCGGATGATGATGATGCAGCTTGCCGTCGTGGATCAGGTTCCCTTCCACACCGTCTATGTCCACGCCCTCGTCCGCGACGAGAAGGGCAAGAAGATGTCGAAGTCGCTCGGCAACGTCCTCGACCCGCTCGACCTCATCGCCGAATACGGCGCCGACGCGGTGCGCTTCACGCTCGCCGCGATGGCGGCGATGGGGCGCGATCTCAAGCTCTCGAAGGACCGCATCGCCGGCTACCGCAACTTCACGACGAAGCTCTGGAACGCCACCCGCTTCGCCGAGATGAACGGCGCGCTCCGCCGCGACACGCCCGGCGGCAGGCAGACCCCCGACTCGCGCCATACCGTCAACCGCTGGATCATCGGCGAGACGGCGCGGGCGCGCCTCGCGGTCGACGAGGCGCTCGCCGCCTTCCGCTTCAACGACGCGGCGAACACGCTCTATGCCTTCGTCTGGGGCAAGGTCTGCGACTGGTATGTCGAATTCGCCAAGCCGCTGATGGAGGGCGAGCACGCGGCCGAGACCCGCGCCACGATGGCCTGGGTGCTCGACCAGGCTTTCGTGCTTCTCCACCCGATCATGCCCTTCATCACCGAGGAACTCTGGGCGCTGACCGGCGATCGCGCGAAGCTGCTCGTCCATGCCGACTGGCCGGACTACGGCGCCGAACTCATCGACGCGCAGGCCGACCGCGAGATGAACTGGGTGATCTCCCTCATCGAGGACATCCGCTCCGCCCGCGCCCAGATGCGGGTGCCCGCCGGGCTGAAGCTGCCGCTGGTGATGACCGCGCTCGACGACCGCGGCCGCGCCGCCTTCGCCGCCAACGCGCCGATGATCGAGCGCCTCGCCCGGCTCGGGGACATGACCGAGGGCGCCGCGCCCAAGGGCTCCGTCACCATCGCGGTGGAGGGCGGCAGCTTCGCCCTGCCGCTCGCCGGCGTCATCGACATCGCCGAGGAGAAGGCGCGCCTTTGCAAGGCGCTGGAGAAGATCGAGAAAGACCTCAACGGCCTGCGCGGCCGTCTCTCCAACCCGAAATTCATCGGCAGCGCGCGCGAGGAGATCGTCGAGGAAACCCGCGAGAAACTGCACCTCGGCGAAGACGAGGCCGCCAGGCTCGCGGCCGCTCTCAAGCGCCTCTCCGACGTCGCCTGAACTTCTTCGTTGTCCAAATACCCTCGGGGGTCCGGGGGTGAAACCCCGGCCCTCACACCAGGTCGGACGCGACGAGCGGCGGCGCGTCGTCGTGGCGCGGCACGGTCTGGCGTTCGATCTTGCGCCAGACCTTCGGCGGCTCCGCGCCGCGGTGCAGCGCCCGGATCGCCCGGCCCACCGCATCGTCGGCCCTGGTCCGCCGCGCCAGATGGCGCGCGTAGTCGACCCAGGTCGAGACATAGAACTTCTCGCTCCAGAGTTCCGGTCGCTCGAGATCGCGCAAGAGCGCCCAGCGCCGTGCCCCGTCGCGGATGCGGATGCGCCGGCGCTCCTGCATCAGCGCCAGGAACTCCGGCACGTCGGCCTGCGCCACCTCGTAGTCCACCATGACGAAGATCGGCCCGCTGCGCGCGCGCAGGTCGATCCGCGGCTCCGCCGCCGTACTCAGGCCCAGGGGCGACAGGTCCACCTCGCCGAAATCGCTCACCCTCAGCACCCAGCCCGCGAGCCCGCCCGCCACCAGCAGGCCCGCCGCCGCCAGAAGCGCCGCCGCCGTGCTCGCCGCGTCCGACACCCAGCCCCAGCCCCAGGCGCCGGCCGCCATGCCGCCGAAGGTGGCCATCTGGTAGAAGGCCAGCGCCCGGCCCAGCACCCAGCGCGGGGTGGAAAGCTGGACCGTCGTGTTGAAGAGCGAAAGCGCCATCACCCAGCAGGCCCCGGCAAGGAACAGCGCCGGCACCACGGCCCAGGCGGCCGGCAGGAGCGCCAGCACCGCGGCGGCGAGCGCGAAGCCGGCAAACCCGATCTCCACCACCCGCTCGTTGCGAAGGGCCGCCCGAAGCCGCGTGTTCATCAGCACGCCGCCGACGGCGCCGATCCCGAAACAGCCGAGGAAGACCCCGTAGCTGAGCGCCGTTCCGCCCATCGTGTCGCGGGTGTAGACCGGCAGCAGCGCCATGACCGAGGACGCGCCCGCCCCGAACAGCGCCGCCCGTGCCATGATCCGGATCAGCGCGGGCGACATGACCATGTACCGGAACCCCGCCCCGATCGCCGGGGCCACGCCCTCGCGCGGCAGCGTCAGGTCACGCTCCACCTGCGGCAGGCGGGCGATGCCGGCGATGAAGGCCACATAGCTTGCCGCATTCACCGCGAAGGCTGCCGCGGCACCGGCCAAAGCCACGATGGCGCCGCCGATCGCGGGTCCGACCGACCGCGTGAGGTTGAAGCCCATCGAGTTCAGCCCCACCGCGCCCGGCACCTCCTCGCGCGGCACGATGTCGCCGATCGAGGCCTGCCAGGACGGGTTGAAGAGCGCCGTGCCGCAGCCGATGAGGAAGGTGAAGGTCAGCAGGAGCCAGGGCGTGAGCCCGCCGCCCCAGGCCACCGCCGCCAGCACGACCGAGACCGCGAACATGAAGACCTGTGCCGTCAGCATGATCCGCCGGCGGTCGAAATTGTCGGCAAGCGCCCCCGAGACGAGCGAAAAGACCATGATCGGCAGCGTGTTCGACGACTGGACGAGCGCCACCATCGAATGGCTGGCGGTCAGGCTCCCCATCGCCCAGGCCGCGCCCACCGCCTGGATCAGCGAGCCGAGGTTGGACACCTGGCTGGCCAGCCAAAGCTCGCGGAAGGTCCGGTTGCGCAGCGGCGCGAGGGTGGCGGGGGCGGCGATGGGTCTTCTCCCGGCGCTGGATCTGCCTCGCCCCTTTTCTGCGCCGCGCCCGCGGGAAGGGCAAGGCCCCGAAGGCGCTTGCCGGACGGGGCGCTTTCTGCTTCTGCTCGCGCCATGACCGGACCGCGCTACACGCCGCTCGTCGAGAGCCTTCCCGCCACCGTCCCGTTCGTGGGCCCCGAAACCCAGGAACGCGCGCGGGGCCGCCCCTTCGCCGCCCGCCTCGGCGCGAACGAAAGCGTCTTCGGCCCCTCGCCCCGCGCGCTGGAGGCGATGGAAC
The DNA here is from genome assembly GCA_039808285.1 of Paracoccaceae bacterium. Taxonomy (GTDB): domain Bacteria; phylum Pseudomonadota; class Alphaproteobacteria; order Rhodobacterales; family Rhodobacteraceae; genus Albidovulum. The sequence continues at coordinate 3,153 of JBDHSQ010000157.1, forward strand.
GCGCCGCCCGCGAGGTCTGGATGTATGGCGACCCCGAAAACCACGACCTGCGCACGGCCCTTGCCGCCCATCACGGCGTCCGCCCCGGCAACATCGTCGTCGGCGAGGGGATCGACGGGCTTCTGGGCTATCTCGTGCGGATGCTCGTCGGACCCGGCGACCCGGTGGTGACCTCGGACGGCGCCTACCCCACCTTCGGCTTCCATGTCGCAGGCTTCGGCGGGCTCCTCCACAAGGTGCCCTACCGGGGCGACTTCGAAGACCCCGATGCGCTCGTCGCCAGGGCCGCCGAGACGGGGGCGAAGCTTCTCTACCTCGCCAATCCCGACAACCCGATGGGCTCGGCCCATCCCGGCGAGACCATCCGGCGGATGATCGAGGCCCTGCCCGATGGCACGCTTCTCGTGCTCGACGAAGCCTATATCGACCTTGCGCCCGAGGGCACCGCGCCCGCGATCGACGCCGAGGATGCGCGGGTGATCCGCATGCGGACCTTCTCGAAGGGTTACGGCATGGCGGGGCTGCGCGTCGGCTATGCCATCGCTGCGGCGCCGCTGGTCGCCGCCTTCGACAGGATCCGAAACCATTTCGGCATGGGCCGGATCGCCCAGGCCGGCGCGCTCGCCGCGCTCGCCGATCAGGGCTGGCTCGCCGGCGTGAAGACCGGGGTCGCCGCCGCGCGGGCCGAACTCGCCCGGATCGCAGCGGCGAACGGCCTTGCCCCCCTGGCCTCGGCCACCAATTTCGTCACCATCGACTGCGGTGCCGACGGCGCCTTCGCGCGCCGCGTCCTGGCCGAACTCGCCCGGCGCGACATTTTCGTGCGGATGCCCTTCGTCGCGCCCCATGACCGCTGCATCCGCGTGAGCTGCGGCCGCGCCGCGGAGCTTTCGCTCGTCGCCGAGGCGCTCCCGCGGGCGCTCGCCGCCGCGCGGGCCTGAGCCCTTTCAGTCTGGCCGAAATATCCTCGGGGGGCCCGGGGGGCAGACGGCCCCCCGGCTCTCGGACCATTACGCGATCGCCGCCGCCGCCGCGTCGAGCGCGCCCGACCCGTGCGGGATCTCCAGCGCCCGCATCCCGGCCTCCATCACCGAAAGCACGCCCAGGGTCATGTGGGCGTTGACATGGCCCATATGCGCCACGCGCAGGAAATCGCCGTAGGCCGCGCTGCCCGGCTCGGCCATGCCGAGCCCGATGCCGAGGGTGACGCCCGCCTCGGCCTCGCACCAGTCCCTGAGCCGGCCGGCACCGCCGCCGCCGATCCGCGCCGCCGTCACCGAGGCACCGCGATGCGCCGCCTCCGCCACGTTGAGCGCGATGTCCCCTCCCCGCCCCCAGGCGTCGAATGCGGCCCAGACCGCGCCCGCAAGCGCCCGGTGGCGCGCCCAGGCGGCTTCCAGCCCCTCCTCGTCCAGAAGCATCGTCAGCGCCTCGCCGAGGCCGAAGAGGTGGTGGGTGGGCGCGGTGCCGCAGAAATGCTGCCAGTATTCGGCCGGGTTCGCGCGCGGCCCCCAGTCCCAGTAGGGCGTGCGCAGGTCCGCGCCCCGGCAGCGGTCGAGCGCCCGGTCGGAAATCCAGACGAAGCCGAGGCCGGGCGGCACCATCAGCCCCTTCTGGCTGGCGGAGACCAGCACGTCGATGCCCCATTCGTCCATGTGCAGCGGGTCGCAGCCCAGCGAGGCGATGGCGTCCACCGCCAGAAGCGCGGGATGCCCCGTCGCGTCCATCGCCCTGCGGATCGCGGCGATGTCGTTCCTCACCGAACTCGCGGTGTCGACATGGGTGACCAGAACCGCCCGGATCTCCCGTCGCCGGTCCGCCGCCAGCGCCTCGGCGATGCGCTGAGGCTCGGCCTGCGCCTGCTTGCCGAAGTCGATCCGTTCCACCCTGATCCCCAGCCGCTCCGCCGAGGACGCCCAGCCCTCGCCGAAGCGGCCGGTGACGGCGACGAGCGCGCGGTCGCCGCGGGAAAAGAGGTTGGCGTTCGCCGCCTCCCAGGCGCCGTGGCCGTTGGCGATGTAGATCGCCACATGCGCCGTCGTCCGCGCCACCCGCCTGAGGTCCGCGACGATCGAGGCGGTCATCTCGTGCAGCGGCCCGGCATAGATGTTGGGCGCCGCCCGGTGCATCGCCGCCAGCACCCGGTCGGGCATCACCGAGGGGCCGGGAATGGCGAGATAGGGGCGGCCGTGCCCGAGATTGCCTTTTCCGAGACTCATCCGAAACCTCCGTCTGGTGGGGAAGCCGTAGGCGGGCGGGCGGGCAAGGTCAATCGGCCCCCCGCCTTGCCTCGCCCCGGGCTTTCGGGCTAGATCGGCCCCGACTTGCGGCTCCGCCGCGCAAAGCCTCCCCTGCGGCTCCGCCGCGCAAAGCCTCCCCTGCGGCCCCGCCGCGCAAAGCCTCCCTGCGGCCCCGCCCGCGCAAGCCCAAGGCCCGACCCTGCCCGTGCCCCGACAAGGCGTCCCCGCTTCCTCCTCCGCCTACGGCTCGCGCCGGCTTCTGGCCCGGCTCTGGCGCGACTACCTGTCGGCGCACAAGTGGACGATGGCCGCCGCCGGCGTCTTCATGGTGATCGAGGGTTCCACCCTCGGCGCGCTGTCGTGGATGCTGAAGCCCTTGTTCGACCGCGTCTTCGTCGCCGGCGAGGGGCGCGCGATCTGGTGGGTGGGCGGCGCGATCTTCTCGCTCTTCGTCATCCGGGCGATGACGCTGATCGTCAACCGCGCACTCCTGACCCGGGTCGGGCTGCGCTCGGCCACGGCGATGCAGGTGGACCTGCTCGGCCATCTGCTCACCCTCGACGGGCCGTTCTACCAGCAGAACCCCCCCGGGGCGCTGATCGAACGGGTGCAGGGCGACACCGCGGTGGTCCAGGGCGTCTGGTCGCTTCTCATCACCGGGATCGGGCGCGACGTGATCGCGCTCGTCTCGCTCTTCGGCGTCGCGGTGGCGATCGACCCGCGCTGGACATTGACCGCGCTTGTCGCGGCACCGCTGCTGATCCTGCCCACGATCGCCGTCCAGCGCTACATCCGCCGCAAGACCGGCTATGTCCGGGCCGAGGCCGCACGGCGGGCGACGCGGCTCGACGAGATTTTCCACGGCATCGCCGCGGTGAAGCTGAACCGGATGGAAGGCTACCAGCTTTCCCGCTTCCGTGCGATCACCCAGGCCATCGTCCGGGCCGAGACCAAGACCGCCGCCATCCGCGCGCTGGTGCCCGCGCTCATCGACATCGTGACGGGGCTCGGCTTCTTCGGCGTGCTGCTCCTCGCCGGACCCGAGGTGACGCG
>JBDHSQ010000158.1:0-6413 GCA_039808285.1 Paracoccaceae bacterium
CACCAGGAGCCGCTCGCAGCGCAGCGCGTAGAAGATCTGCAGCAGCATCGCCCGCAGGAGATGCTCGGGCGGGATCGATGGGCGACCGATCTCGGAGTAAAACTCGCCGAAGTCGCCGTCGAGCGCGGCCAGGGCATCGTTCACGATGGTCCGGATCGTCCGCAGCGGGTGCCTCGCCGGGATCCTGCCCTCCAGATACACAGAGCCGAACAGCGTCCCCGACTTCTCGTCCGAAGCCGCGCATCAAACCAATCCGCCATCTCTCACAATGACGCAATCACGCCAAGCTCCAGCTGCGAAGGCCTTTTTCCAGCGCCGTGCTAGTCTCCGCGCTGAGGAAGGCCGACGCCGCCGGCGAGGTTGCGGGCATCGGCCATGGTGGCAACCTTGGGATGGCATCGGATGGCCCAAGGGTGAGTCAGGGCACCGTCCGTGTCAACACCACATCAACGAGCGTTGGATAGGTGGTGATACAGGCAAGGAGGGCATGGAGAGGGCGGCCCCTTTGCGCTTGCGTCGCTCCGGCAGGCGTCGGGCGTTCCCGCCGCGCCACCGAAGGTCGCGGCCAGCCGGCCCTGCTGTCGGCCCATGATGGCAAGGCCGGGCCGACGTTTGCCGGGGCAGGGAGTAGGGCTATCCCCCAGTGGGCAATCGGCTGGCGGCGCGCTGAACGCTGACCCTCTCGGAAAAATGCTCAGCGAGAATTCGCACCCTCTGCGAGATCATCTTATGGGGGCAGATTGTGGGCGCAGTTGTGGAGGCAGTCAAATCCTCAGGTGGATTAAGATATTGAAATTATTACCGAATTCATGCTGAAAAAATTCTGGCGGAGGGAGTGGGATTCGAACCCACGAGACGTTTTTGACGTCTACACACTTTCCAGGCGTGCGCCTTCGACCACTCGGCCATCCCTCCGGCGCGGCGCGGGAAAATAAGCATCCACCAGGATGCCCGCAACCCGGCGCGCGCCGCGCCTTGTCCTCAGCCCATCATACTGGCAGCATGAGGCCTCGTTCATGCCGAGGCACCGAAGGCGCCCGCCGCGGATGTGGCGAGCCAAGCAGCCCGAGGCTGCGCCTGGCGATTGAGGGCGAACCAAGGCCCGATACCAACGCCCAAATGCTTTGACCGTTAGTATCATGCCGCCGTGCTTGTCTGCGGGCCCCTTCGAGGTGAGCCTGGGCTCGGGACTCATTGACCGAGCCAGAAGGTGACGGTTGCGACGATGGTGATGGCGGAGAGGAAGGTGTGTGCGCAGCGGTCGTAGCGCATGGCGATGCGGCGCCAGTCCTTGAGCCTGCCGAACATGATCTCGATGCGATGGCGCTGGCGGTAAAGCAGGGCGTCATGCGGGATCGGCTGCTTGCGACTGCGGGCCGATGGAATGCAGGGCGCGATGCCACGGGCGGTCAGGACGTCGCGAAAGCGGGCGCTGTCATAGCCGCGATCGGCGATCAGCTCCCGCGCGCCCATTGGAAACTCCGGCAGCATCAGGGCGGCGGCGCGATGGTCACTGGCCTGGCCTTCGGTGAGGAGCAGCACGATGGGCCGACCCTGTCCGTCGCAGGCGCCGTGCAGTTTGGAGTTCAGCCCGCCCCTGGTGCGGCCGATACAGCGAGGAAAAGCCCCCTTTGGAGCAGGCTGGCGGCGGTGCGATGCGCCTTCGAGTGCGTGCTGTCGATCATCAGCCGCGCGGACGGGCCGCCCTCGGCGGCGAGGGCCGCGAGGATGCGGTCAAAGACACCCATCCGGCTCCACCGGATGAAGCGGTTGTAAAGGGTCTTGTGCGGGCCGTAGGCAACGGGGGCATCGCGCCACTGCAGGCCATGGCGGATAACGTAGATGATCCCGCTGAGCACCCGCCGGTCATCCACACGGGGAACCCCGTGCGAGAGCGAGAAGTACGGCGAAAGCCGCCGCATCTGTGCAGCGGAGAGCCGGAACGGCGGCGTGGACATCGTGGCACCTCCACCACACCCAGAATCACACCCAGCCGCGCCGCGCCAAGCAATTAATGGGTCCGGAGCCTAGGGGCGACGGCCCCCTGGTCGGGTGCCCGCCCGGGACGAAGGCCCCGGGCGGCGCCACGGCGCCGGGCGCTTCGGGCCCGGCACCAGCGAGGAAGGAACAATTTTTCCGCGGGAAAATGCAGGGTTCCATACACGTTCGCATGGACGGGAAAGGCAAATTCGATTACCATTTGAACCGAAAAGAGACAGCGGATTCCGTGCCGGTTGCAGGGGCCGGACGGCTGGCGCACAGGCTCTGCGCCCCGGATCGCTTCAGGCGTGATTGCTTCGCGGATCGGGCCAGCCGCGGGGCTTTTCGTATCCTGGCCTGGTGGGACACACGATGCCGGGCGGGCAGCACCCCCGGGCAGCGAGGAGACTGAACAACATGCCGATCTACATGGACTTCGAGGGCATCAAGGGCGATGCCACGGACAAGGACCACAAGAAGTGGATCGTGGTGGACAGTTGCCAGTGGGGCGTCGGGCGCGGCATCAGCACGCCGACCGGCGGGGCCGCCAAGCGTGAATCCTCGAATCCCTCGGTGGCCGAGGTGGTGATCACCAAGCCGCTCGACGTCGCCTCGGGCAAGCTGTTCGGCGAATCGCTGGTCGGCGTCGCCGGCAAGAAGGTGAAGTTCCACTTCGCCGCGACCGACGGCAAGATCTACCTGGAACTGGCGCTGGAGAACGTGCTGGTCAGCTCGTACAGCCTGTCCTCGGGCGGCGACCGCCCCAGCGAAAGCTGGAGCCTCAACTTCACCAAGATCGAATACACGCCCTACGAGACCGACGAGAAGGGCGCCCAGGGCAAGTCGCCGTCGCGCGTGAGCTTCGACATCGCGACCAACACGAAGGCGTGATCGCGCTGGGCCGGACCCTCGGCGCCTGAACGGAACGACGCGATCGGCGGGCCGGGTTGCGCCGCAGGCGCCGCCCGGCCCGACAGCCGCCCGCAGCCGGCGCTGATCCCCGCGCAAGGCAAGCCCGATGCCCGTCCGCGACCTTCCCCTCCAGACCAACCGCGTCCTGCGCATCAACGCACCGGCCGCGGCAGACAAGTTCCTGCTGGTCGGCCTGTCGGGCGAGGAGGCGGTGAACGGTCTTTACCGCTACACGCTCGACCTCGTCTCCAACGACGATTCCCTCACCGCGGATACGCTGTTGGGCAGCAGCGTCGATTTCGGCGTGATCGAGGGCCTGGCGCCGGAGGCGGGGCAGGAACCGTTCTGGTGGAACGGCATCGTCAGCCGCTTCGGCGGCGGGTTGAACGCCGGCGAGGACCTCTATTCCTACCGCATGGAGGTGGTGCCGAAACTGTGGCTGGCCGGCCTGAAGAAGCGCAGCCGCATCTTCGAGGACAAGACCGCGACCGACATCATCAACCAGGTGCTGGGCGAGTACGGCATCCGCCCCGACTTCAAGGGCAGCCTCGATGGGACCTCCCAGAAGATCGTCACCCAGTTCCAGGAAACCGACCTGTCGCTGTTCATGCGGCTGGTCGAACTGGGCGGCGGCTGCTGGTACTTCAACCACGCGCGGGGCAGCCACACGCTGGTGATCGGCGTCGGCACCGCCGCCTTCGACGAGCTGGGCGGCGAGGACCCGAACCTGGCGCTGACGGATTTCTCGGCCCAGAAGGGCTTCGTGCCCAGCAAGGTCATCGTCAACGACTGGGACTTCAAGAAGAAGTCGGCGGTGACCGGCCAGGCGCAGGCGAAGGGCGCCCCCAGCGCCGCCTCGGCGCTGACCATGAACGAGTACCTGGTCGGCCAGGGCGGGGAGGAAACCCGCATCCCGCTCGACAAGGTCGCCGCCCGCCGGCTGGAAGCCGCCGAATGGGAGGCCGCCCTGATTCGTGCCGCCAGCGACAGCCCCCGCTTCTCGCCCGGCCTGAAATTCGCCGCGACCGACGCCACGCCGAAGGTCAACGGCCAGACGCTTGGCGGCCTGGTCGTCGCCGGCGTGCGGCACGCCGCCTCCGACATGACCTACGTCGTCGGCGGCAGTTTCGCGAGCTACCGCAACGAGGTGATGCTGGCCCCCGACACGCTGCCGCTGACCGCACCGCCGCGTTCGGCCAGGCCGCGCATCTATGGCCTGCACCTCGCCATCGTCACCGACGGCTGGGACGAAGGTGCCGCCGGCGATCCGGATAAACTCGGCCGCGTGCGCATCAAATACATGTGGGGGCCGGACAATGGCACCGATGCCAAGTCGGCCTGGGCTCGCGTCTCGCAGAGCTGGGTCGGGCGCAGCTGGGGCACGGTCTGGACGCCCCCCGTCGACACCGAGGTCCTGGTCGCCTTCATCGACGGCGATCCCGACCGGCCGATCGTGGTCGGCTGCCTGTACAACGGCGTCGACAAGATCCATTCCCTGATCGGCGACGACCACGCCAAGACCAAGAACGGCGTCGTCACCAAGTCGGGCCACGAATTCTGGTTCGACGACAAGAGCGGCTCCGAGAAGATTCGTCTGTTCTCGAAAAAAGACTACGATGTCGAAATCAAGAACAACCAGACGGTGGTCATCCACAAGGACGACGACCAGAAGGTCAAGGGCAACCGCAGCGAGGAGATCACCCAGAACTTCGATACCAAGGTCACCTCGGGCAACATGTCCACGAAGATCTCCTCCGGCTCGCAGTCGACCGAGGCAGCGCAGAAGATCGAACTGAAGGTCGGCGGCAACTCCATCACCATCGACATGACCGGCGTCACCATCAAGGGTACGATGGTCAAGATCGAGGGCCAGGCGATGTTCGAAGCCAAGGCGCCGATGAGCACGGTGAAGGGCGACGGCATGCTGATCCTCAAGGGCGGCATCGTGCTGATCAACTGAGCTGCACCATGACCGACCTTCCGCCTCTGAAGCCCTTCGTGAAGCTCTCCGCCCCCTCGGTCGAGGCGATCGTGCCCAACTGCGACCTCTCGCCCGAGGCGCAGGCACTGCCCCGTACGACGCCGCCCGAACAGTTCCTGACCGCGCTGATGGTGGCCGGGCTGACCCCCGACGCGGTGCGGTTCCTGAGCCAGGCGCTGCCCAAGCGCGAGGGCGTCTGGTGGGCGTGCCTGGCCGCGCGCGCCGCCGCCGAGGCGGCGCCGGCGCGCCCGATCGACCTCGAGGCGCTGGCCGCCGCCGAGACCTGGGTATTCAAGCCGACCGAGGAGCACCGTCGGGCGGCGATGGACAAGGCGCAGGCGGCCGAGTTCTCGACGCCTGCCGCCTGGGCCGCGGTCGGCGCCTTCTGGTCGACCGGAAGCATGGCGCCCCCCGGCCAGCCGGTGGTGCCGCCGGCCCCGTACCTGGCCGGCCGGGCGATCGCGGGTGCGGTGATGCTGGCCGCCGCCCAGGGCGAGGCGACGCTGGCGCCGACGCGCTATGCCCGCTTCATCGCCCAGGCGATGGACATCGCCGCCGGCGGCAACGGCCAGATCGCCTAGCCGCCCGCAGCCGGGCGCCGCGCCGGCACGTTTCCCGGTCAGGGACCGATGATCACCGTCGGCGCACCAGTGACGATCGCGCCACCATGCATCGTCGGGTCGCCGATGCGCGCCGCCATCATGTTGTTCACCAGCACCGTCGGGCTGCCCATCGCGATGGGGTGCGGCGGCGGCATCGGCGGGCACAGGCAGAGATCCGCCAGTGCCCGCGCCTGCGGCAGGCCCACGGTGATCACCGTCGGGCTGCCCGGCCCCTGGATGATCCCGCCCACATGCGGGATCGGCGGCACTGCCGGTGTCATCATCGGGCAGACATGCATGTCGGTCAGGCGGGCAGCCGGCGGCATCAGAAAATTCTGCGCGCGCATCGGCTGGCGCGCAAGCGCGCGCTGTTGCGGCCGCCGCCGGTTGCGCCATAGTCCCACCCCATGATGCCCCTGCGTCTGCGCATCCTTTCGGCACCCGCCGGCGTGATGCCGCCGCCCCTGCCTGCGCTCGCCGCCGCCGGCACCGTCGGCCGGTCGGAGGGAAACGCGCTGGTACTGCCCGATCCCAGCGCCCAGATGTCGCGCCAGCATTGCCGGCTGGAGCCGGGCCCCGGCGGCTGGCAGGTCGTCGACCTGTCGTCCAACGGCACCTTCGTGAACGACATGCTGGTCGGCCGCGGCAATGTCCGGCCGGTCAATCCGGGTGACCGGCTGCGCCTTGGCGACTGGGTGCTGGCCGTCGAGGGCGAGGGCGCGGGCAGCGGCGCCGCGCCGACCGGCGGCATCCCGGCCGAGGCCGATCCGCTCGATCCGTTCGGCATCGGCGATCTCTCACGCGCGCGCCCTGCGCCGCCGGTCCAGGCGCCGCTGCCGCCGCGCCTGGATCGCGCCGAGCCCCTGTTCGGCGGCACTCCCGACCCGTTCGGCCCCGCCGCCGGCGCCAACCCCTTCGCCCCGCCCGGCACATCGCCA
>JBDHSQ010000159.1:0-6149 GCA_039808285.1 Paracoccaceae bacterium
ACGCCCTTGGTCGCGTCGAGCGCATTGCGCAGCAGGTTGATGATCACCTGCTCGAGCCGCACGCGGTCGGCCATGACCATCACCGGGGTGCGCGGCATCATCCGGGTGATGCGGATCGCGCGCGTCCTGAGCGAGGGTTCCATCATCGCCAGCGCCGAGGAAATACAGGCCCTTACATCCACCGGCTCGAAGGCCTCCCCGCCCTTCCTGGCATAGGACTTGAGCTGACGGGTGATCGACCCCATCCGCTCGATCAGGTCGTCGATGCGCTGGAACGACGACAGCGCCTCCTCGGGCCGCTTGCGCTGGAGCAGGAGCCGCGCGCCGGCGAGATAGGTCTTCATCGCGGCGAGCGGCTGGTTCAGCTCGTGGCTGACGGCCGCCGACATCTCGCCGAGCGCGGCCAGCTTGGAGGATTGTTCGAGCGTCAGTTCGGCCACCGCGAGATCCTTCTGGACCTTCTCGCGTTCGGCGATTTCCCGCTGGAGCCTGATGTTCAACTGGCGCAGTTCCGCCGATTCGCGGCGGAACATCGCGCTCTGGCTCCGCGCCCGGCGGGACAGAAGATAGAAGATCAGCGCAAGGAGAACGGCAAAGCCCATGATCTCGAGCGCGAGCACCGCGTTCACCTGTTCGCGGATCGATTCGTAGGTGGTGAAGCTGACGATCCGCCAGCCGTGGAAGGGGATGCGGGCGTCGGTGCGCATCACCGCCTCGCCGCCGACATAGGCGTCGGGCGGCGCGTTCGCCCAATCGGCCGTGGCCTGGAAGGCGCGTTCGAGCGCCGAGGGCGGCACCCGCTTGGCCAGCGCCTCGGTGAGCGTCTGGCCGCGCCAGCGGGGCTGGGTGGTGAGGATGACGCGGTTCTCGCTGTCGGTCACGGCCACGGCCTCGGAGATGCCGGCCCAGACGCGTTCGAACTTCTGCAACTCGACGCCGACGACGATCACCCCCGCCGGCTGGCCGTCGGAGAGGACGGCGCGGGAATAGCTGAATTCATAGCCGCCCGACGGGCTTTCGGCGAGCGTGAAGACGGTTTCCTTGGAGCGCAGCGCGTCGACGAAATGCGGCAGCGTGGCATGGTTGGCGCCGATCTGGGTGCGGTCGGTGGCGGCCACGGTGCGCCCCGCCGCGTCGAGAAGCTGGATCGAGGCGGCGCCGATCTCTCCCTGCGCCGAGATCAGCCGCTGCGAGGTCACCGAGAAGTCGCCGGTATCGAGCGAGGTGATCAGCGCGGGATCGCGGGCGAGCAGGAGCGGCACCACCGCGGTGCGCTGCAACTCGCTCATGATGTGGCCGGTATAGAGCGCGAGCCGCACGTCGGCGCGGTTGCGCGTGGTCTCGGTGAAGCGTTCCGACAGGAAGGCGTTGGTATACCAGATGACCGAGACGGCGGCGGCGATGAAGACGATGACCAGCGCGCGCAGCCACCAGGGGTTGCGCGCGGCGGTGAGGCCCGAGGCATCGGCGACGAGCGGCACGAGAAGGGGTGCCGCGCCCGCCGCGGCCCCGGCAGGGGACTCGATGGCGGGACCGGCGGGGGTGGCCCCGGCGGTCGGGTCGTCGTCGGACGGAGGCGTCACGGACATGGTTTCAGTCTAGAACCGACGCCCCGCCCCCACAAGGCCCCGCCCCCAAGGGGCCCCGCCGCCTCAGGCCGGGGCGAGTGCGGCCATCAGCGAGCGGAAGAGCGCGGCCCCGTCGGTGCCGCCCTGCGCCGGGTCGCAGGCGCGTTCGGGATGCGGCATCATCCCCAGCACGCGGCGGTTCTCCGACAGCACCCCGGCGATGTCTGCCGTCGCCCCGTTGGGGTTCTCGACATAGGTGAAGGCGATGCGGTCCTCGGCCTTCAGGCGCGCGAGCCCCGCCGCGTCGATCGTGTAGTTGCCATCGGCGTGGGCGATCGGCATCGCTGCCGTGTCGCCCGCCCGCCAGGCGCTGGTGAAGGCACTGTCGGCGGTCGCGACCCGCAGCTTCACCGTCTTGCAGACGAAGCTGAGACCGGCATTGCGCATCAGCGCACCGGGCAGAAGGCCGGTCTCGGTCAGCACCTGGAAGCCGTTGCAGATGCCGAGGACATGGCCGCCCCGGCCGGCGAAGCGCTTGACCGCCGCGGCGACCGGCGACTGTGCGGCGATGGCGCCGCAGCGCAGGTAGTCGCCGAAGGAGAAGCCGCCGGGAATGGCGACGAGATCGAGCCCGGCGGGCAGGTCGGCGTCCTTGTGCCAGACCCGCGCCACCCGCGCCCCGGCGCGCTCGAGCGCCACGGCGAGGTCGCGGTCGCAGTTCGATCCGGGGAAGGTGATGACGGCGGCTTTCATGGCGGTCCTCGGGCTCACGGGAGTTGCTCCGGGAGATAACCCAATCGGCGCGCGGGGGGAAGCGGCGGATCGGGGCGCCGCCCCGAACCCCGGGGTGTTTCGCGCAACGAAGAAGCTTCAGCGCGAGAAATCGGTGATGACGGCCACCCCGGGCGGCGCTGGCCGGTCGAAGGCGGCAAGCTCGGCGCCGGCAGCGGAAAGGGCGACGCGGCGGCCGACGAGCGGCGAGAGGTCGACGCGCCCGGTCTCGATCAGCGAGAAGAGGCCGGGGTAGCGCCAGGCGGGCATCCCACGGGTGCCGTAGAGCGCGAGCTGACCGGAATAGACCGCATCCATCGGCAGCAACATCTGCGCATGTTGTCCGGCGGGCATGCCGACCTGCACCATCCGGCCGAGCTTGCGCAGGCTCTTCAGCGCATTGGCGGTGGTCTCGGCGATCCCCAGCGCCTCGACGGCGACATGGGCGCCGCCGCCGGTGATCTCGCGCACCGCCGTCACGGGATCGGTTTGGGCGGCATTCACCGTGGCATCGGCGCCATGCGCGCGGGCATGGGCGAGCTTTTCCTCCACGACGTCGACCATGACGGTGCGGGCGCCGATGGCGCGGGCCAGCAGCATCGCCGAAAGCCCCACGCCCCCGGTGCCGAAGACGGCGAGCCATTCGCCGGGGCGAAGGCCCGCGCGCCCGGTCAGCGCGTGCCAGGCGGTCGTCACCCGGCAGCCGAGGGCGGCGGCGAGCGCGGGCTCCATCGTCTTGGGGAGCGCCGCGAGATTGGTGTCGGCGCGCGGCACCGCGATCCGTTCGGCGAAGGCGCCGGGATGGGTGAAGCCGGGCACGACCTGTGCCGGGCAGGTGGTCTGCTCTCCGGCCGCGCAGGCCGGGCAGTGTCCGCAGGCGAGGATGAAGGGGGCGATGACCCGCTCGCCGCGCCGCCAGAGGCGGACATGGGGACCGGCCTGCTCCACCACGCCGCAGTATTCGTGGCCCGGAACCTGAGGGAGCACCACGTCGGGGTCGGCGCCCGTCCACGAATGCCAGTCCGACCGGCAGACGCCGCAGGCGAGCACCGAGAGCACGACGCCGTCCGCGGGGCAGTCGGGCTCGGGCCAGTCGGCGATCTCGAGGGGCGCGCGGAACCTCGTCAGGACCGCGGCCCGCATCAGCCGATCTCGACGCTGTATTTCTCGATCACGGTGTTGGCGAGGAGCTTCTCGCACATCGCCCTCACCTCGGCCTCGGCCGCGGCGCGGTCGGTGGCGGCGAGGTCGAGCTCGATCACCTTGCCCTGGCGCACCGCCTCCACCCCCTTGAAGCCGAGCGTGCCGAGCGCGTGTTTCACCGCCTCGCCCTGCGGGTCGAGGACACCGTCCTTCAGCATCACATGGACGCGGGCTTTCAGGGTCGCGGGCGACGGGGAGGTCATGGGCGCCGGGCCTTTCAGTTGATGAGCGTCGGCTTCGACAGGTGCGTGGCCTGGGTGGGCAGCACGCCGAGCCGGCGGGCGACCTCGGAATAGGCGTCGGTGAGCGAGCCGAGGTCGCGGCGGAACACGTCCTTGTCGAGCTTCTGGCCGGTCTTCATGTCCCAGAGCCGGCAGGAATCCGGGCTGATCTCGTCGGCGACGATCAGGCGCATGAAATCGCCGTCCCAGATGCGGCCGATCTCGATCTTGAAGTCGACGAGCTTGATGCCGACGCCGTAGAAGACCCCCGAGAGGAAGTCGTTGACGCGCAGCGCCAGCGAAACGATGTCGTCGAGATCCTGCTGGGTGGCCCAGCCGAAGGCGACGATGTATTCCTCGCTGACCATCGGATCGCCGAGCGCGTCGTTCTTGTAGCTGTATTCGACGATCGGACGCGGCAAGGCGGTGCCCTCCTCCATCCCCAGCCGCTTGGACAGCGAGCCGGCGGCGAAGTTGCGCACGATCACCTCCAGCGGCACGATCTCCACCTGGCGGATCAGTTGCTCGCGCATGTTGATGCGGCGGATGAAATGGTTGGGGACGCCGATGTTGGTCAGCCCCTGCATGAAGAATTCGCTGAGGCGGTTGTTGAGCACGCCCTTGCCCTCGATCGTCGCCTTCTTCTGGGCGTTGAAGGCGGTGGCGTCGTCCTTGAAATACTGGATGAAGGTGCCGGGCTCGGGGCCTTCGTAGAGGATCTTCGCCTTGCCTTCGTAAATCTTCTTGCGGCGTGCCATGAAAGCTCCGTTCGGGGGCGCGGCGGATCGGGGTGCCCCGCGTGTCTCAGCCGCCCTATAGGGCATGGCATCCCCTGTCGCAAGCCAAAGCCGGACCGGGCCCGGCAGAGGGCTTGCGAAGCGGGGGCGCGGCGGGCATATGGGGAGCAACGCAACCATGCAGACGGGGGCCAAGGATGACCACCTTCGACGATCGCGAGAACGCCTTCGAGAACAAGTTCGCCCATGACGAGGAGATGAAGTTCCGGGCCGAGGCGCGGCGCAACAAGCTTGTCGGTCTCTGGGCTGCCGGCCTTCTGGGCAAGACCGCCGCCGAGGCGGATGCCTACGCCCGGGACGTGATCGCGGCCGACTTCCAGGAGGCGGGCGAGGAGGATGTCTACCGCAAGCTCGCGGCCGATCTCGGCCACCGCGCCGACGAGATGACGATCCGCGCGAAGATGTCCGAACTGATGGTCGAGGCCAAGCGCCAGATCATGAACGAGGCCTGACACCTCCCGCGCGCGCCGCGATCTGCCGATCGGGCCGCCGTTAAGCCGATGTGAACCCCCTGCCCCTAGACCGGATGCGGGTTCGCGGCGGAGGGCGGGATGGCACGATGGCGGAGCGGCAGGGCCGGGGCGATGGCGCTGGCGTCCACGGGTGACCGGCCGCGGCTGGCGCCGCGTGTCCTCCGGCAGGCGCTGCCGCTCCTGGCGGCGGGGCTGGCGGCGGTCCTGATGCGCGACCGGATCCCGGCGGTCGACCCCGGCGCGGTCCGTGACGCGCTGGCGCATATCCGCCCCCTGCAATGGCTTTGCGCCGCCGCCGCGGCGGCCGTGAGCTTTGCCGCACTCGGGCGCTATGACGCGGTGATCCACCGCTATCTTCGGACCGGCATCGCCGACGCCGCCGCGCGGCGCGCGGGGATGACCGCCATCGCGCTGTCGCAGACCACGGGCTTCGGCCTTGTCACCGGCGCGCTGGCGCGCTGGCGGATGCTGCCGGGGCTGTCGCTCGGCCAGGCGTTGCGGGTGACGGCGGCGGTCACGCTCCTGTTCCTCGTCGCCTGGTCGGTGGTGGCGGCGGCGATGGTGCTGGCGTTTCGCCCCGGGGGGCCGCTCGGCACCCCCGCCGTCGCCGTCACGGCGGCGGCGGTGATCCTCCTGGCGACGGCTGGGACGGGGCTGAGCCTGCTCTGTCCGCAGGCCCGTGCCGGGGGGCGCAGTCTCGCCCTGCCGCCGCTGCCGGCGCTGGCGCGGCTTCTGCTCTATGTCACGCTCGACACCTCTGCCGCGGCGCTCGCGCTGTGGTTCCTGATGCCGGAGGGCGCCACCGCGGCACCGGCCGAGGTCGCTGCCGCCTACCTGGCGGCGCTCGGGGCCGGGCTGATCCTCGCGACGCCGGGCGGGCTCGGCCCGTTCGATCTCGCGCTGCTGGCGTTCCTGCCAGCCGCGCCGCGGGAGGGGCTTCTGGCCGCCGTCCTTGCCTTCCGGATCGTCTATTTCGCCGGCCCCGCCCTCGTCGCGGTCGCGGCGCTGGCGCGCGGG
This sequence comes from Paracoccaceae bacterium, assembly GCA_039808285.1. Taxonomy (GTDB): domain Bacteria; phylum Pseudomonadota; class Alphaproteobacteria; order Rhodobacterales; family Rhodobacteraceae; genus Albidovulum. Next base: position 6,051 of record JBDHSQ010000159.1, read on the forward strand.
CCGCTGCCCGCGACGCCCGGCCATCGCCCGGAGCCCTCCGCCACGCTTTTGCCCCCCGCCACCGCGCTGCCCGCGGCCGAGGCCGGAGGGCTGATCACG
>JBDHSQ010000160.1:0-6121 GCA_039808285.1 Paracoccaceae bacterium
TCGAGCGCCTCGCGGATCGTCACGTCCATGTCGAGGTAGCGGTAGGTGCCGAGCCGCCCGACGAAGGTGACGCCGCGTTCGGCCGATGCCCGCTCCACATAGGCGCCGAGCAGCGCCTTCTCGGCCACCAGCCGGATCGGATAATAGGGGATGTCCTCGGGCCCGCAGTCGCGCGAGAACTCGCGGTAGAGGACCGAGCCCTCGTGGTCTTCCCAGGGGGCGAAGTGCTTGTGCTCGGTGATCCGGGTGAAGGGCACCTCGGCGTCGCCGTAGTTCATCACCGCGCAGCCCTGATAGTCACCCCGGTAGGTGAAGCGCTCGAAATCGAGCGTACGATAGCCGAGCCGGCCGAGGTCGCAGCCGAACCAGCCGTCGAGCGGGCCGGAATAGAACACGTGATCGCAATCCCCCGTCCGGTCGCGCGCGAACCGGGTGGAGAGCCGCACCTCGATCGCCGGGTGGTCGAGGATGCGCTCGACCATGACGGTGTAGCCGCCCTCCGGCATGCCCTGGAAGCGGTGGAAGAAGTAGTTGTCGTCGTAGTTGAAGCGCACGGGCAGCCGCCTGAGGATCGAGGCGGGCAGTTCGGTGGGCGAACAGCCCCACTGCTTCTGCGTGTAGCCCTTGAAGAAGGTCTCGTAGAGATCGCGGCCGACGAAGCGCAGCGCCTGTTCCTCGAAGGTCTGCGGATCGGCGATGGAGGTGTCGGCCTGGCTTTCGAGGAAGGCGCGCGCCTCGTCGGGGCGCAGCGTCTTGCCGTAGAACTGGTTGATCGTGTGCAGGTTCACGGGGAGCGAATAGACCGCGCCGCGCGACGTCGTCTTCACCCGGTTCCTGTAGGGCAGGAAGGTCTCGAACCGGTTGACGTAGTCCCAGACCCCGGCGTCGTCGGTGTGGAAGATGTGCGGCCCGTAGACATGGACCATCACCCCGGTGTCGCGGTCACGCTCGGTATGGCAGTTGCCCGCGACATGCGGCCGGCTTTCCACCACCGTGACCCGGTGCCCGGCCTCGGCCAGCGCCCGCCCGATCACCGCCCCGGAAAGCCCCGCCCCCACCATCGTTACGTGCATGTCATTTCCTTCCGCGCAGGGGTGTCCGCTACCGGGCTTCTTCCACAGCGCGCCCGCCTTGACAACCGGGCGGCGGCGCGCCCCGCGCGGTCAGGCCATCATCGCCTGATGCGCCGCGATCGCCTCCTCGAGGTCGGGATAGTAGCGCAGCGCCCCATGTTCGAGGATGAGCCCGGAATCGCAGAATTCGCGCACCTGCCCCATCTCGTGACTGACGAGAATCGCGCCGGACTGTTTCATCCGCTCGGCAAAGACGGCGCGGCTCTTGCGCCGGAAGGCGGCGTCGCCGACGGCGGTCACCTCGTCGACAAGGTAGGTGTCGAAGCGGATTCCCATCGATGCCCCGAAGGCCAGCCGCGAGCGCATGCCCGACGAATAGCTGCGGATCGGCATGTGGAAATGCTTGCCAAGCTCGGCGAAGTCGTCGACGAAATCCACCAGGCTTTCGGTGTCCACGCCGTAGACCCGGGCGATGAAGCGGACGTTCTGGGCCCCGGTCAGGTCGCGGTGGAACGAGCCGCCGAAGCCCACCGGCCAGGAAATCGTGCCGTCGGAGATGATCTGCCCGCTGTCGGGGCGTATCGTCCCGGCGATCAGTTGCAGCAGCGTCGACTTGCCCGCCCCGTTCCGCCCCAGAAGCGCGAGCGACTTGCCGGTGGGCAGAGTGAGGCTCAGATCGTCGATCACGACCTTGCGGGATTCGCCCACAGGGTAGCTCTTGGTCAGGTTCTGGAAGCGTATCATCGGCCAGCTCCCTGCCCGCCTAACGCCGGTCCCGGACCGAGTAGTAGACGAGCGCGAGGATCGCCCAGGCAAGGGCCAGGAACAGCGCCGCGAGCCCGGCGAGAACGAAGCGCTGCGGATATTCCGAGGTCTGCGGCAGGGTCGGCCGGATGAAGGGCGCGAGATACAGGCTCTGCCGCGATGCCTCGGCCCGCGCAAGGTCGACGGCCGCGAGCGCAAGGCGATAGCTTTCCTCCGCATACTGGCGATCGACCATGAGGCTTTCGTATTCGGCGATCAGCTTCGGATAGTCCTCTCCCACCTCGCCGATCTCGTTCGAAGCGGTGGCGAGCGTCTTGCGTTCGGCGGCGATCCGTTCGCGGATGACGTCGATCCGCCGCTGTGCCTGCGCCACCCGCGGATCGTCCGCGTTCTCGGTCTGGAGAAGCAGAAGATCGTTGTCGATCAGCGCTTCGGCCAGTTGCTGCTGAAGCGTGCTCAGCACGCCCATCCGCCCCTGGATGTCGCTCTGCGGATCGACGATCTGGGTGCGCGTGCGGAATTCCGTCATCGCCTCGCGCGATGCCTTCAGCCGCTCGAGCGCGACCTCGAGATCGGCGGTCGAATAGCGCATGACGTCCTGCCGGGCGGCCGCGTTCAGATCGTTGATCTTCTTCTGGCTCTCGGAAAGGATTTCGGCAGCCAGCCGGCGTGCGTCCTCGGGCGCGAAGGCAAGCACGCGAAGCTCGATGAGCCGGGTGCTCTGGTCGTAGGAAACCCGCACCATCCGCTGCCAGTAGGACACCAGATCCTCGACCGTGCCAGAGGGATTGAACGCGAAGACCGGATCGTCCGGCCAGTGGACGGAGAAGAGCTTGCGCAGGTCGAGCCGCGCGTCGATCGCCTCGACCATCTCCTGGCTCTGGATGAATTCGTAGAGGATGTCGCTTTCCGAGTTGCCGCCGGTCCCGGCGAACTGGGCAAGCCCGCCGATCAGGCCCGCGGCGGCCTCGGACCCTTCCTCGCGCCGGACCGCGAACCCCACCGTCGAGGCGTATTGATCCGCGCTCACGAAAAGAAGGTAGAGGGCGGAGGCGACGACGGGCAGCACAACGCCGAGAAGAAAGCTGACCAGAAGCCCCCAGTGGCGCCGGCGCATGACCGCCTCGTCAGCCACCGGGCGGATGTTGGTCAACCGGCCGGGCTGCGACAGCCTTCCCTGCCCCTCAGGCTTCGCAATACCGCCCGGTGCCTGCCGCGGGGCGCCGGGCCTTCCGGCTGCGCCGGCGTCGGCGCCGCCCTGGCGGTCATCCGTTTTACCTTTATCCATCAATGAGTTACCTCATTCAGGCAGGGTTTGATCTCCACGCGTCCTTCCTACATAATAGCGCGGAAAAACACCAGCACCCTCCGCGCCCGCATGTCCTCCACCGACGACCCACAGTTTCCGCTGGCGCCACGATCCCGGCGCCGGGCCGCCCGGCGCCCGGGGGTCAGGACGCGATCCTTCGCGAGTCTTCGCACCATCCTGGCGCTGATCCTGCGCGAGATGTCCACCCGCTACGGCCAGTCGCCCGGCGGCTACCTCTGGGCGGTGCTCGAACCGCTCGGTGCGATTCTGATCCTGGCGCTCGGCTTCTCCCTCCTGATCCGGCACCCCTCGCTCGGAACGAGCTTCATCCTGTTCTATGCCACCGGATTCATGCCCTTCTCGGTCTACCAGAGCATCCAGAACACGGTGTCGCGCGCGCTGAACTTCTCGCGCCCGCTCCTGATGTATCCCTCCGTCACCTGGCTTGACGCTCTGATCGCGCGGGCTGCGCTGAACATCCTCACCGGGGTGATGGTCAGCTACCTTCTGCTTGCCGGCATCTTGATCCTCGGCAAGACCAACGCGGTCATCGACATCGGCCCGGTGATCCTCGCGATGCTCATGACCGCGCTCCTCGGCGTCAGCATCGGAACGCTCAACTGCCTGCTGATCGGCATGTTCCCGGCCTGGGAAATCGTCTGGTCGATCATCTCGCGGCCGCTGTTCCTGGCGTCGGGGGTGATGTTCCTGTTCGAGGATCTGCCGCGGGCGGTACAGACTTTCCTGTGGTACAACCCGCTTCTGCACATCGTGGGCGAGATGCGGCGGGGCTTCTATCCGATGTATGCGCCGCAATACCTCAGCCCGGCCTATGTGATCCTTCTGTCGCTCGGCCTTCTTGCCTTCAGCCTCGTGCTCCTGCGGCGCTACCACGCCGACATTCTGGACCGGACCTGACGGGCCCGGTCAGGCTTCGCGCGCGGATGCCTCGATCTCGGCCAGCGTCACATCCAGCCGCGTGGCCAGGCCATCGGCCACCGCCCGGCCGAGAAGCCTGAGATAGGCGCGCCGCTCGCCGCGGTGGTGGCGCACCTTCATCAGCCACTTCGGCAGCACGACAAGAAGCGCCGGCCAGAACAGCCAGCCGGCTGAACGCCGGTAGACGATCAGCAGGTTGCGGTGGTGGTAGTAGCTCTTCCAGAGCGGCACGAACCGCTGCCCCGCCGTGGTGATCGTGGTGAAATCGTGCTCGAACCGGATGCCGGGGTGAAAGCAGATCCGCCCGCCGCGTTCGCTGAGCGCGAGCGTGTAGAGCACATCGTCGCCGTAGATGAAAAGCCGCGCGTCGGGATAGCCCGCCAGCCCCAGCGCCCGCCGCGACAGGAAGAGGCCGACGAAGGAAGCGGCGTCGATCGCCAGCGGCCGGGCCGCGTCATAGGCCGCGCGGGGAATGTGGAACCCGTCGCGGCCCCGCCCGCGCAGGGCGTGCGACAGAAGGCTGACGAACCCGCCCGCGGACCGGAACGGGTTGCGCGACGGCCGGTTCATCTCGCAGATCGCGCCGTCCGGCTCGTAGACGGCGGCGGCGATGGCGTCCCATCCCTCGCCGGCGGCGGCATGGAAGGCTGCGATCGCGCCCGGCAGCGGGCGGGCGTCATCGTCCATCACCACCACCCAGTCGGGGTCGAATCGCTCCACCGCCATCCTGAGGCCCAGCGCGAAGCCCCCCGCGCCGCCGAGGTTGACGGCGCTGCGATGGCCCGCCAGCCGGTCCGACCCGGCCCCATGCCGGCCGACGACGCCCGGCGTCGCGTCGGTCGAGGCGTTGTCGACGACAACGACGGCCGAGAGAAGCGCGGGCGGTTCGGCGAGCAGGCGCCCGAGCGTGATGTCGAGCTTGTCCGCGCGGTTGTGCGTGACCACCACGGCCACCAGCCGTCCGGCCGCGGCGGCAACCGGCGTCCCGGCCCGGTCCCGCGCAGCGGCACCTGCGGTTGCGCCTCGAGACTCAGCCATCCCCTCTCCCGTCCCGGCGTGGCGGCGAAGGCCGCCCGTCCCGGCACACCTCATGCCCGGCGCCCGCGATGTCAATGGCGCGCGTGGCGCGGGCGCCTCGGCCAAACCGCCGGGCACATGGCCGGAATGCTGAACGATGCCTGCGCTCCTCGGCAATTTGTAGACGGCGGGGGCACAATGAGCCGGAACACTTCCAAGTCCCCGCAGGCTCGGTCACAATGGCGTCTGGCGCGGCGGGATGCGCAGCGTGGTGGGAATGGTGGCCGAGACCTTCGGGCCGGTCCGGGCAAACGGAGTAGCAGGCAATGACCCTGAGCGCTGACGAGCAGTATATGCTGGAACTCATCAACCGGGCGCGGCTCGACCCGGATGCGGAGGCGGCGCGGCAGGGGATCGGCCTCAACGACGGGCTGGCAGCCGGGGCGATCTCGTCGGCGGCGAAGGAAGTGCTCGCCCCCAACGCCCTGCTGGAAACGGCCGCAGCGGATCACACGAGCTGGCTCGTCGCGAACAACACCTTCACCCACCAGGGTGCGGGCGGCAGCCTGCCCGACGACCGGATCAGCGCGTCCGGCTATCCGGGAGGGGCGGGCTTCAGCTACGCCGAGATCCTCGGTGTGGTCAACGCGTCGAACTTCGCGTCGATGACGGCAAGCCTTGACGAGATGTTCCGGCTGACCATGCTGAACGCCATCGACTCCGCTTCGGGATCGAGCGACCGCGAGGCGCTGTTCTACGGCTCGGTGCGGGAAGCCGGGATCGAAATCTCGACAGGCACCTTTACGATCGCCAGCGCCTCCTGGGCGATGACGCATGTGCCCCTTGGCGAGGCCTTCAACGCAACCGTCATGACGCAGAATTTCGGCAAGGTGGGCACGGACGTTTTCCTGACCGGGGTGGCCTATTCGGACGGCGACCATGACGCCTTTTATTCGATCGGCGAGGGGACGGCGGGGGTCGGCTTTGCGATCGGGGGCAATGCGACGGCGACGGCGGC
>JBDHSQ010000161.1:0-6060 GCA_039808285.1 Paracoccaceae bacterium
GCGCGGCTTGCGGGCGGGTGCGGCCCTCTGCGCCGGCTTCTCCCCGCCCTCGCCGAGCTGGTCGCGCAGCACCCGCTGCTTCACCTCGACCACGTCCCCCGGCTTCATCGTGTTCAGCCGGAAGGGGCCGTAGCTGACCCGGATCAGCCGGTTCACCACCAGCCCGACCTCGGCCATCGCCCGGCGCACCTCGCGGTTGCGGCCCTCGCGGATGCCCACGGTCAGCCAGGCGTTCGCGCCCTGCTGCTTGTCGAGCGTCACCTCCATCGGCTGGAAGTCCTCGCCCTCGATGGTGATGCCGCGGCGCAGGGGATCGAAGGTCGCCTCGTTCGGCCGCCCGTTCACCCGCACCCGGTATTTCCTCAGCCAGCCGGTCGAGGGAAGCTCCAGCCGCCGCTTCAGCTCCCCGTCATTGGTCAGCAGCAAAAGTCCCTCGGAATTGAGGTCGAGCCGGCCCACGCTCATCACCCGCGGCATCCCCTCGGGCATGGTGTCGAAGACGGTCTGGCGACCCTTCTCGTCCTTCGCCGAGGTCACGAGGCCGACCGGCTTGTAGTAGAGCCAGAGCCGCGCCGGCTGCGGCGCGTCGATCGGCTTGCCGTCGAGCGTGACCTTGTCGTCGGGCATCACGTCCAGCGCCGGGCTCGTCGCCGGGGTGCCGTTCACCGCCACCCGGCCGGCGAGGATCATCTTCTCGGCATCCCGGCGCGAGGCGACGCCGGCGCGGGCCATCACCTTGGCGATGCGCTCGCCCTTCTCCCCGTCGTCGATGGCGTCGCTCATGACTCTGGCCCCCGGCTGGCTGAAGCGCCTCCTCTAGCGCCAAACGGCGGGCGGGGGAAGCGCTTGCGTCGGGCCGGGCGGCGCGGCAAGAGGGGGCATGGCACGGTTCACCAGCCACATGGAGGCGGCGCTGGCCGAGGCGCGGGCGGCGGGCGCGCGCGGCGAGGTGCCGGTCGGCGCCGTCGTCGTCGCGCCCGGCGGGCGGGTCGTCGCCGCGGCGGGCAACCGGACGCGCGAGCTTGCCGATCCCACGGCGCACGCGGAAATCCTCGCGCTCCGCGCCGCCTGCGCGGCGGCCGGGTCGGAACGGCTGCCGGGGCACGACCTCTATGTCACGCTGGAACCCTGCCCGATGTGCGCCGCGGCGATTTCCTTTGCCCGCATCGCCCGGCTCTATTACGGCGCTGCGGACCCGAAGTCGGGCGGCGTCGCCCACGGTGCGCGGGTCTTCGCCCATCCGCAATGCCACCATGTGCCCGAGGTCTATGACGGCATCGCCGCCGAGGCATCCGCCGCGCTGCTGACGCGGTTCTTCCGCGACCGGCGGGACTGAGCCTGCGACATTGTGTCAGGGGGGACACATACAATCCGCTCCGCGCAGGGGATACAATTCCGCGCTTCGGATCTCGGCGGATTCGTGTATGGTGCGCCCGTCCCGACACCCAGGCAAGGAGGCGCAGGATGAACACCTATGATCACGCGACGCTCCGTTCCGGTGCCGGCGCCGCTTACGGAATGGCCGTCCCGGCCCGCTCGACGCGAGCGGGAGCGGGCCGGGGCATCCGGCCCACCTGCTGAGCCTGCGCGCGCCTTCGGGACGTTGATCCGGTCTTCGCCGGCCCACGCCCTTTGATCCCAGAACCCGTCTCCGCAACCGGTTCCGGCCGGGCTTCGGGGCGCATTCCATCCAGCTTCGATTGAGGAGCCCCGGCCCGTCCGGGGCTGAGTGACCAAATGAATGCACAAGTGAATCGCGACTTCGCGACCCCCGCGGCGGGGGTCCGGGCACTGGTCGCGGAATTCGGCACCCTCCGCGTGGTGCTGGCGCTGGCCGGCCTTCTGGCCCGGCGGCCCGTCCGCGCGGCAAGGGTCTGGGAGGGCGACATGCCCGACCGGATCCGGCGGGATATCGGGCTCGAACTCCTGCCGCGGCCGCGCAACTACTGGGACTTGTGAGGGGGCTGCGCCCCCTCGGCAGGTTGCCATTGCGCCTGCCCGATTGTGCCGCAAAATGGCCGTATCGCGCCGTCAACGTGGCGGGACTTGTCCGGTGGTGTCATGTGGAGACCTCTCATCGTCGCGCTGATCATGGTCGTCGCGCTCGCGGGCGGCAATCCGGCGCGGGCGCAGACGGATGGCTGGCTTCTCGCGCCGTTCGACGGTACGCGGCTGAGCTGGAGCGACCGGCGCTTTCTCCAGATGGCGCTGGCGATGACGGGAGATTATGTCGGGATGCTGGACGGCGCCTGGGGTCGGCAGAGCCAGGAGGCGCTGGAGGCCCATGCCCGGCGCGAATACGACGCGGGATATGTCAGCGCGCTCGAGGTCGGGGGGCTTGTCCTCGCGGTCATCGGCGAGATCGACGAATCCGGGTGGAAATACACGTATTTCGAGACGCTTGACCTGTCCCTCCTCACACCTGACCGCCGGATGTCCGCCCCGCGGACGTCCGGGAGCGGCCGCTTCGTCGACTTCAACCTCTTAGGCGGCACGCTCGCCTACTCGCTGACCATCGGCGACGGCCCGTTCACTGCGCGACTGCACGAGTTCACGCTTGGCGAGGTCGCGGGTCGCAGCGCGCCATATACGGTCCGGAAGCCGAAGCTCCTGATCACCTCGGGCGAGACCGCGTCGGGAAGGCTCTTCTACACGAGGTCCGACTGGCGTGCGGGCGGCTGGTCGACGGTGATGCTCTCGGCCTCGGGCGGGGACCGGCCGCTTGTCCACATGGTTGCCGGCTCGGTCCGGCGCGGCAGGACGCCTCCGATGGCGGTCGAGCCGGACGGGGAACTGGTCCGCATCGTCCGGGCGACGGTGGCGGCCCTGGAAGAGTCCGAGCGTCGCGGCGACGTGCCGTTGCCCGATGTCCGGCCCCCCGATCCCGGCGCATCTTCACGCGCCGCGCCGGATACCGGCTCGCGCACGGCGATTTCGAGCGGCTCCGGGTTCGTCGTCGGACCCTTCGGCGAGGTATTGAGCAATGCCCATGTCGTCAGTGGTTGCCGGGCGATCACCGTCGACGGCCAACCCGCCAACGTGCGCGCGACCAATGACGACTTCGATCTCGCCTTGATCGACACGGGCGTGCGACGGCACGAGATTGCTGCCTTTGCGGCCGGCCCTGCCGCACTGAACTCCGACGTCACCGTGATCGGCTATCCGCTCTCGGGCGTTCTGGGGGGGGTGAATGTGACGCGCGGCGCCGTTTCGAGTCTGAGCGGAATGGGCGGTGACGCCACCCGGATGCAGATTTCGGCGCCGGTGCAACCCGGCAACTCGGGCGGGCCGGTCATCGACCAGCGCGGCGCCGTGGTCGGGGTCGTCGTCTCGAAGCTCGACGCGCAACGCATGGCCGAGACGATGGGGGACATCCCGCAGAACGTGAATTTCGCCATTCGCGGCGAAATCGCCAAGCTGTTCCTGTCGATGAACGGTGTGGAGCCGTCGATCGAGTCCGCCACGGACCCTCTTGCGCCCGAGGATCTGGCCCGGCGGATGACGAAAGTGACCGTCTTCGTGGAGTGCCGCTAGGCGGGACGATCACACCGTGATCGGCTCGAGCACCTCGGGCTCGATCACGGTCACGCCGGGCAGGCCGGCCCTCAGTTCCTCCGCCGACTGGGCGAGCAGGGGGAAGGTGCGATAGTGGCAGGGGATCACCGTCCGGAAGGCGAAGTATTTCCGCGCCGCCCAGGCCGCCATTTTCATGTCCATCGTGTAGTGCCCGCCGGCGCAGAGGATGCCGATGTCGGGCGCGAAGTATTCGCCCATCCATTCCATGTCGGCCATCACCGTGGTGTCGCCGGTGACATAGATCGTGTGGCCTTCACCCGCGATCATGAAGCCGGCCTCCGATCCCGCATGGCCGAGCCCGTCCTTGAAGTCGATCGAGGCGGAATGGCAGGCATTGACCATCGTCACCCGTGCGCCCGCCAGGTCGATGGTGCCGCCCTTGCCGAAGCCGATGGTCCCGGCGCCCTCGGCGCCCAGCACTTCCGACAATTCGTGAATGCAGGCGATCTTGATGCCCGCCCGCTTGGCGATCGCCACGGCGTTCGAGGCATGGTCGCCGTGGCCGTGCGTCACAAGAACATGCGTGGCGCCCCGTGTCGCCTCGGCCGCGCGCCCCTCGGGAAACATCGGGTTTCCCGCGAGCCAGGGATCGACGAGCAACACGGCGCCTTCGATCTCGATCCGGAAGCCGGAATGGCCGAGCCAGGTGATGCGCATGATGTCCTCCTTCTGTCTTGCGCCATTTTGCGCGATAGCCCAGACATGGCAAGGCAGAGGAGGCGGCGTCCGTGGCCCAGGAGATCATCGCGCAACTGAGCGACCCGTTCCGGATCGCGCTTTCGATCGGGCTGGTGCTGACCATGCTCAGGACCGAGGGCGTGAGCGGCCGGTGGATTCCGCTCCTGGCCGGGGTGGTGTTCATCGCCGTGCTGATCCCGATGACGATGCAGGCGCGCGAAGGTGCCGACCGCGTGGTCGCCATCGGCGCGGGCCTTGTTTCCACCGGCCTGCTGGTTGCCGCGGCGCTGATGCTCCGCGCCCTTGTCCTGAGGGCGATGGGGCGCTAAACCGCATCCGGTTTCAGGACGGAGCAGCCCATGTCCATCGACATCGACACCGCGCGGCGGGTCGCGCATCTGGCGCGGATCGCCGTGAAGGAGGAAGACCTGCCTGCGCTGGCGGGCGAGCTTTCCGCGGTGCTGTCCTTCATGGAGCAGTTGAACGAGGTCGATGTGGCGGGCGTGGAGCCGATGACCTCGGTGACGCCGATGCGGCTGAAGCGCCGGGCGGACGTGGTGACGGAGGGGGGCATCCAGGCGCAGATACTCTCGAATGCACCCGACGCGCGGGAAGGATTCTTCGCGGTGCCGAAGGTGGTCGAATGAGCGGGCTCAACGAACTGACGATCGCCGCCGCGCGGGACGCGCTGAGGAAGGGAGAGCTGAGCTCCGCCGAGTTGACCGAGGCCTGCCTTTCGGCGATCGAGGGGGCGGGCGCGCTCAACGCCTTCGTCCACAAGACGCCCGGGATCGCGCGCGAACGCGCGGCGGCGGCGGATGCGCGGCTCAGGGCGGGCGATGCGCCGGCGATGTGCGGCATCCCGGTGGGCATCAAGGATCTCTTCTGCACCAGGGGCGTGCCCTCGCAGGCGGCCTCCAACATCCTCAGGGGCTTCCGCCCGGAATACGAATCCACCGTCAGCCAGAAGCTGATGGATGCGGGCGCGGTGATGCTCGGCAAGCTGAACATGGACGAGTTCGCGATGGGGTCCAGCAACGAGACCTCGGCCTACGGCAATGCGGTCAACCCCTGGCGGCGCGGCAACGACGATGCCGCGCTGACCCCCGGCGGATCGTCGGGCGGCTCGGCCGCGGCGGTGGCGGCGGACCTCTGCCTCGGCGCCACCGGCACCGATACCGGCGGCTCGATCCGCCAGCCGGCGGCCTTCACCGGCATCACCGGTATCAAGCCGACCTACGGGCGCTGCTCGCGCTGGGGCATCGTCGCCTTCGCCTCCTCGCTCGACCAGGCCGGGCCGATGACCCGCGACGTGCGCGACGCGGCGATCATGCTTTCGGCGATGTGCGGCCACGATCCGAAGGATTCCACCTCTGCCGACCTGGCCGTGCCGGATTTCGAGGCGGCGCTGACCGGCGACATCAGGGGCAGGAAGATCGGCATTCCCCGCGAATACCGCATGGACGGGATGCCCGACGAGATCGAGGCGCTGTGGAAGCAGGGCACCGGGATGCTGCGCGACGCCGGCGCCGAGATCGTCGACATCTCGCTGCCGCACACGAAATACGCGCTGCCCGCCTACTACGTCGTGGCGCCGGCCGAGGCGTCGTCGAACCTCGCGCGCTACGACGGGGTGCGCTATGGCCACCGGGCGAGGCTCGCCCAGGGCGACGGCATCACCGAGATGTACGAGAAGACCCGCGCCGAGGGCTTCGGCCACGAGGTGCAGCGGCGGGTGATGATCGGCACCTATGTGCTGTCGGCGGGCTTCTACGACGCCTACTACAACCGCGCCCGCAAGGTCCG
>JBDHSQ010000162.1:0-6012 GCA_039808285.1 Paracoccaceae bacterium
TGTGCCGCGGATTGCTGTACTGCGGATTTCGGCATGGGCCGGAGTGTTCCCGGCATCGGCACAGTCCCCGTCAAATGTCTCCGCCGGAAATCCACCCCGGCCCTGGTCGATCGGTCGCGTCCGGCGACACGCCGCCTCGGCTTCCTTCTAGCAGCGTCGCGGTCCCTTGGCACGGATTCGCGGCATTCCCGCGGTTGCAGTTTCTTGCCGCCGCACCAGAGACCGCGCGCCCGGGAACTGACAACCTCGGGGAAACAATCGCATTGCCACCCGCCGGGCGCAATGGGGCTTTTCCCCGCCGCGGACGCCGCTTCCGCCGGTCTGCCCCCCGGGTCGGATCGCGCACCCCGAAGCCGGACCTTTCGCCCGCCCGGCCAAAGGGTTATGGTTGCCGCCGCAGCTAGTGTTCGAGGCTTCATGCAGATCGACAAGACCAACCTGCCGGGCGTTCTCATCCTCACGCCGCGGCGCTTCGGTGACGCGCGGGGCTGGTTCTCCGAGGTCTGGAACCGCCGGACGCTCGCGGCGCAGGGCATCGACATCGACTTCGTGCAGGACAACCATTCGCTTTCGCGCGCGGCGGGCACGGTTCGGGGCCTGCACTTCCAGTCGCCGCCCCACGCCCAGGCCAAGCTCGTCCGCTGCGGCCGGGGGCGTGTCTTCGACGTGGCCGTCGACATCCGCCGGGGCTCTCCCACCTTCGGGCAGTGGGCGGGCGCGGAGCTTTCGCCCGAGAACGGCCGCCAGCTCCTGATCCCCGCGGGGTTCCTGCACGGCTTCGTCACCCGCGAGCCCGACAGCGAGCTTCTCTACAAGTGCTCGGACGTCTACGCGCCGGACTGCGACGGCGCGGTGCGCTTCGACGACCCCGATCTCGGCATCGACTGGGGAATCGACCCGGCGGCGGCGATCCTGTCCGACAAGGACCGGGCAGCACCCCTCTTCCGCAATTTCGCCACACCCTTCGTCTACGGGGGCTGACCATGAAGCTTCTGGTCACAGGCGGCGCCGGTTTCATCGGCTCGGCGGTGGTGCGCCGCGCGGTGCGCGCCGGCCATGCCGTCGTCACCCTCGACAAGCTCACCTATGCCGGCAGCCTCACCAACCTGGCCGAGGTGACGCAAAGCCCGCTCCACGCCTTCGAGCGCGCCGACATCTGCGACCGCAAGGCGGTGGACCGCATCCTCGCCGCGCACCGCCCCGACGCGATCATGCACCTGGCCGCCGAAAGCCATGTCGACCGCTCGATCGACGGGCCGGCGGCCTTCATCGAGACCAACATCACCGGCACCTACACGATGCTGGAGGCGGCGCGCGCATATTGGACCGCCACGGGCCAGCCCGAAGGTTTCCGCTTCCACCACATCTCGACCGACGAGGTCTTCGGCTCGCTCGGGGCCACGGGCCGGTTCACCGAGGACACGCCCTACGACCCGCGCTCGCCCTATTCGGCGTCGAAGGCCGCCTCCGACCACCTGGTGCGGGCCTGGCACGAGACCTACGGGCTTCCGGTCGTGCTGACCAACTGCTCGAACAACTACGGGCCCTATCACTTCCCCGAAAAGCTGATCCCCGTGGTGATCCTGAAGGCGCTTTCCGGCGCGCCGATCCCGGTCTACGGCGACGGCACCAACGTGCGCGACTGGCTCTATGTCGAGGATCACGCCGAGGCGCTGCTGCTGGTCCTGCGGAAGGGCGCGGTCGGCCGCAGCTACAACATCGGCGGCGAGAACGAGGCCACCAACCTCGACCTCGTGCGCCGCATCTGCGCCATCCTCGACGCAAAGCGGCCCGGCAACCGGCCCTATGCCGAACAGATCGCCTTCGTCGCCGACCGCCCCGGCCACGACCGGCGCTATGCGATCGACCCGTCGCGCATCCGCAAGGAACTGGGCTGGCAACCCTCGGTCACCCTCGACGAGGGGCTGGAGCGGACGGTGCAGTGGTTCCTTGACCACGAGGGCTGGTGGCGCGCGCTTCAGGACCGCGACGGCGTGGGGCGGAGGCTCGGGACGGGATGAAGGCGCTGGTCTTCGGCACCACCGGGCAACTGGGCATCGAACTGGCCCGCACCGCGCCGCGCGGCACGCTTCTCCTGGCCTTCGGGCGCGAGGCGGCGGACCTGACCCATCCGGCGACCTGCGCCGCGCTCGTCGCCGCCACCGACGCCGACGTGGTGATCAACGCCGCCGCCTATACCGCCGTGGACGCGGCCGAGACCGACCGGGAGACGGCGCGGCTGGTCAATGCCGCCGCCCCCGGCGCGATGGCAAAGGCCGCGGCGGCGCGGGCCCTGCCGTTCCTGCATGTCTCGACCGACTATGTCTTCGACGGGTCCGGCACCCGCCCCTGGCGCGAGGACGACCCGACCGCGCCGCTCGGCGCCTATGGCGCAACCAAGCTCGAGGGCGAGCGGCTCGTCGGCGCCGCGGGCGGGCCGCATGTGATCCTGCGCACCTCCTGGGTGTTCTCGGCGCACGGGCGGAACTTCGTCAGGACGATGCTGCGCCTCGGGGCGGAGCGCGACAGGCTTTCGGTCGTCGATGACCAGAGGGGCGGGCCGTCCGCCGCGGCCGACATCGCCCGCGCGCTCTGGGCCATCGCCCGCGCCTTTGCCGAAGGCCGCGGGCAGGACGGCGTCTTCCACTACGCCGGCGCGCCCGCGGTGACCTGGGCGGGCTTCGCCGAGGCGATCTTCGCCGCCTCGTCGCTGCCCCGCAAGCCGGAGGTCGCGCGCATCGCCACCGCCGACTATCCCACCCCCGCACGGCGGCCCGCCAATTCCGTGCTCGACTGCACCCGCATCGGCGCGGTCTACGGCATCGAACAACCCGACTGGCGGGCGAGCCTCGCCCGGGTCATCCGCGAACTGGAGACGACATGAGCGAGACGGGACGCAAGGGCATCATCCTCGCCGGCGGATCGGGCACGCGGCTCTATCCGGTCACCCACGCGGTGTCCAAGCAGATGCTGCCGCTCTACGACAAGCCGATGATCTACTATCCGCTTTCCGCGCTGATGCTGGCGCATATCCGCGAGGTGGCGGTCATCTCCACCCCGCGCGACCTGCCGCAGTTCCGGGCGCTCCTCGGCGACGGCTCCGCCTGGGGGATGCGGTTCGACTATATCGAGCAGCCCTCGCCCGACGGGCTCGCACAGGCCTATCTGCTGGCCGAGGATTTCCTCGCCGGCAGCCCCTCGGCGATGGTGCTGGGCGACAACGTCTTCTTCGGCGAGGGGCTTTCGGCCAAGCTGAAGGCGGCGGACGCACGGCAGGAAGGCGGCACCGTCTTCGGCTACCGCGTTTCGGACCCGGAACGCTACGGCGTGGTGGAGTTCGACCGCGAGGGCCGGGTGCTGTCGATCGTGGAGAAACCGGAAAAGCCGAAAAGCGCCTATGCCGTGACCGGCATCTACTTCCTCGACGCCGGCGCGCCGGAGCGGGCGAAGGCGATCCGCCCCTCGCCCCGGGGCGAGCTGGAGATCACCGACCTTCTCAACCTCTACCACGCCGAGGGGCGGCTCAACGTCGAGACGCTCGGCCGCGGCTTCGCCTGGCTCGACACCGGCACCCATGAAAGCCTGCTGGAGGCTGCCGAGTTCATCCGCACCATCGAGGACCGGCAGAACCTGAAGGTCGGCTGCCCCGAGGAGATCGCCTTCCTCAACGGCTGGATCGACGAGACGGAACTGATGGCGCTGGCCCAGCCCTATCTCAAGACTCAATACGGCCGCTATCTGGCGCGCATCGCCGCCGACCCGGACCTGGCGCGCAAGGGCTAGGCAGGGCGGAGGGCGGCGGCCGACCGCGGGCGGGCGCTGCGCAACTGGAGTTCCAGGCACTTTATGGTGCCGCCCCTCCGACGGCAGTTCTGCTGGTGAGGTCGCAATGCGCCCTCCCGGGGATGAGGCGCGCCCGGACGATCTGCCGGTGGCAGATCGTCAGCGCCGAATGCCCGCCGCGCGAGGCGGCGGGCCGGAAGGCGGGCGCCCCGGGCTGGGCGCCCGGGCGAGAGGGTGGGGCCGAATGCCCATCGCGTCCCGCAAAGGATCGCCGGCACTCGGGCCTGGCGGCGTGCAGGTGAGGCACCTCGCATTTGCCGGGGCACCGAGGGCGGCGCCCGAGCCTCGGGAGGGCGCTTCGCCACGCCGGGTTTGGGCACTTCATGGTGCCTCCCCTCTCACGGCAGTTCTGCTGGTGAGGTCGCAATGCGCCCTCCCGCGGGGAGGGCCGGGCGCCCTGCCCCCGTATCCGCCCGAAATCGTGAGGGCGCGAGACGCTCCGAGCGCGTCACAACCCCGCCACCTCCACCCCCGCCCCTTCCAGCGCCGCCCGCACCGCCCGCGCGATCTCCACCGCCTCGGGCGTGTCGCCGTGCAGGCAGATCGTGTCGATCCGCGTCGGGATGCGCCGGCCGCTTTCGGCGATGATCGCGCCCTCCTGCACCATCTCCACCATCCGCGCCGCCGCACGGGCGGGGTCGTGGATCACCGCGCCGGGCTTGCGGCGGTCGACCAGCGTCGCGTCGTCCTCATAGGCGCGGTCGGCGAAGATCTCGTGCGCCACGGCGCAGCCGAGCGATTTGGCCGCGCGCTCCTGCTCGGTCGCCGCCAGCACCATCACCACGAGGTCGGGCTGGACCCCGAGCGCCGCCTCGTAGCAGACCCGCGCCATCGCCGCGTCCTCCGCCGCCATGTTGGCGAGCGCGCCGTGGAGCTTGAGGTGCCTGAGCCGCCCGCCCACGGACGCCGCCATCGCCGCTGCGGCGCCGACCTGGTAGCGCACCATGTTGGCGAGCGTGGGATGCGGCACCTCCATCTTGCGCCGGCCGAAGCCCTGAAGGTCGGGAAAGCCCGGATGCGCGCCGATGCCGACGCCGTTCTCCACCGCGAGCCGCATCGTCCGCGCCATCACGTCGGGATCGCCCGCGTGGAAGCCGCAGGCGATGTTGGCCGAGGTCACGACGCGCAGGAGCGCCGCGTCGTCGCCCATCGGCCAGGGGCCGAAGCCCTCGCCCATGTCGGAATTCAGGTCCACCTTCGGCATCATCGGCCCTCCTCGCCGTCGAGATCATCGCCCGCCGTCACCCCGCCGACAAGCTGGTAGGACAAGAGGTCCGCCATCGCCGCCGGATCGCGGACCAGCGGCCGGACCGCGGCGGCAAGCCGTGCCGCCTCCCCCGCCCGCGCCCGGCGCCAGTCGGCCAGCGCGTCCTCAAGCGCGACGAAGCGGAAGCGGAGCCGCGCGCCGGGTCCGGCCTGCGCAACCAGCGGCAGGTCGTCAGGCACCACGGTGCCGATCCGCGGATAGCCGCCCATCGTCTGGCATTCCGGCAAGAGCACATAGGGCGTGCCCTCGCCGGTCATCTGCACGTCGCCCGGCACGATGATCTCCGACAGGATCGAAAGCTGGCCCTCGGCGCGGAACGGCGCGCCCTCATGCGAAAGCCGCACCCCCTGCCGGTTGGCACGGGCATCGCGGGTGAACCCGGTCGCCTCGAACCGTGCGCGCTCCGCGACGCTGAAAAGCGCGGTCTGCGCCGAGGCGACGAGGCGCAGGGTGCCGCCGTGGAAGCGGTCGGCCACGTCCATCGCGAGCCCCGCGCGCGCCGCGTCACCGGGTCCGACCGGCAGGCTCTGCCCCGCCGTCACAAGTCCCCCGATCCCGGCGGTGAGGTGGGCCGAGCGGCCGCCCATGACCTCGGGCGTGGCGAACCCGCCGGCGACATGCAGATAGCCGTAGACCCCGGCCTCGGCCCCGCCGATCTCCAGCCGCTGGCCCGAGCGGAGGAGGTGCGTGGCGTTCCAGGCGAGCCGTTCGCCCTCCGCGGCCGCCCGCATCGGCGCGCCGGTCAGCGCGACCACCATGTCGCTCTCGGCCGCGAACGCCCCGCCGAAGCCGGCCATCTCCAGCGCCGCGAGGCGCGCGCGCTGGCCCAGCAGCGCCGCGCCCTCGGCCAGCGCCAGCCGGTCGGCCGCGGCGCCCTGCGACAGGCCCTGCGCGAGCCAGCC
>JBDHSQ010000163.1:0-5951 GCA_039808285.1 Paracoccaceae bacterium
GCCCCTGCGCCCGGGCACACGATCCGGATTGGTGCTGGCCTTCACGCCGAATTTCCTCTATCTGGCCCCAACCTCGGGAAATGGCGGACTTCATGGATCTTCGCAACATCGCGATCATTGCGCATGTCGACCACGGCAAGACGACGCTGGTGGATGAGCTTCTCAAGCAATCCGGAGCCTTCCGGGAAAACCAGGCCGTGGCCGAAAGGGCGATGGATTCCAACGATATCGAGCGCGAGCGCGGGATCACGATCCTGGCCAAATGCACCTCGGTCGAATGGCGGGGCACCCGCGTCAACATCGTCGACACCCCCGGCCACGCCGATTTCGGCGGCGAGGTGGAGCGCATCCTGAACATGGTGGACGGGGTCGTGCTGCTGGTCGACGCGGCCGAGGGGCCGATGCCGCAGACGAAGTTCGTCACCTCCAAGGCGCTGGCGCTCGGCCTCAGGCCGATCGTCGTGCTGAACAAGGTCGACAAGCCCGATGCCGAACCCGACCGGGCGCTGAACGAGGTCTTCGACCTCTTCGCCAACCTCGGCGCCGACGACGCCCAGCTCGACTTCCCGCATCTCTACGCCTCCGGCCGCTCCGGCTGGGCGGACGAGACGCTCGAGGGGCCGCGCCACGATCTTTCCGCGCTCTTCGACCTGATCGTGCGCCATGTGCCCGCGCCGCGCCAGATCGCGGATGCCGAAAAGCCCTTCCGGATGCTGGCGACGACGCTTTCGGCGGACCCGTTCATCGGCCGCATCCTCACCGGGCGCGTGGAATCGGGGCGCGTCAGGATCGGCGACCAGGTCAAGGCGCTGTCGCGCCGGGGCGAGCGGATCGAGCAGTTCCGGGTGACCAAGATCCTCGCCTTCCGGGGTCTCGCCCAGACCGCGGTGGACGTGGCCGAGGCGGGCGACATCGTCACCCTCGCCGGCATGTCGAAGGCGACCGTGGCCGACACGCTCTGCGATCCGGCAATCGACGTGCCGCTGCCGGCCCAGCCGATCGACCCGCCGACCATCTCCGTCACCTTCGGCATCAACGACAGCCCCCTAGCCGGTCGCGACGGCAGCAAGGTGCAAAGCCGGGTGATCCGCGAGCGGCTGATGAAGGAGGCGGAATCGAACGTCGCCATCCGGGTCGAGGACACACCCTCGGGCGAGGCCTTCGTCGTCTCGGGCCGCGGCGAGTTGCAGATGGGCGTTCTCATCGAGAACATGCGCCGCGAGGGGTTCGAACTGTCGATCTCGCGCCCGCGGGTGATCTTCCGCGAGGAGAACGGGGTCAGGATGGAGCCGGTGGAGGAGGTCATCGTCGACGTCGACGACGAATATTCCGGCGTCGTCATCGACAAGCTGACCGGCGTGCGCAAGGGCGATCTGGTGGAGATGAAGCCCGCCGGCGTCGGCAAGACCCGGATCGTCGCCCATGTCCCCTCGCGCGGGCTGATCGGCTATCATGGCCAGTTCCTGACCGACACGCGCGGCACCGGCGTCCTCAACCGCATCTTCCACGGCTGGACCCCGCACAAGGGCCCGATCGAGGGCCGCCGCGTCGGCGTGCTGGTCTCGATGGAGAACGGGGTGAGCGTCGCCTATGCGCTGTGGAACCTCGAGGAACGCGGCAAGCTCTTCATCGGCGCGCAGGAACAGGTCTACGAGGGGATGATCATCGGCGAGCATTCGCGCGACAACGATCTGGAAGTGAACCCGCTGAAGGGCAAGAAGCTGACCAACATCCGCGCCAGCGGCACCGACGAGGCGGTGCGGCTGACGCCGCCGGTGCGGATGTCGCTTGAAGAGGCGATCGCCTATGTCGAGGACGACGAGCTGGTGGAGGTGACACCGAAGATCGTCCGGCTGAGGAAGCGCTTCCTCGACCCGCACGAGCGCAAGCGCCAGGCACGCGCGGGCTGAGGGGGCGCCGGGGCGGCGCTCCCGCCTGTCACCCCCGCGAAAGCGGGGGCCTCCCCCGGAAAGCGCGCAATTCCGTTGTCGAACCGCGAAGCGAAGGCTCGCCGGGTGATGCCCGCTTTCGCGGGCATGACAGGACGGCAGCCGAAACGCGCCCGACGCGGCGCTTCCCCCGCCGCGCCCGATGTGCGAGGCTGGCCCGCACGGGGCCAACGGAGGGAGCGCATCATGGAACCCATCGGACTTCTCGCCATGCTGGTGATCGGCGCGGTGGCCGGATGGCTCGCCGGGCAGATCGTCAAGGGCTACGGCTTCGGCCTCGTCGGCAACATCGTCGTCGGCATCCTCGGCGCCTTCCTCGCCGGGCTGATCCTGCCCCGGATCGGCTTCGGCATGGGCGGCGGGATGCTGGCCGCGATCCTCCACGCCACCATCGGCGCGGTGATCCTCCTCTTCCTGCTCAGGCTGGTGAAGCAGGGCTGAGCGGCGCCGGCAGGCCGGACGGCCGCCCGACCCGGGAACCGAGGGAGGGCCGGCGCCCGGCCGCGGGTGGGCGCTGCGACGGTGCCGGTCTGTGCTTTATGCTGCCGCTCCCGCGACAGCATTCGGGTGAGCCACGGCGAAGAAGCGCCCGCCCGGGGGGCGGTCGGGCGCCGGCCCGGCGGCGCGTGCCGCGCCTTGTTCCGGGCCGGGGACAGCGGCCCGGCCTGCCCTGTCACCCCCGCGAAAGCGGGGGCCTCCCGCCACCCGCGGAGGCCCGCTTTCACGGAACCGTCCCTCACACCCCCGTGTCCACCACCTCGAACCCGTGCGTGACCTCGGCCGTCTTCGCCATCATCGCCGAGGCGGAGCAGTATTTCTCCGCCGAGAGCTGCACTGCCCGCCCGACCTTCTCCAGGCTCAGCCCCCGGCCCGCCACGGTGAACTGGAGGTGGATCTTCGTGAAGACCTTCGGCTCGGTCTCCGCCCGCTCGGCGGTGACGTCGCAGGTCACGTCCTCGACCGGCTCGCGGCCCTTCTGGAGGATGTGCACCACGTCGAAGGACGCACAGCCGCCGGTGCCGATCAGCAGGAGTTCCATCGGGCTCGGCCCGGGCTTGGCGCTGCCCTCGTGGGCGCTGCCGAGCACGATGCGGTGGCCCGCCTCGACCTCTCCGGTGAAGCACCGCGCCTCGACCCATTTCACCCGCGCCTTCATCGCATCCCTCCGTTGCCGCCTGCCCCTCTATGCGGCGATCCGGCGGCCGCCGCAACCGTCCGGGGGCGTTGCGCATCCCGCGGGTCCGGCGCGCGCCCTGTCGGCACGGAAAACCGACGCAAGACCGACGCGAGCCGGACGGGCGCGGTCAGTGCAGCCGGAACTCGCCGACCACGTTGCGCCACTCGCCGGGGGCGATCAGCCTGCGGTGGGTGAAGCGCACCGAATGCAGCGGCCCCTCGATCCGCTCCTGCCAGAACTCGATGAAGCGGAACAGCTCCGGATAGTCCGGCGCGAGGTCGTATTCCTGCCAGATGAAGCTGTTCAGCACGTGCCGGTAGTCCGGCATCCGGTAGTAGAATTCGGCCGTCGTGAGCCCGTAGCCCTTCAGCATCAGCTCCGTCTCGGCCCCCGGGCGATCCTCGCGCATGGTGCCTCCCTCAATGCCAATGCAGGCAAGTCTAGCCGAGTCGCGGTTAACGGCAATGAAAACAATGTGTTATCATTGTGTTACTGGCGCCGGCCGAAACCCTGCCCTGCGCCATTGCACGCAACGGATGGCATGGGGTATAGTCGCGCCCAACAAAATCTAGCGCCCGTTCGGGGCCCGACAACGAAGGCGAGCATTCGTGACCGATACGCCGGAAACTCCTGATAACGCTGAAGAAACGCCTCAGCGCATGGCACATGGCGGCCCCACCGTCGACATCGCCGAGGAGATGAAGACGGCCTATCTCGACTACGCGATGAGCGTGATCGTGAGCCGTGCGATTCCGGATCTGCGCGACGGCCTGAAACCGGTGCACCGGCGGATCCTCTATTCCATGCACGAAACCGGCAACAGCCACGACAAGCCCTACCGCAAGTCGGCCCGCCCCGTGGGCGACGTGATGGGGAAATACCACCCCCACGGCGATGCCGCGATCTACGACGCGCTGGTGCGGCTGGCGCAGGATTTCTCGATGTCGCTGCCGCTTCTGGACGGCCAGGGCAACTTCGGCTCGATGGACGGCGACAACGCCGCCGCGATGCGCTACACCGAGGTGCGGATGGACAGGCCGGCGGCCTTCCTGCTCGCCGACATCGAGAAGGACACCGTCGACTTCCAGGACAACTACGACGGCAAGGACCGCGAGCCGACGGTGCTGCCGGCGCGCTTCCCCAACATGCTGGTCAACGGCGCGGGCGGCATCGCGGTCGGCATGGCCACCAACATCCCGCCACACAACCTCGGCGAGGTGATCGACGGCACGCTGGCGCTGATCGCCGATCCGGACCTCTCGATGGAGGCGCTGATGGAGATCATCCCGGCGCCCGACTTCCCGACCGGGGGGCTCATCCTCGGCCGGTCGGGGGCGCGCAAGGCCTATCTGGAGGGGCGCGGCTCTGTCGTCGTGCGGGCGAAGACCCGGGTGGAGGAGATCCGCAAGGACCGCTTCGCCATCGTGCTGGACGAGATTCCCTACCAGGTCAACAAGGCCTCGATGATCGAGAAGATCGCCGAGATGGTCCGCGACAAGAAGATCGAGGGCATCGCCCATGTGCAGGACGAAAGCGACCGCGTGGGCGTGCGCGTCGTCATCGAACTGAAGCGCGACGCCACGCCCGAGGTGGTGCTGAACCAGCTCTTCCGCTTCACCCCGATGCAGACCTCCTTCGGCTGCAACATGCTGGCCTTGAACGGTGGCCGCCCGGAAACGCTGACCTTGCGCGATTTCCTCACCCATTTCATCAGCTTCCGCGAGGAGGTGGTGGCGCGGCGAACGGCCTTCGAACTGAGGAAGGCGCGCGAGCGCAGCCATATCCTCTGCGGCCTCGCCGTGGCGGTGTCGAACGTCGACGAGGTGGTGGCGACGATCCGCGCCTCGGCCGACCCGGCGGAGGCGCGCGAACGGCTGATGACGCGGCGCTGGCCCGCGGCCGACATCGCCGGCTACATAAGGCTGATCGACGATCCCACCCATACGATGAACGAGGACGGCTCCTACAACCTTTCGGAAATCCAGGCCCGCGCGATCCTCGACCTCAGGCTCCAGCGCCTGACGGCGATGGGGGTGAAGGAGGTCACCGACGAATTGCAGGAGCTTGCCGGCAGGATCACCGACTACCTCGCCGTCCTCGGCTCGCGCGAGCGGATCATGGCGATCATCTCGGACGAGCTTCGCGAGGTGAGGGAAGCCTTCGCCGTCCCCCGCCGGACCGAGATCGCCGACTGGGCCGGCGACATGGAGGACGAGGACCTGATCGAGCGCGAGGACATGGTGGTGACCGTGACCTCCGGCGGCTACATCAAGCGCACGCCCTTGGCCGAGTTCCGCAGCCAGCGCCGCGGCGGCAAGGGCCTTTCGGGGATGGCGACGAAGGAGGATGACGTCGTCACCACGCTCTTCGTCGCCAATACCCACACCCAGCTTCTCTTCTTCACCACCGAGGGCATGGTCTACAAGCTGAAGTGCTGGCGCCTGCCGCTCGGCGGGCGGACGGCGAAGGGCAAGGCAATCGTCAACATCCTGCCGATCCCGCCCGGCGTCTCGGTCGCGGCGATCATGCCGGTGGACGTGCCCGAGGCGGAGTGGGAAGCGTTGCAGATCTTCTTCGCCACTTCCGACGGCGATGTGCGCAGGAACGCGCTTTCCGATTTCACCAACGTGATGCGCAACGGCAAGATCGCGATGAAGCTGCCCGAGGGCGTGAGCCTGGTGAACGCCCGCATCTGCGACGAGAGCGACGACGTGATGCTGGTCACCGCGATGGGCCGGGCGATCCGTTTCCCCGCGACCGAGGTGCGGGTCTTCAAGGGCCGCGATTCGACCGGCGTGCGCGGGGTGCGGCTGGCGGCTGGCGAC
>JBDHSQ010000164.1:0-5766 GCA_039808285.1 Paracoccaceae bacterium
CTTATGCGCCCGTCCACGACGATGCGATGCGCTTCCCGCTGAAGGTCGCGCTGGGGATCGGCCTTTTCCAGTGCTTCGCAATGATCCCCGGCACGTCGCGCTCCGGCTCGACCATCGTCGGCGGGCTGCTGCTCGGCGCGAGCAAGCGGGCGGCGGCGGAGTTCTCCTTCTTCCTCTCCATGCCGACCATGGCGGGGGCGGTCGCCTTCGACCTCTACAAGAACCGCGACGTGCTGAGCTTCGACGATGTGGGCGTGATCGCGGTGGGATTCATCGCCGCCTTCGTCTCGGCGGTCTTCGTCGTCCGGCGGCTGCTCGATTTCGTGTCCCGCCGCGGTTACGCCCTCTTCGGCTGGTGGCGAATCATCGTCGGAGCCGCCGCCCTGATCGGACTCTGGCTGACGGGAACGGCCTGATAGGTCATAATGTATGTCCTATTTTTCTGCCCAAAAGTTAATCTTTGGCGCCGAAAGATATGGCTTGGATGGAATTAGGTCAGCACTATTGAATTTTCATCCTTGCGGGCCTGATGTATGACGCTACGAAACCGCCAGCCCCGACCGGGCTGGCGCAACATCCTTGCCTAGGAGGGATCGACTACCCATGGCGGTGAACAGGATGCTTCGGTTCGTCACCATTCCTCGGGACATGCCCTCCAAGCGCGGGGCGGAGGAGCGGCGCGAGGACTTCAACGAGATCTATCGCGAGTTCGCCAAGGCCAAGGCCGAGGAACAGGCCTCGCGGTGCTCCCAGTGCGGCGTGCCCTATTGCCAGGCCCACTGCCCGCTCCACAACAACATCCCCGACTGGCTGAAGCTGACGGCCGAGAACCGTCTGCGCGAGGCCTACGAGATCAGCCAGCAGACCAACACCTTCCCCGAGATCTGCGGCCGGATCTGCCCGCAGGACCGGCTCTGCGAGGGCAACTGCGTCATCGAGCAGTCGGGCCACGGCACGGTCACCATCGGCGCGGTGGAGAAGTACATCACCGACACCGCCTGGGAGGAGGGCTGGGTCCAGCCGATCCGCCCCTATGCGGAGCGGGCCGAGAGCGTCGGCGTCATCGGCGCAGGCCCCGGCGGCCTCGCCGCGGCGGACGCCCTGCGCCGCGCCGGCGTGCAGGTGACGGTCTACGACCGCTACGACCGCGCCGGCGGCCTCCTCGTCTACGGCATCCCCGGCTTCAAGCTGGAGAAGGACGTGGTGATGCGCCGCAACGAGCAGCTGGCCGAAGGGGGCGTCAGCTTCCGGCTGAACTGCACGGTGGGCGAGGACATCGGCTTCGAGGAAATCCGCGCCGCCCATGACGCGGTGCTGATCGCCACCGGCGTCTACAAGACCCGCGACCTGGCCGGGCCGGGCGCGGGCCTGCCGGGCATCGTGCGCGCCATCGATTACCTTACCGCCTCGAACCGCCGCAGCTTCGGCGACGAGGTGCCGGAGTTCGAGAGCGGCGAGCTCGACGCCGAGGGCAAGTCGGTCGTCGTCATCGGCGGCGGCGACACGGCGATGGACTGCGTGCGCACGGCGATCCGCCAGGGCGCGAAATCGGTGAAGTGCCTCTATCGCCGCGACCGGGCCAACATGCCCGGGTCCCAGCGCGAGGTGGCGAACGCCGAGGAAGAGGGCGTGGAATTCGCCTGGCTCACCAACCCGCGCGGCTTCATCGGCGAGGACAAGGTGACGGGGGTGCGCGTCGCCCGGATGCGCCTCGGCGCGCCGGACGCCTCGGGCCGGCAGACCCCGCAGGAGATCCCCGACGCCGACTACACCGAGCCCGCCGACCTGGTGATCAAGGCCCTCGGCTTCGAGCCGGAGGAGCTGCCGCGGCTCTGGGGCGCGCCGGAGCTGGGCGTGACCCGCTGGGGCACGATCAAGGCGGATTTCGTCACCAAGGAGACCTCGCTGCCCGGGGTCTACGCGGTCGGCGACATCGTGCGGGGCGCGAGCCTCGTCGTCTGGGCGATCCGCGACGGCCGCGAGGCCGCCGACAGCATCCTGCGCCGCTTCGACGCCGCCGCGGCCGGCATCGCGGCGGAATGATGCGCGGGGCCTGCCTCTGCGGCGCGGTGCGGCTGGAGGCCGATCCGGCCGCGGCGCAAGCCCATGCGTGCCATTGCGAGATGTGCCGCCGCTGGACCGGCGGCGCCTTCTTCTCCGTCGAGATCGCGCCGGATGCGATCCGCATCACCGAGCCCGCGCCCATGGCGGCGCGCCGGACCTCGGACTGGGCCGAACGGGCCTGGTGCGCCGACTGCGGGTCGCATCTGTTCTATCGGCTGACCGCCGGGCCGAAGGCCGGGTGGATCTACCTGTCCCTGGGGCTCCTCGACGATCCCTCGGCCGTGCCCTTCGGCGGCGAGATCTACATCGACAGCAAGCCCGCCTGCTACGCCCTCGCCGGGGAGCATTCCCGGATGACCAAAGCGGAATTCGAAGCGGCGGTCGCCGCCGCCTTCGACGCCTGACCCCCACGCCAGGGCGCGCCACGCGTCCTCCCCGCCCGGAGACCGAGCCATGACCACCTACGATTCCGCCTGGGTCCTTGAGCAGGAAGCAGCCCTCGAGCGTCTCGCCGAGGAAGGTCTTTATCGCCCCGAGGACGAGCGCGACGCCTGCGGCGTGGGCTTCGTCGTCGCGCTGGACGGCAAGCCGACCCGGTCCGTCGTCGCCAACAGCATCCGCGCCCTGTCCGCCATCTGGCACCGCGGCGCGGTGGACGCCGACGGCAAGACCGGCGACGGCGCGGGCATCCACGTCCAGATCCCCAAGGCCTTCTTCGAGGAGCAGGTCCGCCGCACCGGCCACACGCCGCGGGGCGAAAAGCTTGCGGTCGGACAGATCTTCCTGCCCCGCAACGACTTCGGCGCCCAGGAGGCCGCGCGCACCATCGTGGAGACCGAGGTCCTGCGCATGGGCCACTACATCTATGGCTGGCGCCACGTGCCGGTGGACATCTCCTGCCTGGGCGAGAAGGCCAACGCCACCCGTCCCGAGATCGAGCAGATCCTCATCTCCAACGCCAAGGGCCTCGACGAGGAGACCTTCGAGCGCGAGCTCTACGTCATCCGCCGCCGCATCGAGAAGGCGGGGGCGGGGATCCGCGATTTCTACATCTGCTCGATGTCCTGCCGGTCGCTGATCTACAAGGGCATGATGCTCGCCGAGGACGTGTCGGTCTTCTATCCCGACCTCAAGGACGAGCGGTTCGAGAGCGCCTTCGCGATCTATCACCAGCGCTATTCCACCAACACCTTCCCGCGGTGGTGGCTGGCGCAGCCCTTCCGGATGCTCGCCCACAACGGCGAGATCAACACGCTCAAGGGCAACCTGAACTGGATGCGGAGCCATGAGATCCGCATGTCCTCGGACTATTTCGGCGACCTCGCCGAGGACATCAAGCCGCTGGTCCAGCCCAACGGCTCGGATTCGGCCGCCCTCGACAACGTCTTCGAGGTGCTGGTCCGCGCCGGCCGCATCGCGCCCATGGCCAAGACCATGCTGGTGCCCGAGGCCTGGTCCAAGGTGGCGACCAAGATGCCCCAGGCCTGGGTCGACATGTACGCCTACGCCAACGCGGTGATGGAGCCCTGGGACGGGCCCGCCGCCCTCGCCATGACCGACGGCCGCTGGGTCTGCGGCGGGCTCGACCGCAACGGGTTGCGGCCGATGCGCTATGTCGTGACCGGCGACGGCCTGCTGATCGCGGGCTCCGAGGCGGGCATGGTGCCCCCCGACGAGATGACGGTGGTGGAGAAGGGCGCGCTCGGGCCCGGCCAGATGATCGGCGTCGACATGGGCACCGGCACGCTCTACCACGACGCGGAGCTGAAGGACCTGCTCGCCGCCTCCTCGCCCTTCGACCAGTGGGTGGGCTCGATCGCCGCGGTCGAGGACGTGGCCAAGGTGGTGGAGGAGAAGCCTGTCTTCTCCGGCGCCGAGCTGCGCCGCCGCCAGGTCGCGGCCGGCTACACCGTCGAGGAGCTCGAGGTGATCGTCCAGGCCATGGCCGAGGACGGCAAGGAGGCCATCGGCTCGATGGGCGACGACACGCCGCCCGCGGTGCTCAGCGACAAGTACCGGCCGCTCAGCCACTACTTCCGCCAGAACTTCAGCCAGGTGACCAACCCGCCGATCGACTCCTTGCGCGAGCATCGGGTGATGTCGCTCAAGACCCGGTTCGGCAACCTCAAGAACGTGCTCGACCAGGACAACAGCCAGACCCAGATCCTGCAGCTGGAGACGCCCTTCGTCTCCAACGGCCAGTTCGCGGCGATGAAGGCGGCCTTCGGCGATTCGGTGGTGGAGATCGACTGCACCTTCGCCGCCGGCGCCGACCATGCGCTCGCCGACGGGCTGACCCGCATCCGCCAGGAGGCGGAGGAGGCCGTGCGCGCCGGGGCGAACCACCTGGTGCTGAGCGACATGGCCCAGGGCGCGGGCAAGGCCGCCATGCCGATGATCCTCGCCACCTCGGCGGTGCACAGCTGGCTGACCCGCAAGGGCCTGCGCACCTTCACCTCGCTGAACGTGCGCTCGGCGGAGTGCATCGATCCGCATTACTTCGCGGTGCTGATCGGCTGCGGCGCCACCACGGTGAACGCCTATCTGGCCGAGGATTCCATCGCCGACCGCATCCAGCGCGGGCTGGTGGACGCGACGCTGGCCGAGGCGGTGGCGCGCTTCCGCGAGGCCATCGGCCAGGGGCTGCTCAAGATCATGGCCAAGATGGGCATCTCGGTCATCTCGTCCTATCGGGGCGGGCTGAACTTCGAGGCGATCGGGCTCAGCCGGGCGCTGGTGGCGGAATACTTCCCCGGCATGAACAGCCGCATCTCGGGCATCGGCGTCATCGGCATCCAGCGCCAGGTGGAGAAGGTCCACGCCCGCGGCTTCGGCGGCGCGGACAGCGTCCTGCCGATCGGCGGCTTCTACAAGGCGCGGCGCTCGGGCGAGACCCACGCCTGGGAAGCGCAGTCGATGCACATGCTGCAGGCGGCGACCGACCGGGGCGACTACAAGCTGTGGAAGCAGTATTCCGCGGCGATGCAGGCGCGCCCGCCGATCCAGCTCCGCGACCTGCTGGACTTCGCCCCGGCGAAATCCGTGCCGCTGGAGACGGTCGAGTCGATCACCGCGATCCGCAAGCGGTTCGTGACGCCGGGCATGTCGCTCGGGGCCCTCGGGCCGGAGGCGCACAAGACGCTCAACATCGCCATGAACCGGATCGGCGCGAAATCCGACTCGGGCGAGGGCGGCGAGGATCCGGCGCATTTCCTGCCCATGCCGAACGGCGACAACGCGTCGGCCAAGATCAAGCAGGTGGCGTCGGGCCGGTTCGGGGTGACGGCGGAATACCTCAACCAGTGCGAGGAGCTGGAGATCAAGGTGGCGCAGGGCGCGAAGCCCGGCGAGGGCGGCCAGCTGCCCGGCATCAAGGTCACCGAGCTGATCGCCCGGCTGCGGCATTCCACTCCCGGCGTGACGCTGATCTCGCCGCCGCCGCACCATGACATCTACTCGATCGAGGACCTCGCCCAGCTCATCTACGACCTCAAGCAGATCAACCCCCGGGCCAAGGTCTGCGTGAAGCTCGTGAGCCAGTCGGGCGTCGGCACCATCGCGGCGGGCGTGGCCAAGGCCAAGGCCGACGTGATCCTGATCTCGGGCCACAACGGCGGCACCGGCGCCTCGCCGATGACTTCGATCAAGTATGCGGGCCTGCCTTGGGAGATGGGCCTGTCGGAAGCCCACCAGGTGCTGACG
>JBDHSQ010000165.1:0-5757 GCA_039808285.1 Paracoccaceae bacterium
GCCGCCGTCGACGATGTCATTGCCGACGCCGCCGAGGATGCTGTCGGCGCCCGCGCCGCCGAGGAGGGAATCATTGCCGTCGCCGCCGTCGATCGTGTCGTTGCCCGCGCCGCCGAGGATCGTGTCGGCAAAGGCGCCCGCGCCGCCGAAGAGCGAATCGGCACCGTCGCCGCCGTCGATGGAATCGGCTTCGGTGCCGCCGTCGACGATGTCGTTGCCGAGCCCGCCGAGGATGCTGTCGGCGCCCGCGCCGCCGGAAAGCGAATCGTCGCCGTCGCCGCCGTCGATCGTGTCGTTGCCTGCGCCGCCGAGGATCGTGTCGGCAAATGTGCCCGTGCCGCCGAAGAGCGAATCGGCGCCGTCGCCGCCGTCGATGGAATCGGTGCCCGTGCCGCCATCGACGGTGTCGTTGCCGAGCCCCGACAGCACCGTGTCGTTGCCTGCCCCCGCGCGGACCCGGTCGTCCTGCCAGGCGGTTCCCGCGCCCGAAAGGCCGTCACCGTTGTCGATCCGGTCGCTGCCGTTGGCGACGGGCTCGATATAGGCGGCGTTGATCAGGTCGTTTCCCGCGGTGCCCTCGACATAGCCGTCGTCGAAGCCGGTCACCGTCCGGTCGATGCCAAGGCCGGTGTAGCTCGTGGTCCCGCCGGTGATGCCGGTGAGCGTGACCGAGACGATCGGCTTGGCCTCATAGACCGCAGTGTCGGGCGCGGGCGTGGCCGCCGGCTCGGGCGCCAGGAACAGGTGGCCTGCGGTGCCCTGCACCAGGACCATAGACACCGTGCCGGTGGTCCCGTCGGCATAGGTCACGGTGGCGTCGTAGACAATCGACGCGTCGAAAGTGAAGGTCTGGACGCCCGCGCCGATGTTGGTCGAGAACTGGTCGTTCGAGGCGGAGTTGTTCTGATCGAGCGCGGTGTTGCTGCCGCCGTTGTCGATCATCGTCGCCGAGGTGATGTGGGTGTAAAGCGGGTCCGTCGCCGACCCGTAGGCCTGCCCCACCAGGGCCGCGGCGTTCTCGGCATTGGTGTTGCCCTCGGTCGGGTCGATCCGGACCGTGGTCGTGCCGAGATAGATCCAGTTGAACGTCGTCGCCATCTGCTTCCCGCCTGCATTTCCCACGGTGCTTGCGACCGGAGGAAACGGGCGCTTGCCAGCGCGCCCCGCCGGCGATGCCCCGGGGGGCAGCCGGCGCCTTCGGAACTTGTCAAGACCGCACTCGTTCTTGCCGGAGACCGCCGCCCAGAGTAGCGAATCAGCCCCTTCGCCTATCTCGTATCATGCGGGATGGCGTTAATTGTGGCGGAATTTTCGGCGATATTTCCGCCCAGTGCAGAAATGACACAGCCCTGTCCGGGGCGGATCGCGGCGCGCAGCGCCTTTTCGCGGCCGCCGGGAAAGAAAAGGATCAGAGCGCGAGCCGCAGCACCGTCTGGGGGCCGGAGTCGCCCCCCGCATGGAGCGCTGCCGTGTCCTGCCAGCCACCCGAAAGGTAGACATGCCGCGCCGCGCCGTTGCGAAGGTTGACCGTCAGCACCACCGATCGCGCGCCGGGCAGCGCCGTGCGCAGATAGGCGGGCAGGGCCGCCATCGCGGCCTTGCCGTGCCCCCGGCCCTGATACTGCGCGCCGATCAGCATGCCGCGCAGCCCCGGCTCGCCGGGAAGGGCGAAGTCGGGGCGGACGGCATGGAAGCGGTCGGTCTTGAAGAAGCCCACCGCCTCCGCACCGGCACGGATGACGTGGAACTCGACGCCCGGCACGTTCTCGCGCACCATCTCGGCGATCGGGTGCACGAAATCGTGCTGGTCGGCGGCAAGCTCCAGGTGCAGAACCTCGCCCACCCGGTCGCGTGGCAGCGGGGCGAGCGTGATCACCCCTCCATCGCCTCCAGCTCGTCGATCATGCCCGCGATCATCGACAGGCCCCTGTCCCAGAACGAGGGATCGGAGGCGTCGAGCCCGAAGGGGGCGAGAAGCTCGCGGTGGTGCTTCGACCCGCCGGCGCGCAAGAGGTCGAAATACTTCTGCTGGAACTCCGGCAGCCCGTCCTCGTAGGCGGCATAGAGCGCGTTCACCAGCCCGTCGCCGAAGGCATAGGCGTAGACGTAGAAGGGCGAATGGACGAAATGCGGGATATAGGCCCAGAAGGTCTCGTAGCCTGGCATGAACTCGAACGCCGGCCCGAGGCTCTCGCCCTGCACCCCCATCCACAGCCGGCCGATGTCCTCGGGCGTCAGCTCACCCTCCCGCCGGGCCGCGTGCAGCCGGCACTCGAAGTCGTAGAAGGCGATCTGGCGGACCACGGTGTTGATCATGTCCTCGACCTTGCCGGCGAGCAGGATCTTGCGCTCCGCCGGGGTCGCCGCCTGCGCCAGCAGCCGGCGGAAGGTCAGCATCTCGCCGAAGACGCTCGCCGTCTCGGCCAGCGTCAGCGGCGTCTGGCTGAGCATCTCGCCCTGCGGCGCGGCGAGGCGCTGGTGCACGCCGTGGCCGAGTTCGTGCGCCAGCGTCATCACGTCGCGCGGCTTGCCGAGGTAGTTGAGCATCACGTAGGGATGCACCTCGGTCACCGTCGGATGGGCGAAGGCGCCCGGCGCCTTGCCCGGCCTGACGCCCGCGTCGATCCAGCCCATGTCGAAGAAAGGCGCCGCAAGATCGGCCATTTCCGGCGCGAAGCTCGCGTAGGAGTCGAGTACCGTCGCGCGCGCCTCCGGCCAGCCGATCACGCGCTTCTCCTCCATCGGCAGCGGCGCGTTGCGGTCCCAGACCTGGAGCCGGTCGAGCCCCAGCCACTTCGCCTTCAGCGCGTAGTAGCGGTGGCTGAGCTTCGGATAGGCGGCGACCACGGCGTTCCTGAGCGCCTCCACCACCTCGGGCTCGACATCGTTGGACAGGTGCCGCGCGGCCTGCGGGCTGGGCATCCGGCGCCAGCGGTCCTCGATCTCCTTCTCCTTCGCCAGCGTGTTATGGACGCGCGCGAAGAGCTTGATGTTGCCGCCGAAAACCTCTGCCAGCGCGTGCGCCGCCGCCTCCCGCCGCGGCCGCTCCGGCTCCGACAGGAGGTTCAGCGTCGCCTCGAGGTTCAGCACCTCCGGCTCGCCGGCGACGGTGAAGGACAGGCCCGCCATCGTCTCGTCGAAGAGCTTGTTCCAGGCCGAGGCGCCGACCGTCGACTGGTCGTGCAGGAAGCGCTCCAGCTCGTCCGAGAGCTGGTGGGGCTTCATCGCCCGCATCCGGTCGAAGGACGGCCGGTAGCGCGCGATCGCGTCGCCCGCCGAAAAGAGCGCCGTGTAAGCCGCGTCCTCTATCCGGTTGAATTCCAGCGAGAAGAAGACGAGCGGGGTGGTGAACGCAGTGACCCTGTCCTGGCAGTCCGACAGGAACTTCGCCCGACCGGCATCGGTGGTGTTCTGGTAGTAGCGCAGGCCGGCATAGGACATGATCCGCCCCGCCAGCGCCTCGATCCGCTCGTGGCGGTGGATGCAGCCGAGCATCCCCGCCGCGTCGAGCGTGGCGAGCCGGCCCTGGTAGTCGGCGGCGAAGGCGGTGCAGGCGCGCTCCAGCTCGGCCAGGTCGCGCGCCACCTCCGGCGCGTCGGGTGCGGCGTAGAGGTCGGACAGATCCCATTCGGGCAGGCCGCCCAGCCCGCCGGCGGAGGCATCGGCATCAAGGACGGGGCGGGGCAGGCGGATGGTCATGGCGGTCTCCTCGTATCGGTCCGGCCGAGATAGGCATCCCGCACCGGCCAAGGCAACCCGCCGGCGTTCATCCCGGCGCAAATATCCCCGGCCGGACCCTCCCGCGCCCGCTCAGCCCCGCGCCGCCAGCAGCGCCCTGAGCCCCTCCAGCGTGTCGATCTCCGCCACCGGCTTGTCGCGGCGCCAGCGGACCATGCGCGGGAAGCGCAACGCGATCCCCGAGCGGTGGCGTGGGCTGGCCTGGATGCCCTCGAAGGCGATCTCGAACACCAGTTCCGGCGGCACCCGCCGCACCGGGCCGAAGCGTTCCAGCGTGTTGGCGCGGACCCAGCGGGTGATCTCGGCGAACTCGGCGTCGGTCAGGCCGGAATAGGCCTTGGCGAAGGGCACGAAGTCGTCGCCGTCCCGGACCGCAAAGGTGAAGTCGGTGAAGAGCGTCGCCCGCCGCCCGTGCCCGGCCTGGGCATAGACCATCACCGCGTCGACGGTCATCGGGTCGACCTTCCACTTCCACCAGTCGCCGCGCCGCCGCCCGACCCCGTAGGCGGAGGCGCGGCGTTTCAGCATCAGCCCCTCCGCCCGCGCCGCGCCGGCACCCGCGCGCAGGGCGGCCAGCGCGTCCCAGCCGGCGAAGGGCAGTTCGGGCGAGAGCCGCAGCGGCGCGTCGGGCGGCAGCGTCGCCGCCAGTGCCTCGAGCCGCGCGCGGCGGGTGGCGAAGGGCAGGGGGCGCAGGTCGGCGCCCTCCGCCTCCAGCAGGTCATAGGCGAGCAGCATCGCCGGCGCCTCGGCCAGGAGCTTCCTCGGCACCGTCTTGCGGCCGATCCGCTTTTGCAATTCGGCGAAGGGCAGCGGCGCCCCGCCGGCCCAGGCCATCACCTCGCCGTCGATCACCGTGCCTGCGGGCA
This sequence comes from Paracoccaceae bacterium, assembly GCA_039808285.1. GTDB lineage: Bacteria > Pseudomonadota > Alphaproteobacteria > Rhodobacterales > Rhodobacteraceae > Albidovulum. Next base: position 4,605 of record JBDHSQ010000165.1, read on the forward strand.
GGAAATCCGCCAGCCGGGCGAATTCGGGGAAGCGGTCGGTGATCAGCTCCTCGCCGCGCGACCAGAGCGCGAGCGCGCCGCCGCGGAAGACGATCTGGCCGCGGATGCCGTCCCATTTCCATTCGGCGAACCACTCCGCCGGGTCGCCCAGCGTCCCGGGCTCCGCCTCCAGCGGATAGGCGAGGAAGAACGGATAGGGCCGGCTGAGGTCGGCAGCCGGGTCGCCGGCATGGATCAGCGTCCGGTAGCTCACCGTCTCTGGCGTCCAGGCGCCCATCAGCCGGTGCGCCAGCTCCGCCTCGTCGAGCCCGGTCGCCGCCGCCAGCGCCCGCGTCATCAGCTTCTGGCTGACCCCCATGCGGAAGCCGCCGGTGATCAGTTTGTTGAAGAGGAACCGCTCCTCGGGGCCGAGCCCGTCCCAGGCGTCGAGGATCGCGGCCTTGCGCGCCGGCGGCGGCCGGCCCGCCAGCGCGCGGATCGTCCCGATCCACTCCGCCAGCGACCGCTCTGTGGCGCGCGCGGGGTCGGGCAGCACCAGCGCGATCGTCTCGGCGAGATCGCCCACCACCGGATAGCTTTCCTCGAAGAGCCAGAGCGGCAGTCCCGCCGCCTCCGCCGCCCATTCGCGCAGCTCCGTCGCCGTGACCGACCGCCGCGGCCGCCGGCCGGAGAGGAGCGCGATGGTCCAGAGCCGGTCGTCCTCGGGCGCGGTGCGGAAATACTCCGCCAGTGCGGCCACCTTCGCACTGGTCGAGGTGGTGCCGTCGAGCGCGGCGAAGAGGGTGGCGAAGCGCCTCATCCCGCTTCCCCGGCCGGGTCGGGCCCGGTCTCCTGTCCTTCCCCTGTCTCCTCCTCGCCGTGGAACTCGGTCTCGACGATCCCGGCGTCGTAGCCCTGGTCCTCCAGCCAGCGGCGGAAGGGCGCGGTATAGCCGTGGGTGACGAGGACGCGGTGCGCCCCGGTCGCGGCGATGGCGGCGTTCAGCCCCTCCCAGTCGGCGTGGTCGGACAGCGTGAAGCCGGTGGCGAGCCCGCGCCGGCGGCGGACGCCGCGCAGCCGCATCCAGCCCGAGGCGAAGGCTTCCGCCGCCGGGCCGAAGCGGCGCGCCCAGGGCGTGCCGAGTGCCGAGGGCGGGGCCAGCACGAAGGCGCCG
>JBDHSQ010000166.1:0-5744 GCA_039808285.1 Paracoccaceae bacterium
GTGGGGCGGGAGACCGCGGTCATTTGCGCCGCCCCATGATCGCGTCGAGGTCGATCCGGCTGATCGGCACCAGCGCGATCAGCGCGACGATGACGATCAGCATCAGCGACAGCGCCGAGCCAAGCGGCCAGTTCTGCGCGTAGGTGAAGGCGCTTTCCACATCGTCGGTCAGCACCACGACCGAACGGCCGCCAAGGAGCTTGGCCTCGGCCACCGCGCCGGCCGAGAGGACGAAGGTCAGCAGGCAGCCGACCACGATCCCCGGCGCGGCCAGCGGCATCTCGATCTCGAACAGGATGCGCCAGGGGCCGGCCCCCATGTCCATCGCCGCCAGCCGGGCGTCGTCGGGCACCAGCGCGATCCCCTGCGCCAGCGGAAAGAGCATGAAGGGGAAGTAGACATAGGCCATGCCGAAGACGATCGCCGGCCAGGTGTAGAGCGGCGTTTCGAAGCTCAGCCCCGTCCAGGCGCGCAGATGGCCTTCCAGAAGGCCCCCCTTCATCAGCGTCAGGTTCCAGCCGAAGAGCCGGATGTTCTCCGACACGAAGAGGAGAAGCACCACCAGCACGGTGATCACCAGCGTGAAGCGGCCGAAGACCTTGGCCATGCCGTAGGCCAGGGGCCAGCAGACCACGAAGAGGATCGCCGTGGTCAGGAAGGCGAGCCCGAGCGAGCGCAGGAGCGATCTGTAGTAGCCCTGTTCCCAGATCACCGCGAAGGAGGAGAAATCGGGCAGATGTGCCAGTTCGAAGACCTTCTGCGGCATCACCGCGAAGGCGGCGATGACCAGCATCGGCATGAGGAAGCTGACCACCAGCAGCAGCCCGATCGGCAGCGCCGCGAGCAGGCCCATGCGACGCTCAAGCCGCTCCATCACCCGCCCCCTCCGCGATCAGGTGGATCGAGCCGCGGTCCCAGCCGAGCCGCACCGGGCTGCCGACCGGGGCCTCCAGCCGCGCCTCGAACGGGCGCTCCACCGTCACCTCGGTGCCGCCCTCGGTGGCGATCGCATACTGGACACGAGAGCCCAGTGCGTATTCGGCGACAAGCCGGCCCGACAGGGTGAAATCCGCCCCCGCCGCGCCGCGGTCAAGGAAATGGATCAGCTCCGGCCGGACCATCGCCGTGCCGCTCCAGCCGGGGACGAGCGACAGCGCGCCGGGCGCGGCCGCAATCCCGCCGTCCTGCCAGCGCGCCGCGCCGTCGGCCCCGGCGCCGAGCCCGAAGAGGTTCACCTCGCCCATGAAGCTCGCCACGAAGCGGCTGACCGGGCGGGAATAGATTTCCTCGGCGGTGGCGATCTGCTCGAACCGGCCGGCGCGCATGATGGCGATGCGGTCGGACATCACCATCGCCTCCTCGAGCGAATGGGTGATGTAGATGAAGGTCTTGCGGGTGCGGGCGTGAAGATCCTTCAGCTCCTTCTCCAGCGTCTTGCGCAACCGGTAGTCGAGCGCCGACAAGGGCTCGTCGAAGACGATGATCTGCGGGTCGAAGGCCAGCGCGCGGGCCAGCGCCACCCGCTGCCGTTCGCCGCCCGAGCACTGCGAGATGCGCTTGCCGTAATAGTCCGCCGGCAGGCGCAGGAGCGCGAGAAGCTCCAGCGCCCGCGCCCGGCGCGCCTCCGGCGCGAGCTTGCGCACCTTCAGCGGGAACTCGATGTTCTGGCCCACCGTCATGTGCGGGAAGAGCGCGAGCGACTGGAACACCATGCAGGTCGGCCGCTTGTCGGCCGGCATCCCGTCGATCCGCGCGCCCTTGAGGCTGATCGTGCCTTCGGTCACCTCGTCGATGCCGACCAGGAGCCGGATCAGCGTCGACTTGCCGCTGCCCGAGGGACCGACGATGGTCAGGAACTCGCCTTCCGCGATGTCGAGGCTGATCCGGTCCACCGCGGTGAAACGGCCGAACCGCTTGGTCACATTCTCTATCCGCAGGAAAGGCTGCCCCACCATCGTCCCTTCATCCCGTGTCCGCAGGGAGGGCCCGGCGGGGCATGAGGCCCCCGCCGGGCGGTCCCGGTTCAGCCGCGACCTCAGCCGCGGCGGGCCTCGACGTAGATCGCCAGGAGCTGGTCATAGGACGGCACCTCCTCGAACTCGATGCAGCGCGCCAGCTCCTCGGCCAGCGTGTCGACCTGCATCGCGTCGAGCTGGTCCTCGTCGAAGAGCGCCATCACCTCGGGGTTGCCCATCTGGGTGATCGGGTTGAGCGTGCCGCCGCCCGAGGCGACGAGGACGGCGATCTCCGGCTCCTGCACGTATTCGAGGAAGTCCTCGGCCAGCGAGGACGGGTCGGGATTGTTCACCGCCGAGGTGATCTCCACCCAGACGATGCCGCCCTTGCCGTCGACCGGCCCCGACCGCGGGGTGATGCCGCGGATGTTGGTCATCCCGTCATAGCGCGCGCCGGAACAGGAGAAGACGCCGCCGGTGAAGTAGCAGTCGATCTCGCCGTTGATCAGCGCGGTGTTCATCGCCACCAGGTCGTCGGTCATCAGCCGGGCATTGCCCATGATCTGCTTGGCGACCTCGGTATACTTGCCGATGTTCTCCTCGCTCACCGGCTGGAACGGGTCGAATCCGGCCGTCATGCACAGGTGCATCACGTTCCAGTTGTCATAGGTCAGCACGCCGTAGCGGCCCGCCATCGCCGGATCGAGGAACAGGTTCCAGCCCTGGTCCTCGGCCATGTCCTGGCTGATCTTGTCGGTGTTGACGACGAAGTTGAACGCGCCGTAGCGCTGCGGCAGGCCCATCAGGTCGTTGCCGTCCGGCGAGAAGGCCATCGGATAGGGCGGGTTGGCGAATTCCGGCGACATCTTCTCGAAATAGGGCAGGAACCGCTCCTTGGTCAGCGGCTTGATCAACTGCTCGTTGAACATCACGCCCCGCGCCCAGGCCTGGTTGACGTTGATCAGATCCCACTGGGCGAGCCCGCCCGCCCGCAGGCGGTTGATCATCTCGGGGTCGGAGGTGCCGCTTTCGGCCCGCACTGTCGCGCCGGGATGGCGTTCGCGGAACGGGTTGAGCACGTCGTCGGAGTTGTAGCCCTCCCAGCACAGGATGTTGAGCTGGTCGTTGCGCGCGGCGAGGCTGCGGCCCGGCAGCGTGAGGGCGGAAAGGCCGGCAAGGCCCGCGGCCCCGAGCGAGAACTGGCGTCTGGTGATCATGTCTTCCTCCCTTGGTTGCGGTGCGCGTCCGGGCGGTTGATCCGCCTCTTTCGCATGGTCCCGCGGCCCCGGCGGTCCGCCGGATGCCGCCGTTTCTAACGTCCCCTGATCGCCTCGAGCCGGGCGGTGATGGTGTCGCGGGCAAGCCGCATGTCGGCGAGCGCTCCGGAGATGAAGAGCCGCCCGGTCGCCCCCATCATCTGCACGTCGTTGATGACGCAGCCGGGCGCGGCCTTCTCGGCCTCGTTGGCGGCAACGCAGGCGAAGAGCGCCGGCGCCATCTCGTAGATCAGGAGCGCCTGCCCGGGCACGAGGATCGAGGCGTCGCGCGAGCGGTTGAGGATGATCGCGTGCTGGTCCGACAGATCCTCGATGATGTCGTGATAGAGGATCTGCGGCCGCATCTGGTCTTCCGGCTTCGCGCCGATCCCCTTCAGGATCGCCGCGCCCGCGGCCTCGAGATCCTCCATCCGGTCGGAATGAAGCTCCAGCAGCCCGAACTGCCGCTCGGTGTAGAGGATGCCCGGCTCCATCTCCGGCGCCGACTTCAGCGCCAGGTCGGTGATCCGGTGGATCGCCAGCGCCGGCGCCACCTCGATGATCAGCGAATGCTGCCCGGCGAAGGGCGGATACCCCCTCGCCCGCGTGGGCGAGGAAAGATAGGCCGCGAACTGGGGCTGGAGATCCTCGATGGGAAGGTAGACGCGAAGCTCTGTCATGCCGCCGTCCTTGCTTGCACGGGTGCCGGGCGTGCCGGGCTCAGGCCTTCACCGCGTCGAAATGCTTGCCCAGGTCGGGGTGCGGGCGCGGGATGACATGCACCGCGGTCACCTCGCCGACCTGCGCGGCCGCCTCGGCGCCGGCCTCGGTCGCGGCCTTGACCGCGCCGACGTCGCCGCGCACCACGACCGAGACGAGCCCGCCGCCCACCTCGTTGCGGGCGATGATCTCGACGTTGGCCGCCTTGACCATCGCGTCGGCCGCAGACAGCGCCGGCACGTAGCCCCTGGTCTCGATCATTCCGATTGCAAGATTAGCCATGTCTCTGGAACTCCCTTACTTGCGTTTCACTGCCGGCTTCCCGGCGGATTGTTCGTCGATGGAACCGATGATGAGGGCGTCGATCGGGGCCGACCTGCCCTCGAACCACGAGGCCGCGACCGAGCCTTGGGTGACCAGCACCGCCTCGCCGTCGGCGCAGCCGAGCGGGTCGAAGGCGATGAGCTTCGCCCCGGTCTCGGTCTCCACCTCCAGAAGCGCCCCGGTCGGCAGCGTGCCGATGTGGCGGGTGGACCAGAGCCTGCCGCTGACGCGCGCCCGTATCATGCCAGTGTCCTTTCGATCCTGAGGCCGCGGCGGCGCGCCTCGTCGCCGGCAAGCGGGGTGATCCGTGCGGATTTGGTGATCCTCAGCCTTGTCTCGCCCTCGGCCACGGCGGCGATGTCGCGCTCGGTGACCAGCGCCTTGCGCAGCTCCGGCACCCGGGCGGGCATGGTGCTGACCAGCGTCACCGGCGCCGCGGCGGGAGGTGGTGCATAGCTGGGCGGCACATAGGCGGGCGCCACATAGGCGGGGGGCGCATAGGCGGGCACGGGGGCCGGCGCGGCACAGGCCGGTGCCCCCGCCTCCGGCGCGAAGCGCAGCCGCCCCTCGCGCAGCGCGGCGGCAAAGCCCGGCTCCTCCGCCCGCGCCAGCACCGACAGCGCGAACTCCGTCAACTCCGCCGCGCTGCCCGCGCGCACCCGCTCCACCTGCGGCCCGCCGGGGCTTTCCGATCGCAGCGCCGCGATCTCCTCGGCGAGGATCTGGCGGATGAGGGATCTCAGCTCGCTCATCCCGCCGCCCCCGCCTCGCCGAGCGCCCGTTCGGCCGCGTCGCGGGCGTTCCTCACGTCCGCCTCGGTGCCGGCGAGGTAGAGCCGGCCGTTGGCGCCGAACATGCGCATGTCGATGACCTTGACGTCGGCCGCCTTCTCCGCCTCGTTGCAGGCGAGGATGGCATAGGCCGCGGGCTGGCATTCCAGCAGGTAGACGCTCTCGCCGCCGAGCACCATCGAGCCGGTCTTGTTGCGGTTGATCAGGAAGGCGTGCTGGTCGTCGACCCGCGTCACGATCTTCGAGGCGGTGATCCGCGGGCGCTCCGCCTCCTCGCGCCGCTTGCCCATCGCCGCCAGCGCCGCCTCCGCCCCCGCCCGCACCTCGGCGGTGGAATAGGCGTGGAACTGGAGCGTGCCGAACTGCCGCTCCACCACCAGCGAGCCGGCGCGCACCTCGGCGCTTTTCAGCACCGTGTCGGTCAGCGCCTCGATCCCGAGGCCGGGTGCGATCTCGATGATCTGCGCCGCCATCCGCGCCCGCGGCAGCGTGCCGCGCATCCAGGTCGCGGTATAGGCCAGCGTCTGCGGCTGCAACTGGTCGATGAAGATGAAGGCGCGAAGTTCGGTCACGACTGGCCCCGGGTCAGTTCACGAAGTTCCTGAAGGATGAGCTGGCGCAGAAGGTCGCGATCCATCCCGCCCGCCTCGGCGGCCGACGGCACGGCGACCGGCCGCGGCCGCGGCGCGGCGGCGGGC
>JBDHSQ010000167.1:0-5719 GCA_039808285.1 Paracoccaceae bacterium
GCCTCCGACCAGGTGGGGCGGGGCGCGTTCCACGAGTTCACCGTGTCGGTCGTGACAGATCAGGCGGGTTTCCAGGCCGCCAAGGCGGTGGCGGCGGCGGTGTCGGACGCGCTGACCGGGGCGACACTGGTCCTCGGCCGCGGGCGGCTGGTGGGCCTGTGGTTCCTGAAGGCGCGCGCGCGGCGGGTCGAGAAGGCCGACGCGCGGCGGATCGACCTGACCTTCCGGGCCCGGACCGAGGACTGATTCCGGCTTTACACTATCGAACATATGCGGGCGCCGGCTTGTCGCGGGCTGCCTCGTTTCCAGCAGAAATCGGAGAATGGACATGGCTGCGCAGAACGGCAAGGACCTTCTGGTCAAGCTCGACCTGACGGGGGGCGGGCAGTTCACCACGATCGCCGGGCTCAGGGCCACGCGGATCAGCTTCAACGCCGAGACGGTCGATGTGACCAGCCTCGAGAGCCAGGGCGGCTGGCGCGAGCTTCTGGGCGGGGCCGGCGTGCGGTCGGCCGCCGTCTCGGGCTCCGGCGTCTTCGTCGACAGCGCCACCGACGACCGGGCGCGGCAGATCTTCTTTGCCGGCACGGTGGAGCGGTTCCAGGTGATCATCCCCGATTTCGGCATCGTCGAGGGGCCGTTCCAGATCACCGCGATCGAATATGCCGGCAGCTACAACGGCGAGGCGACCTACGAGCTTTCGCTCGCTTCGGCCGGCGCGCTGGGCTTCACGGCGATCTGATGGCGAACCCTTGGGCGGGGGAGGTCGAGCTGGTGCTCGACGGGCAGCGCCATGTGGCGAAGCTGACGCTCGGCGCGCTGGCAGAGCTGGAGGCGGGGCTGGGGACCGGCACGCTGATCGAACTGGTGGAGCGGTTCGAGGGGGGGCGCTTTTCCACCCGCGACGTGCTCTTGCTGGTCGTCGCGGGGTTGCGCGGCGGCGGCTGGCAGGGAACCGCGGCCGACCTTCTCAGCGTCGAGATCGGCGGCGGGCCGGTGGCGGCGGCGCGGGCGGCGGCGGCGCTTCTGGCGCGGGCCTTCACGGTGCCGGAGGTGGGATGAGGGCGCTCGACTGGCCGGGGCTGATGCGGGCGGGGCTCGGCCGGCTGGGGCTGACGCCGGCGGAGTTCTGGCGGCTGACGCCGGCGGAGCTGGTGCTGATGCTGGGCGACCCGCAGGCGGTGGCGCCCTTGGACCGGGCGCGGCTGGCGGAACTGGCGCGGGCCTGGCCCGACGAGGGCGCCCGAACGGACGGAGGATGACATGGCGGTGACGGACGGACTGGACGGGGCAGGCGGCATCGACGGGCTGGCGGCGCAGGCGGCCGCGCTCGAGACGAGCCTTGGCGGGGCGCAGGCGATGGCGGCTGCGTTCGACGCGGAACTCGGCCGGATGCGGGAGAGCATGGTCTTCACCGGGCGCGAGGTGAACACGCTGTCGAAGAGCATCGGCGGCGGTCTGCGGCGCGCCTTCGACGGGCTGGTGTTCGACGGGATGAAGCTGTCGGACGCGCTGCGGCAGGTGGCGCAGTCGATGGCGGCGAGCGTCTACAACGTGGCGATGAAGCCGGTGCAGGAGGCGCTGGGCGGTGCCATCGCGGGCGGCATGAACGGGCTTCTGGGCGGGCTCTTTCCCTTCGGGAGGGGGGGGAGCTTCGCCCAGGGCCGGGTGATGCCCTTTGCCCGCGGCGGCGTGGTGTCGGCGCCGACCACGTTCCCGATGCGGAACGGGCGCGGGCTGATGGGCGAGGCGGGGCCGGAGGCGATCATGCCGCTGGCGCGCGGTGCCGACGGGCGGCTCGGGGTGCAGGCGCAGGGCGGCGGGCGGCCGGTGAGCATCGTGCTGAACATCACGACGCCGGACGTGCAGGGCTTTGCCCGCAGCCAGAGCCAGATCGCCGCGCAGATGGCGCGGGCGCTGGCGCGCGGCGACAGGAACCGGTGAGGAGCGCGACATGGGATTTCACGAGGTGCGGTTCCCGGCCAACCTGAGCTTCGGGTCGGTCGGGGGCCCCGAGCGGCGCACCGAGGTGGTGGCGCTGACCAACGGGTTCGAGGAGCGCAACACCCCCTGGGCGGAGGCGCGGCGACGCTATGACGCCGGCGTGGGGCTCAGGAGCCTCGACGACATTGCCGGGCTGATCGCCTTCTTCGAGGCGCGGCAGGGCCAGCTTTGCGGGTTCCGCTGGAAGGACTGGGCCGACTACAAGTCCTCTCGCCCTTCGGCGCCGGTGGCCTACGACGACCAGCCGATCGGGGTGGGCGACGGGGTGACGGCGGACTTCCAACTGGTGAAGACCTATGCCTCGGGTCCGGGGTCGCAGGTGCGGGTGATCCGCAAGCCGGTGGCGGGGACGGTGCGGATCGGGCTCCAGGGCGACGAGGTGCAGGAGGGCGTGCACTGGGCGGTCGATGCCGCGACGGGCGTGGTGACCTTCGCCAGCCCGCCGGCGGTGGGCGAGCGGGTCACCGCGGGGTTCGAGTTCGACGTGCCGGTGCGGTTCGACACCGACCGCATCCAGGTCTCGGTCGCCTCGTTCCAGGCGGGAGACGTGCCGCAGGTGCCGGTGGTGGAGGTGCGGCTGTGACGGGCTATCCGCAGGCGCTGAAGGACCATCTGGCCGGCGGCGTGACGACGCTGGCGCGCTGCTTCGCGGTGGCGCGGAAGGACGGCGCGGTGCTGGGCTTCACCGACCACGACCGCGACCTGGGGTTCGAGGGGATCACCTTCCGGGCCGGGTCGGGGTTGACGGCGAAGGCGATCCAGCAGTCGACCGGGCTTGCGGTCGACAATACCGAGGCCTTCGGGGCGTTGACGTCTGAGGCGATCACCGAGGAGGACATACTGGCCGGGCGCTATGACGGCGCGGAGGTCAGGGGCTGGCTGGTCAACTGGGCCGATGTCGCGGTGCGCGCGTTGCAGTTCCGCGGCACGATGGGCGAGGTCGTGCGCCGGGGCGGGGGCTTCAATGCCGAGCTGCGGGGCCTGGCCGAGGGGCTGAACCAGCCGCAGGGGCTGATCTATCACGCCCGCTGCTCGGCGGTGCTGGGGGACGGGCGGTGCCGGTTCGACCTGACCCGGCCCGGCTATGCCGAGGAGCGGGCGGTGGAGGCGGTCGAGGGTGCGCGGGTGTTCCGCTTCGGAGGGCTCACCGGCTACGACGACCGCTGGTTCGAGAAGGGCCGGTTCGAAGTGCTGACCGGGCCGGCGGCGGGGCTGGTCGGCGCGGTCAAGAACGACCGGCTGAGGGCGGGCGAGGTGCGCGAGGTGGAGCTGTGGCAGGCGCTGGGGGTGGCGCCGGTGCCGGGTGACCTTGTGCGGATCGAAGCGGGGTGCGACCGGCGGCCCGACACCTGCCGGCTGAAGTTCGCCAACTACGACAATTTCCGGGGCTTTCCGGACATTCCGGGCGAGGACTGGCTGATGTCCTATCCGGTCAGCGCGGCGGTCAACGACGGCGGGAGCCGGCGGGGATGAGCACGAGGGCTGACCGCGCCGTTGAGATCGCGCGGGGGTGGATCGGGACGCCCTACTGCCACCAGGCTTCGGCCAGGGGCGCGGGGACGGACTGCCTTGGCCTCCTGCGCGGCGTCTGGCGCGAGCTTTACGGAGCCGAGCCAGAGGCCGTGCCGGCCTATACGCGCGACTGGTCGGAGCCCGAGGGGGATGAGCGCCTGTGGCGGGCGGCGCGGCGGCATCTGGTCGAGTGCGAGCCGCGGTGCGTGGCGCGGCCGGGCGACGTGATCCTGTTCCGGATGCGGGCGGGCGCGGTTGCCAAGCACCTGGGGATTGCTGCCGCGCGGGGCGGGAGCCCGACCTTCATCCATGCCTATTCGGGGCATTGCGTGGTGGAAAGCGCGTTTTCCGCCCCCTGGGCGCGCCGCGTCGTGGCGCGTTTCGAATTTCCCTGAAGGAGGGTCGGCATGGCCACCATTCTGCTTTCAGCCGCGGGCGCCTCGATCGGCGCGGGATTCGGCGGCTCGGTTCTCGGCCTCTCCGGGGCGGTGATCGGGCGCGCGGTGGGTGCGACGCTCGGCCGGGTCATCGACCAGCGGCTGATGGGCCACGGCTCGCAGCCGGTGGAGACGGGGCGGATCGACCGGTTCCGCCTGACCGGTGCCTCGGAGGGGGCGCCCGTTGCCCAGGTCTGGGGGCGGATGCGCGTGTCGGGCCAGGTGATCTGGGCGTCGCGCTTCCTCGAGACGGCGACGACCTCGGGCGGCGGCGGCAAGGGGGCGCCTTCGACGCCGAAGGTCACCGAGTATTCCTATTCGGTGAGCCTCGCCGTCGCGCTCTGCGAGGGCGAGATCACGCGCGTCGGGCGCATCTGGGCCGACGGCGTGGAAATCGCCCGCGACGACGTGACGATGCGTGTCTACCGGGGTTCGGACGATCAGCTTCCCGACCCGAAGATGGAGGCGATCGAGGGAACCGGGCAGGTGCCCGCCTATCGGGGCATCGCCTATGTGGTCTTCGAAGACCTGCCGCTCGGGCAGTTCGGCAACCGGGTGCCGCAGTTTTCCTTCGAGGTGCTGCGCCCGGCGCAGGGGCCGGGGATCGACCGGGTGACCGACCTGGTGCGCGGCATCGGCGGTGTGGCGATGATCCCCGGAACGGGGGAATACACGCTGGCGACGACGCCGGTGCATTACGCGCGGGCGCCGGGCGAGAACGTCTCGGCCAACATCCACTCCCCCGCCGGCAAGACCGACTTCGCCGTCTCGCTGGAGGCGCTGGGCGAGGAACTGCCGGGCTGTGGTTCTGTCTCGCTGGTCGTGTCCTGGTTCGGGGATGATCTGCGCTGCGGCACGTGCCGGGTGAAGCCGAAGGTCGAGGACAAGGCGACCGATGGCGTCGGGATGCCCTGGCGGGCGGGCGGGATCGCGCGCGCCGCGGCCGAGGAGGTGATCCGCGATGCCGGCCGGCCGGTCTATGGCGGCACGCCGGCGGACGGAGCGGTGGTGGAAGCGATCGCGGCCCTGAGGGCCGAGGGCAAGCAGGTCGTCTTCTATCCGTTCATCCTGATGGAGCAGATGGCGGGGAACGGGCTGCCCGACCCCTGGAGCGGGGCCGGCGACCAGCCGGTGCTGCCGTGGCGGGGGCGGATCACCTGTTCGGTGGCCGCGGGGCGGGCGGGAACGCCGGACCGGACGGCGGCGGCGGAAGCGGAGGTGGCGGCCTTCTTCGGCACCGCTGCGCCCGGGGATTTCACCGCGAGCGGCGGGGCGGTCACCTATGCCGGGCCGGCGGAATGGTCCTACCGCCGGTTCATCCTGCACTACGCACATCTCTGCGTCGCCGCGGGCGGGGTGGATGCGTTCTGCATCGGCTCCGAGATGCGCGGGCTGACGCAGGTCCGCGGGGCGGGGGACAGCTTTCCGGCGGTGGCGGCGCTACGCGCGCTGGCGGCGGAGGTGCGCGCGATCCTCGGGCCGGGCACGAAGATCGGCTATGCCGCCGACTGGTCGGAATACTTCGGCTACCAGACGCCCGAGGGCGACCTGCGCTATCACCTCGACCCGCTCTGGGCGGACGGGGCGATCGACTTCGTCGGCATCGACAACTACATGCCGCTCAGCGACTGGCGCGACGGGCAGGACCATGCCGATGCGCACTGGGGCTCGATCTACAACCTCGACTACCTGAAGGCCAATGTCGCCGGCGGGGAGGGCCATGACTGGTTCTATTCGAGCCCGGCCCATCGCGACGCGCAGATCCG
>JBDHSQ010000168.1:0-5657 GCA_039808285.1 Paracoccaceae bacterium
GATCGCCGCATGGTCCCGTGGCCAACCGCCGAGGAGCCGCCGATGGCACCGCGTGACGACCTGCCGCTGGTCTATTCCTGCTCGGGCTGCTCCAGCGCGGCGCAGATGGCCAACCATGTCGCCATCCAGCTCGACCGCCGGGGGCTGGCGGAGATGTCCTGCATCGCCGGGGTGGGCGGCGACGTGCCGAAGCTCGTGCGCATCGCCAAGTCCGGCCGGCCGATCGTCGCGCTCGACGGCTGCGCGCTCGCCTGCGTGAAGAACTGCCTCGCGCGCCACGGGGTGACGGCGGCGCGCTATCATCTCCTGTCCGACCTGGGCGTGCGCAAGCGCTACGGCACCGATTTCGATCCCGCCGAGGCCGCAGCCGTGCTCGACGGCATCGCCGCGGGCCTCGCCGCCGACCCCGTCACCGGCTGAGCGCGCGGCCAGCCCGGCGGCCTCCCTCCGCGCCCGCTTCCGTGCTACACTCGTCGTTCGGGTGGGTCTCCGGGGATCGGCCTGCATTTGCGCTGGCCGGGAGTGCGAGTGCCCGCCCGGGAGGAACCTGAGAATGGCGCAATACATCGTTACCGGCAGCTACACGCCCGCCGCCATGAAAGGCATGATCGCCCATCCGAGCGACCGGGAAAAGGCCACCGGCGCGCTGATCGCCGCGGCGGGGGGCAAGCTTGAAAGCTACTTCCTGACCACCGGCGAGACCGATTTCATCATGCGCGTCACCTCGGACGACATCGTCAAGATGCTGGCGGCGCTGATGGTCGCCGGGGCTTCGGGCGCGGTCACCGGGCTCAAGACCGTGCAATGCTTCACCTCCGCCGAGTTTCTCGAGGCGCAGAAGGCGGCGGGCGCGATCTCCCTCAAATACACGCCGCCGAACTGACATCCGCCGGGCCGGCGCCTCCGGACGCCGGCCGCCCGCTGCGGCGCCCCATCCAAGAATCGCCCCAATCCGCTGCCACACTCGCGCGATGCGGTCCTTTCGAAGGGGAGGTTTCGGATGGGGCGATGGCTCGGCATAGCCGCGGTTCTGGTCGGCGCCTATGCGCTCTGGGCGGCCGAGAACCCGAAAAGGGCATTCCGGCTCTCGGTTCCGGACGCGCTCTTCGCGCCCGCGGGCACGCCGGGCGCCACGATCGGCGCCTCGGCCGTCGCGGCGGCGCGGCGGACGGGCGGCTGATCACATCGACGACTGCGACTCTGACGCCTCGGAACTGATCGCGGCGCCGGCCGACTGAAGGTCGCGGCCGGCGCCCTTCACGGTTTCGCAGGCCGTGAGCGCGAGCAGCGCGAGAAAGGGCAGGATCAGGCGGATCATGGGGCACCTCCGGGTGACGCGTCGGTCCGATAGTGTCCCTGCCCAACGCCGCTTTCAAGCCCGGGGTTCCGCCGGGCCGGCTGTGGTGGCGGGGTGGCGCTGTCGGGACGGAAAACCGGCGCGAAACCGAAGGCGCAGCGGTGTTAACGCCCTGTTAACCCGGTCCGGCCACAATCGCGTCATGCGCCTGGTCCTCGCCCTTCTGCTCCTTGCCGCCTGTGGCGCCTCGCCCGCCCCCGACATGTTCGGGTCGGAACGGTCGGAGGTGACGCGCGGGGGCATGGACTTTGTTGTCTTCCAGAAGGGAAGCGAGGTGGAGGTGGTGCGCATGGGCTATCTTTCCCGCCCCGACCGCGCCCGGGTTCCGTCGCTCATGGCCGCGGCGGCGCAGACCGCGACGGGCTGCCGCGTCATCGCCAATTCGATGGCTACGAAAATCCCCGGCGATACCGGCGTCGCAAGGTTCGCACTGGACTGCCGGGCCTGATCCAGATCAAGGCGGAAAGGCATCTAAGCCCCTATGGAAAAAGGCGAAAACGCGCTACCTTAGCGAAGGACGCCGCCGATGTTCCGCCTCTTCCTCATTCTTTACACGCTTGCCGCGACCGTTCTCGCGGGCTCTGCGATCATCGCTGCGCTGACGATGAATCACTTTGATGTCAGAAGCATAATCGTCGCCGCCCTGGCCGGTGTCGTGGTGGCCGTGCCGGTCGCGTGGACGATTGCGAAGAAGCTTTCAACCGCCTGAGGGACGGCCGAGGAACGCCCGCACCGCCGCCTCGAACTCCCTCGGCCGCTCGGCGTGAAGCCAGTGGCCCGCGCCGGGAATCCTGGCGAATTTCACGTTTGGAAACAGGCGCCTGATCGTTTCCCGATGCTCCGCCCGGACATAGTCCGACAGCGCCCCGGTGAGAAACAGCGACGGCCCCTCGAACCGCCCCGCCGTGCCCGGCCAACCGGTGATCCCGTCCATCTCGCGTTCCAGCACGTCGAGGTTCAGCCGCCATTCGGGCGGGTCGGCCTTGAGGTCGAGCGACTGGAGCAGGAAGGCGCGCACACCGTCATCCGGCACCGCCCCGGCAAGCCTCCGGTCGGCGTCGGACCGCGCGGAGAGGCCGTTCAGCTCCAGCCCCCGCATCGCCCGGATGAGATGCGTCTGGCTGTGCCCGTAGGTCACCGGCGCGATGTCGGCGACGATGAGCCGGTCGATGAGCTCGCCCCGTGTCAGGGCAAGTTCCATCGCCGCCTTGCCCCCCATCGAATGGCCCAGCATGTCGACGGGGGCGCCGACGATGTCGATCACTTCGGCCAGGTCGCCCGCCATGTCGGCGTAGGACTGGCTGTCGGCGCGGAAGCTCTGGCCGTGGTTGCGCATGTCGACGGCGATGACGCGCCGGTCTTCGGACAGGCGCCGGGCGATCGCCCCCCAGTTGCGGGCCGAGCCGAAGAGCCCGTGCACGATCAGGAGCGTGGGCAGGCGAGCGGCGGCGCCGATGTCGGTGAAGGCAAGCATGGAACCTTCTTAGCGCGGCGGTGCGCGGCCTTCCAGTGACGTTGCGGCATGGCGCCTGCCGCAGTAATCTTGCCCCGCGAGGGGTGGTATGAGCGGCGTCAGTGTTCAGCAGATGGCCGGCCGGGTGGCCGAACTTATGGAGGCGCGGCTGCGCGTCCGCGGCCGGGGGCTTTCCGAAAAGCTTCGGCGGGGCGGGCGGCTTCTGCCCCGCAAGGTGCGCAGGAGCGCCGAATTCCTGGCCAGGTCGGCAGAGGCAGCGGCGGTGCCGCGGCTTCTGGTGCAGCTTGACCACGAACGCATCGCCGAGGCTTACGATGCCTGTGTGCGCTACCTCAAGCCGCTCGGCGCCTCGGCCCGGCGCCGGGCGATCCTGCTCGAGATGGTCACAGGCTTTGCCACCGGCATCCTCGTCACGGCCGTTCTGGTCGTGGCACTTCTTCTCTGGCGCGGGTTTCTCTGACCGCAGGCGCGGGCTGCGCCGACCCCGGGGGGCGGGCCGCGGCCCGCCCGGTCACATGCCCGGATAGAGCGGGAAGCGGTCGCAGAGCGCCTTGACCTTGGCGCGGACCTGCGCCTCCACCTCGGCATTGCCCTCGTCGCCGTTGGCGGCGAGCCCGTCCACCACCTCGACGATCCAGTCGGCGATCTGGCGGAACTCGGCCTCCTTGAAGCCGCGGGTGGTGCCGGCGGGGGTGCCGAGGCGGATGCCCGAGGTCACGAAGGGCTTTTCCGGGTCGAAGGGCACGCCGTTCTTGTTGCAGGTGATGTGGGCGCGGCCGAGCGCGGCCTCGGTCGCCTTGCCGGTGACCTTCTTCGGCCGAAGGTCGGCCAGCATCAGGTGGTTGTCGGTCCCGCCCGAGACGATGTCGATGCCGCCCTTCATCAACTGGTCGGCCATCGCGCGGGCGTTCTTGACGATCTGCGCGGCATAATCCCGGAACGAGGGGTCGAGCGCCTCGCCGAAGGCGACCGCCTTGGCGGCGATGACATGCATCAGCGGCCCGCCCTGGAGGCCGGGGAAGACCGCGGCGTTGATCTTCTTGGCGATCTCCTCGTCGTTGGTCAGCACCATGCCGCCGCGGGGCCCGCGCAGGCTCTTGTGGGTGGTGGTGGTGACGACATGGGCATGCGGCAGCGGCGAGGGATGCTGGCCGCCGGCGACGAGGCCGGCGATATGGGCCATGTCGACCATGAGATAGGCGCCCACCTCGTCGGCGATCTTGCGGAACGCGGCCCAGTCCCAGGTGCGGGAATAGGCGGTGCCGCCGGCGATGATCAGCTTCGGCTTGTGGGCCAGCGCGGTTTCGCGCACCGCCTCCAGGTCGAGCCGTTCGTCCTGCTTGCGCACGCCGTAGGAGACGACGTTGAACCACTTGCCCGACATGTTGACGGGCGAGCCGTGGGTGAGGTGCCCGCCGGAGTTGAGGTCGAGCCCCATGAAGGTCTCGCCGGGCTTCAGGAGCGCCAGGAACACCGCCTGGTTCATCTGGCTGCCCGAGTTCGGCTGGACGTTGGCGAACCTGCAGTCGAAGAGCTTCTTCGCCCGCTCGATCGCCAGCGTCTCGGCGACGTCGACATACTGGCAGCCGCCGTAATAGCGCTTGCCCGGATAGCCCTCGGCGTATTTGTTGGTCATGACCGAGCCCTGCGCCTCGAGCACCGCCTTCGAGACGATGTTCTCCGAGGCGATCAGCTCGATCTCGTCGCGCTGGCGGCCCAGTTCGTCGCGGATCGACCTGAAGACCTCGGGGTCGCGCGTGGAAAGGCTTTCGGTGAAGAATCCGGCGTCGCGGGTCTGGCTGGTCATGTGCATCTCCTGGGGCCTGCGGTCGAAAGGCTCTTTAGCCGAGCGGACGGGGTGCGGAAAGAAAGAAACCGACCTGTTTCCGTGCTGGGGCGAAACGAATTCCACTATAGGAAACTTTTTGGCGGTGCAGGTGAGGCCTCGCGCCTGATGGTGACAGGCTTGTCATTGACTGCCGGGCGAGGGACAAAGGCCGGACATGTCGGGGAGGTCATGAGGTGCAGGCGTCGAAGAGGATCGCGTTTCTTGCCAGCGAGACCGAGGTGGCGCAGGCGGCGCTCGCCACGCTCGCCGCGGCCTACGGGTCGGTGCCGCTCGACCGCGCCGAGGTGATCGTCGCGCTCGGCGGCGACGGCTTCATGCTGCACACGCTGCACGGCACGCAGGCGCTCGGCCTGCCGGTCTACGGCATGAACTGCGGCACGATCGGCTTCCTGATGAACGAATACGGCGAGGAGGGGCTGGCCGAACGGCTCGCCGCCGCCGAGGAGGAGGTCATCAACCCCCTTGTGATGCGGGCGGTGACGGCGGACGGAACGCTGCACCGGGCGCTCGCCATCAACGAGGTGTCGCTCTTGCGGGCGGGGCCGCAGGCGGCGAAGCTGAAGGTGACGATCGACGGCAAGGTGCGGATGGAGGAACTGATCTGCGACGGCGCGCTCGTTTCCACCCCCGCAGGCTCGACCGCCTACAACTATTCGGCGCACGGACCCATCCTGCCCATCGGTGCCGAGGCGCTGGCGCTGACGCCGATGGCGGCGTTCCGGCCGCGGCGCTGGCGGGGTGCGATCCTGCCCAAGACGGCGCATGTCCGCTTCGACGTGCTGGAGGCCGACAAGCGTCCGGTGATGGCCGACGCCGACGGCCGGTCGGTGCGCAACGTCCTGTCGGTCGAAATCCATTCCGAGGCCTCGATCCGGCACCGCATCCTCTTCGATCCGGGCCACGGGCTCGAGGAACGGCTGGCGCACGAACAGTTCGTCTGAAAGGTCGGCCCCTGCCTCAGCCCCTGCCTCAGCCCC
>JBDHSQ010000169.1:0-5608 GCA_039808285.1 Paracoccaceae bacterium
GTTCCGGTCCCGCGCCGAGGCCGAGAAACTCTTCGTCTCCGCAAGGCTCAGGAAGTCCTCAAGCCATTTCAGGTCCATGATCGCACCTTCTCCTCCCCCGATCCGCTCTGCATCCCGCCCGTCCGTCGCACCCGGGACCAGCGGCAGGAGAAATAGGCCGCGATCTCGTCTCGAGGAAGGCCCTCATTGTCCAGCCGCAGCCGCCTCGCGCCGCCTTCCTGTCGCAGCCGGCCCCGCAAGCTGCTCCGGGTCGGGCAGGTCGCGCGGGTGAACGCCCCTGGTCCCGGGCAATGTCGACGGCCGGGCGAGCGCCACCTCCTCGCCATAGGGGCGGCGGGCGGTGCGCTCGACGACGGCGCCGGTCTGGTCCGTCACCGCACGGACCGAGCCGGCCCCGTCGGCGCGCAGCGCGAAGACCTTGATCGTCACCGTGCCGCCGCTCTTGGTCCGGATGATGCGGATGCCCGGCTGCGGGTAGAGCAAGGTCGCCGAAGGCCGGCAACCGCCGGGGCTGACCGCCGAAGCGCTGATCAGCGCCGGCCTGCCGGCCCGCTGGGACGATCAGCGCGCGTCTTCGGCTCGGTGAAAATCCTCGCAAGCCCGCGCAGATGCGCGGCACTCGTCCGGAAGGGGCAGGTGTCTCCGATCGGGGGAAGGCTGGCTGGGGCGCTAGGATTCGAACCTAGGTATGGCGGTACCAAAAACCGCTGCCTTACCACTTGGCGACGCCCCAACTGGCGGGGTTCATAACGAAGGCAGGGGCGGGCCGCAAGATCAAATCACCGGGCTCACGCCGTTGTTTCCGCGCTTCGGCCGGCCTAGGAGAGGGCATGGAAACCACCGATGTCGTGATCCTCGGCGCCGGCGCTGCCGGCATGATGTGCGCGCTCGAGGCCGGCCGGCGCGGGCGGCGCGTCGTCGTGCTCGACCATGCCGCGCGGCCGGGCGAGAAGATCCGCATCTCGGGCGGCGGGCGGTGCAACTTCACCAACCGCGAGGCCCCGCCCCAACGGTTCCTCTCGCGAAACCCGCGCTTCGCGATCTCGGCGCTGAGCCGCTTCACGCCGGCCGATTTCATCGCCCGCGTCGACCGTGCGGGCATCGCGTGGCACGAAAAGACGCTCGGCCAGCTCTTCTGCGACGGCAGCGCCACCCAGATCGTCGCGATGCTGACCGGGGCGATGGCGGAAGCGGGCGTCGACCTGCGGCTTGGCCGGAAGATCGGCGCGGTGTCCCGCGCCGGCCGGTTCGTCGTGGAAACCGACGCCGGCGCCATCGCGGCGGAAAGCCTCGTTCTGGCGACGGGAGGCAAGTCGATCCCGAAGATGGGGGCGACGGGGCTTGCCTTCCGGATCGCGGCCGGCTTCGGGCTTGCGGTGACCGAGACGCGGCCGGGCCTCGTGCCCCTGACCTTCGCCGAGCAGGAACTGGCCGATCTGCGGCCGCTCGCGGGCGTCTCGGTGGCGGCGCGGGTCAGTCTCGGCCGCACCAGCTTCGAGGAGGGGCTTCTGTTCACCCACCGCGGCCTCTCGGGCCCCTCGATCCTTCAGATCAGCTCATACTGGCGCGAGGGCGACAGCCTGACGATCGACCTCGCGCGGGGCGGCACCGCGGGCCGGGCCCTGAGGGAGGCGCGGGGCGCGGGCGGCAGGGGGGAGCTTCTGGCCGCGCTTTCGCGGCACCTGCCGGAAAAGGTGGCGCGGATGGTGCTTGGCCGGTCGGGGCTTTCGGGCCGGCTCGCCGACCAGCCGAACGCGGCGCTCGACCGGATCGACGCGGCGGTCCACCGCTGGCAGGTCGCTCCGGTGGGGTCGGAGGGCTACCGGACGGCGGAAGTGACGGTCGGCGGCATCGACACCGCCGCGCTCGACGCCCGGACGATGGAGGCGAAGGCGATGCGGGGGCTCTACGTCATTGGCGAGGCGGTGGACGTGACCGGCTGGCTCGGCGGCTACAACTTCCAGTGGGCCTGGTCCTCGGGCTGGGCGGCGGGACAGGCCGTCTGAGACGGCACCCTTCGCCCGCCGTCGCGCGTGGCGCGCGCGGTCTGCCCGTCACGCGGCCAGCGCCGCCACCACAATCCACATCATCACGCCGGCGAAAGGCGCAAGCCGCGAGAGCCTCGCGCTGACCGTGAGCCGCGCGATCCGGGGTGCCGTGCCGAACCTGCGGCGAAGGTGGCGGCGGCGGAACCAGAGCAGGACGTGGACGATGCTGAGCCCCGCGAAAAGCCACCATGACTGGACATGGAAGGCGCTGACGGACCTGTTGGCGGCAAAGGCATCCGGGACGCCCGGAACGCGGTCATTCCACGGCCAGAGGATCGGCGCGTAGCCCCAGCTCGGGCCGTTGCCGTGCAGGATCGGGCCGGTGAGGGGAATCGCCAGCATCCCGACGAAAAGGCCCCAGTAGACCAGCCTGCCCAGCGCGTGATCCCAGCCGATCCGACCCTCCGGCCCCGGCCGCCGGGGCCCCAGTTGCAGCCACAGGGCGAAGACGATCGCGATCGCCAGAAGCGCCACCCCCGCCGTCTTGTGGATCGAATAGAGGACGGTGACGCGCGCCGCCGCCTGCCCCGCGCCATAGGGCAGCCCGTCGCTGTAAAGCCCCAGGAGGATCTCGGCGATCATGCCGATCGAGAGAACCCAGTGCAGGATGCGGGCGATGAGGATGTAGCGGTCGCGCGACATGCCGCCCCCGATCGACGGCAGTTTCCGCGACCTCCGCTCGCCCCGCGCCCCGTCCGCGGGCCGCGACAGTCCGCCCGCCCCGGTCACCGCCCGCCCCCGGCTGCGGCCGGCCCTGACCGTTGCGGCAAGTTGACATCTGGACAAGCACGGACGTAGCCTTCCCCGGGGGGAGTTCTGACATGCACGGTCCTTGGATCATTTCGGGACCACTGGCCGCCGTCGAACTGGCGGTCCTTGGGGCTCCGAGCGGGGAAAGCAAAGACTACGGGACATTGCCGCTGCGTTCGTTCGTCGCCAGCCTCGAGCGGCTCGCGGCCTTCGCGGCAGGTGACGGGGCGGCGGTCTGGCGCGCGGGCGAGACGCTGAGCCTCGTGCATCTCGGCGCGATCGGCGCAGCGATGGCCGCGGCGCCGACGCTGGGGGCGGCGCTGCGCTGCTTCGTCACCTATTTCGGGACCGTGCAATCCTCCACCGCGATCGGCCTGGAGCAGGAGGGCGATCTCGTCCACCTGCACTACCGCATCCTCGACGAAACCATCTGGCCGCGGCGCGCGGATGCCGAACTGACGCTCGGGATCGTCGCGAGCACCGTCCGGCGCTACGCACCCGATGCTCCGCGGGCCATCACCGTGCAGTTCGAAGGCCCGGAAAGGGGCTCGAACCGGGGCATCGAGATGCGCCTTCAGCGGCCCGTCAGGCGCGGGGACGACAATTGCCTGACGATCCCCGCGAGGCTGATGGACGCCCCCCTTCCCGATCCCGCCGCCCCGCAGGCGGCCGTGGATTTCCGCGACTGCCTGCAACAGCTCAGCCGCAACCTCAGCGCCATGCGGGCGCTCCAGCCGGTTTCCGATCGCGTCCGCGACCTCCTGCTCGACCAGACCGGAAAAGGCCCGACAGACCAGGATTCGGTCGCCCGCGCGCTCGCGATGTCGCGCCGGACCCTGCGCCGCAAGCTCGAGGCCGAGGGCACCTCGTTTCACGAACTGGGCGAGGCCTGCCGGTGCAGCATCGGGCAGGCGCTGCTCACTCGCACCGACCTGCCCATTGTCGAGATCGCGATACGGCTCGGCTATTCGGATCATACGGCGTTTTCCCGTGCCTTCTCGCGCTGGTGCGGCGTGCCGCCGCGCGTGTTGCGCAAGGGGCTCTGGGGCGACAGCGACAGGATCTGATCGAACGGCAGGTCGCGTGCGGGGCCCGCATGGGCGATCACGATGATCGTCCGGTCGGCAAAGCGGCGGCGCAGCGATGCCAGGATGGCGCGGGCGGTGGGCCCGTCCACCTCCGACAGGCATTCGTCCAGCACCAGCACCCGGAACGGTACGAGAAGCGCGCGGGCGAGCGCGATGCGCTGGCGCTCGCCGCCCGACAGGTTGCGCCCCGCTTCCTCGATCATCGTGTCGGGACTGACCGGGGCCGCGACGAGCGCGAGCATCTCGCGAATGCGCTCGTCGGTCGTCTCGGGGTCGGCAAGCCGCAGGTTCTCCGCCACCGTGCCGCGGAAGAGCGCGACGGCCTGCGGCACGATCGCCACCGCGCGGCGGAGCGCGGCCGGATCGAGCCCGGCGACGTTCTCGCCGTCGAGAAAGACCTGGGTCCCCGGTGCCGGCGGCGCCATCCGGGCGAGGAGCGCGGCCAGCGTGGACTTGCCGGCGCCGGACGGCCCGTCGAGGAGCACGAGGCTGCCCGGCGCGATGGCCAGATCGACGGGCGGGTGGCTTGCCGCAAGTCCGCGCGCGTTCACCAGCCGCACCGCTCCGGGCCCCGGCCCCGGCGCGCGGCCGCCGCGCTCGTCTGCGTCCGGCTCGGCCAGGTCGTTCAGCCGCGCCAGCGCCACCTGCGCCACCGCCTGCGCATGGTAAAGGCCGAGCAGGTTCTGCATCGGCCCCGTCATCATGCCGACATAGCCGAGGAAGGCGATCAGCGAGCCGATCTGCCAGTCGCCCCGCAGGATCAGCCAGCCGCCGCCCAGAAGGATCGCCGACCGCACCAGCGCGCCGCTGACCTGCGGCACGAAACCCACCAGTTCCGCCCAGCGCCGCTGCCGCATCAGCAGGCCGACCTGGCGGGACTGGAGCGGCGCGAACCCCTCCGCCCGCCGGCCTTGCGCGGCCAGCGCCCTCAGCGTCGGCAGCCCGGCGAAGCCCTCGGCCAGATGGGTGGCGATCTCGCCCCGCGCGGCGCGCAACTCGTCGGCCCGCGCCCGGCTCCGCGGTCGCGCCCAGGCGAGGAAGCCGAGGTTCACCGGCGCCGCGACAAGCGGGATCAGCGCCAGCCGCCAGTCGAGGACGAAGAGCATCGCCGTGCCGCCGATCAGGCGGAACACCGAGGCGGCCGCCGCCAGCGAGGTGTCGAAGGCGAAGCGCTGGATTTCCGCCGCGTCGCCGTCGATCCGCGACAGCGCCTCGCCCACCGTCAGCGGCGGCCGGTCGGCGCGGCGATGGAGCGCGGCATCCAGCAGGCGGGCACGCAGGCCGGTCAGCATCCGCGCCGAGAAATGCAGGTGCAGCAGGTTGTTGCCGACCGAGGCCAGGAGGATCACCAGCCCGGCGAGGAAGGCCAGCGCCACATAGTGCCGCACCGCCCCCCAGTCCTGCGCCAGAAGCCCGCGGTCGATCAGGAGCTTGGTCAGCCAGGGCGGCACGAGGCCGAGGAGCGCCGCGGCGAGCGAGGTCACGAGCAGGAGACCGATGCCGGGCAGCGCCTGCGCCATCACCGGGGTGAGCCAGGGCGCGGCCCTCCGGCCGAGGACCCCCCGGACCACGAGCGCGGCGGCCCGTTCGCGCATGGTCATGCCCGCCCCGCCGGTGCAAGCCGGCGCTCCGGGCCGAGGATGCGGCAGCGGGCGGCAAGCCAGGCGGCCGGGTCGTCCTGCCCCGCCGGGAAGGCCGCGGCCAGATGCCCCGCCACCCGCG
>JBDHSQ010000170.1:0-5228 GCA_039808285.1 Paracoccaceae bacterium
CCCTTACCAAGGGAGTGCTCTACCACTGAGCTACCGCAGCCCGTTTCGGTCGGGCGGGTGTTAGACGCAAATGATTTTCCGCGCAAGCGCTATCTGGCGGCTGGCGGGCGCGCGATCTGGACGGTCCGGGCCAAGCCATGTAGAGAAGGCGGCATGGAGACAAAGCCCCCGAGGAGCGCTGCCGGGAAGGCAGGCGACGACCGTGCCGATCGGCTGAAGGCGGCGCTGAAGGCGAATATCGCGCGGCGCAAGGCACAGGCGAGGGCCAGGGGCGAGACCGGCGCGCATCGTGCGGAAGACGAGGCGGCAGGGCAGGGCAGGAAAGGCTGAGGCAGGCATGGATTCGATCATCGTCAGGGGCGGCGCGGAGCTTTCGGGGCGGATCCCGATCGCCGGGGCGAAGAACGCCTGTCTCGCGCTGATGCCGGCGACGCTTCTGTCCGACGAACCCCTGACGCTGATGAACGCGCCGCGGCTTTCGGACATCAAGACGATGACGCTTCTGCTGCAGTCGCTCGGCGTCGAGGTCACGGCGATGCAGGAGGGGCGGGTGCTGACGCTGTCGAGCCACGGCCTGACCAGCCATCGGGCCGACTACGACATCGTGCGCAAGATGCGGGCCTCGAACCTCGTGCTCGGGCCCTTGCTGGCGCGGACAGGCCATGCGGTCGTCTCGCTGCCGGGGGGCTGCGCCATCGGCGCGCGGCCGATGGACATCCACATCTCGGGCCTCGAGGCGCTGGGCGCCGAGATCGAGCTGAGGGACGGCTACCTGCATGCCGCGGCGCGGGGCGGCCTGAGGGGCGCGGTGATCGAGCAGCGCTTTGCCAGCGTCGGCGCGACCGAGAACGTGGTGATGGCGGCAACGCTCGCCAAGGGCACCACGGTGCTGAGGAACGCCGCACGCGAGCCGGAGATCGTCGATCTCGTCCAGTGCCTGCGCCAGATGGGCGCGCGGATCGCCGGCGAGGGGACGGACACGATCGAGATCGAGGGGGTGGAGCGTCTGGGCGGGGCCACCCACAGGGTCGTCGTCGACCGGATCGAGCTTGGCACCTACATGATCGCGCCGGCGATCGCCGGGGGCGAGGTGGAACTGACCGGCGGGCGGCGGGAGCTTCTGCCCGCCTTCTGCGAGAAGCTCGAGGACGCAGGCGTGACGATCACCCAGACCAACGACGGGCTGCGGGTCGCGCGCGCGAACGGCCGCGTGCGGGCGGTCGATGTCAGGACCGAGGTCTACCCGGGCTTCCCGACCGATCTTCAGGCGCAGATGATGGCGCTGATGTGCACCGCCGAGGGCGTTTCGGTGCTGGAGGAGACGATCTTCGAGAACCGTTTCATGCACGCGCCGGAACTGGTGCGGATGGGCGCCCGGATCGACGTCCACGGCGGCCATGCGACAGTCACGGGGGTGGACCGGCTGAAAGGCGCGCCGGTGATGGCGACCGACCTGCGCGCCAGCGTGTCGCTGATCCTCGCCGGGCTCGGCGCCGAGGGCGAGACCCAGGTCAGCCGGGTCTACCACCTCGACCGCGGCTACGAGCGGGTGGAGGAAAAACTGTCGGCCTGCGGCGCCAGGGTCGAGCGGGTGAGGGGCGAATGACCGCGGACAATCCCTCGGGCGACGCCCGGTTCGAGGATGCGGCCGAACGGCCGCTCAGGCTCCGGGCCGAGGCGGCGCAGGACGTGCCGGTGCTGGCCGCGCTGGTGCAGGACGCGGTGCTGACGGCGGGCGACATGAGCTGGCAGCCGAAGCTCCGCCGGCTCGCCTTCCTCGTCAACCGCTTCCGCTGGGAGGACCGCGAGGCCGCCGAGGCGCGCGGCCGGCCCTACGAGCGGGTGCGCGCGGTCCTGATCATCGGCGGCGTGACCCATGTCGCCTCGCAGGGGATCGACCGGCATGACCGCGACGAGGTGCTGTCGATCCTCGATCTCGCCTGGATCCCGGGCGAGGACGCGGCCGGCGCGGTGGAGGTGACGCTGGCCGGCGATGGCGCGGTCCGGGCCGAGGTGGAATGCCTCGACCTCACGCTCTCGGATGTGACGCGGCCCTACCTCGCCCCCTCGCACAGGGCGCCGGACCATCCCGGCTGAGGCACGGGCGTGGTTGGCGGCCCGGGTGCTCGGGCCGCCGCATCGCCGAGGCTTTAAGGGCACACGCCGCCACACCCGGACGACAGGCAACGATAGCCGGGCATGCCGGTGATTTCAACGCTCGGGGTTTTCGCGAGAGACCCGCAGGGGGTGCGCTCCGGCATTTCCGCACGTCGCAACCCCTGCGCCGCTTGAGGCGCGGGCCCCGGGCGGATAAGGGGAGGCGGAAACGGAGGATGTGCCGATGCCGCTGATGCTGTCGACCGCCGAAAAGGGGTTCGAGCCCGCCTTCGCCGCGCTTCTGGCGATGAAGCGCGAGGATGCGCCGGACGTGGACGCGGCGGTGGCGGCGATCATCGCCGAGGTGCGCGACCGCGGCGACGCGGCGCTGATCGAGCTGACGGCGAAGTTCGACAGGCTGGAGCTGACGCCCGGGACGCTCGCCTTCTCCGGGGCCGAGATCGACGCGGAATGCGCGAAGGTCTCGCCGGAGGACCGCGCCGCATTGGAACTGGCGGCCGACCGCATCCGCGCCTATCACGAACGCCAGATGCCCGCCGACGCGCGCTGGACCGATGCCGCGGGCGCCGAGCTTGGCTGGCGCTGGGGGCCGGTCGCGGCGGCGGGGCTCTATGTGCCGGGCGGGCTCGCCTCCTATCCGTCCTCGGTGCTGATGAACGCGATCCCGGCCAGGGTCGCCGGGGTGGGGCGGCTGGTGATCTGCTGCCCGACGCCCGGGGGCGCGGTCAATCCGCTGGTGCTCATGGCCGCGCGGCTCGCCGGGGTGGACACCGTCTATCGCGTCGGCGGCGCGCAGGCGATCGCCGCGATGGCCTACGGCACGGCGACGATTCGGCCGGTGGACAAGATCACCGGGCCCGGCAACGCCTATGTCGCTGCCGCCAAGCGCCGGGTCTTCGGGCGTGTCGGCATCGACATGATCGCCGGGCCCTCGGAGATTCTCGTCATCGCCGACCGGACGGCGGAGCCGGACTGGGTCGCGCTCGACCTTCTCAGCCAGGCCGAACATGACGGAAGCGCGCAGGCGATCCTTCTCACCGACGACGCGGGGATGGCCCGCAAGGTGGCGGAGGCGGTGGACGCGCGGCTTCGGACGATCGAACGGCGTGCGATCGCGGGGGCAAGCTGGCGCGACTTCGGCGCGGT
Source organism: Paracoccaceae bacterium (assembly GCA_039808285.1). Classification (GTDB taxonomy): domain Bacteria; phylum Pseudomonadota; class Alphaproteobacteria; order Rhodobacterales; family Rhodobacteraceae; genus Albidovulum. The sequence goes on from JBDHSQ010000170.1 coordinate 3,265, forward strand.
GATCGTGACGCGCGATCTGGCAGAGGCGGCGGCGCTGTCCAACCGGGTGGCGCCCGAGCATCTGGAACTGTGCGTGGCCGACCCCGATGCGCTTCTGCCGCAGATCGCCCATGCCGGCGCGGTCTTTCTCGGTCACTGGACGCCGGAGGCGATCGGCGATTATGTGGGCGGACCGAACCATGTGCTGCCAACGGCGCGTTCGGCACGGTTTTCGAGCGGGCTGAGCGTGATGGATTTCCTCAAGCGGACGACGATTGCGAGGATGACGCCCGCGGCGCTGGCCGCGATCGGACCCGCGGCCGAGCGGCTGGCGGTGTCGGAAAGCCTTGAGGCGCACGGGGCCTCGGTGCGGGCGCGGCTCGACCGGTTGAACCGCGAGGGGGGCGCATGAGCCGCATCTGCCATATCGAGATCGACGACGCCGGCCTGCCCGCCCCCACGCCGGAGGTCGAGCAGGAGCGGCGGGTCGCCATCTTCGACCTGCTGGAGGACAATTCCTTCGACCTGCCGGGCAAGGAGGGGGTGGCCGGGCCCGAGGGGCCGTTCCGGCTGGCGCTGTCGATCCGCGACCGGCGGCTGGTCTTCGACATCGCCCGCGACGACGGCGGCAAGGTGACGGAGTTCCACCTGTCGCTCGGGCCGTTCCGGCAGGTCGTGAAGGACTATTTCCAGATCTGCGAGAGCTATTTCGACGCGGTCAAGCGCCTGCCGCCGAGCCAGATCGAGGCGATCGACATGGCCCGGCGCGGCATCCACAACGAAGGCGCGCGGGTGGTGCAGGAGCGGCTGGACGGCAAGGCCGCGCTCGACATCGACACGGCGCGGCGGCTCTTCACGCTCATCTGCGTCCTCCAGTCCGGGGAATGACCGTGCCCGGCCGGCTGCCGCATTCGATCCTGTTCTGCTGCGACCACAATTCGGTGCGCTCGCCGATGGCCGAGGGGCTGATGAAGCAGCTTTACGGCAGGGCGTGCTATGTGCAGTCGGCCGGCGTCAAGAACGATCTGGAGGTGGACGGGTTCGCGGTGGCGGTGTGCCAGGAACTGGGGATCGAACTGTCGCGCCACCGCTCGCGCAGCTTCGAGGAGATGCAGCAGTGGGGCGACGACCTGTCGGGCTTCGACCTGGTCGTGGCGCTGTCGCCCGCAAGCCAGCGGCAGGCGCTGGAACTGACGCGGTTCTACCATCTCGATGTCGAATACTGGCCGATCATGGACCCGACCGGCATCGGCGAGACGCGGGAGGCGAAACTTGCGGCCTATCGCCAGGCACGCGACCAGATCCGCGCCAGGATGATCGAGCGGTTCGGCGAATCCGAGCCCGCAGCCGAAGGAGAGACGACATGACGAAAGCCGCGATCGAGGCCTATTACAGTGCCTTCAACCGGGGCGACGTGGAGGCGATGCTGGCGCTTCTGGACACGGATGTGGAGCATCACGTGAACGAGGGCGGCATCCGCCGCGGCAAGACCGCCTTTGCCGAGTTCTGCGCCCACATGGCGCACAGCTATCGCGAGCGGCTGACCGACATCGTCGTCTTCGCCAACGAGGACGGAACGCGCGGCGCGGCGGAATTCGTGGTGAACGGCGAATACCTCAGGACCGACAGCGGCCTGCCCGAGGCGCGGGGGCAGAAATACGTCCTGCCGGGGGGCGCGTTCTTCACCCTGAAGGGAGGCCGGATCACGCGGATCACGACCTACTACAACCTCCAGGACTGGATCCGGCAGGTCTCGGCGTGAGCGTCACGGTCCAGCCCCTGACCGGCGCGGCGCTGGAAGCCGCGCTCGACGACCTGGCCCGGCTCAGGATCGCCGTGTTCCGCGACTGGCCCTATCTCTACGACGGCGACCTCTACTACGAGCGGCGGTATCTGGCGACGTACCGCGACAGCCCGGAGGCGCTCGTCGTCGGCGCCTTCGACGGCGCCCGGCTGGTCGGCGCGGCGACCGGCACGCCGATGGA
>JBDHSQ010000171.1:0-5134 GCA_039808285.1 Paracoccaceae bacterium
TCGGCCGCGCGCTGCTCGCCCGGGCGGGCTCGCCCGCAACAATCTTGCCCATCCTCACCAAGGTGGCAGGCCTCTTGCCGACGCACACCCGGCGCTCGGAGGAAATGGAGCGCTTCCAGCAATTCTCGACGCCGTTGCCCATGGGACTGGCTGCAATGGCGGCAGCGCAGATCACGCCCCGTGACCTCGTCCTCGAGCCTTCGGCCGGGACCGGCCTTCTGGCGATCCTCGCGGAAATCGCCGGCGGCAGCCTCGCGCTGAACGAGTTGGCAGACACCCGCGCCGACCTTCTGCGCCGCCTGTTCCCGGGCCGACCCGTCACAGGCTTTGACGCCGCCCAGATCGACGATCATCTCGACGCGGGGCTACGCCCGAGCGTCATCCTGATGAACCCGCCCTTCTCGGCGGTGGCCCATGTCGATACCCGCACGACAGAGGCGACGGCCCGGCATCTGCGCTCTGCCCTTGCCCGCCTCGCGCCCGGCGGGCGTCTGGTCGCAATCACCGGCGCCGGTTTCGCGCCGGATGCGCCGGCCTGGGCGGAAACCTTCAGCCGTTTGACTGAGGCTGCTCACCTGGTCTTCACACTTGCTGTGTCGGGATCTGCTTTCGCCAAGCACGGCACCAGCTTCGAGACGCGGATTTCGGTCTTCGACAAATGCCGGGGCGGCGAGTTGGGCGGCATCACTGCCGATCTGGCCCTGCCCATGTCCGCCGATGTTGCCAGCCTTCTGTCCCGGATCACCGCCGAGGTCCCGCCACGCCTCGAGATGGATGCGGGCGCCGTCGCTCAATCGCAGCCCGCTTCCCCTTTCCGGGGAATTCCTCCCCATTCGTCCGGCCCTGCCGCTCGACCCGCGCGGTCAACGGCGTCGGCCAAGATGGATGTGCATGTCACCACGCCCGATCCCGAGGACCTCGCCTACACCCTACGCGAGACGGCGGACGATCTCGGCGCTGCGCGTCTGTCGGACGCGATCTACGAGACCTTCCGCCTGCAGGCGATCGACATCCCCGGCGCGTCCCCGCACCCGACCAAGCTGGTGCAGTCGGCTGCCATGGCCTCGGTCGCGCCTCCGAAACCGACCTACCGCCCGAAACTCCCCGTGGCCGTCCTGCGCGACGGCCTACTATCCGACGCTCAGCTCGAGACAGTGATCTACGCGGGCGAAGCCCATGGCGCGCATCTCGCCGGATCGTGGACCGTCGATGAAACCGGCGACATGGTCTCGGCCGCGCCCGCCGATGCCGCTGATGCCGTCCGTTTCCGCCGCGGCTTCTTCCTCGGCGACGGCACTGGTGCGGGTAAGGGCCGCCAGTCGGCCGGGATTGTGCTCGAGAACTGGGCGCAAGGCCGTCGCAAGGCGCTCTGGATATCGAAGAGCGACAAGCTTCTCGAGGACGCGCAGCGCGACTGGTCAGCGCTCGGCCAGGAGCGCCTGCTCGTCACGCCGCTCTCGCGCTTCGCCCAAGGCCGCGACATCCCCCTAAACGAAGGCATCCTCTTCACCACTTATGCCACGCTGCGCTCTGAAGAGCGCGGTGCCAAGAAATCCCGCGTCGACCAAATCGTTGACTGGCTAGGTACCGACTTCGACGGGGTGATCCTGTTTGACGAAAGCCATGCCATGGCCAATGCCGCCGGATCGAAGGGCGAACGTGGCGATATGGAAGCCTCGCAGCAGGGCAGGGCGGGCCTGCGCCTGCAACACAAGCTGCCCAACGCCCGCGTGGTCTATGTCTCGGCGACAGGGGCCACGACGGTGCACAACCTCGCCTATGCGCAACGCCTCGGACTCTGGGGCGGCGAAGACTTCCCCTTCGCGACGCGGGCAGAATTCGTGCAAGCCATCGAGGCGGGCGGCGTCGCCGCGATGGAGGTTCTGGCCCGCGACCTGCGGTCCTTGGGCCTCTATACCGCCCGGTCGCTCTCCTACGATGGCGTCGAATACGAGATGCTGGAACATGCGCTGACGCTTGAGCAGCGCGGCATCTACGATGCCTATGCTGGGGCCTTCGCCATCATCCACAACAACCTCGCCGCCGCGATGGAGGCCGCCAATATCACGGGCGACAGCGGCACGCTGAACCGCCAAGCCAAGTCCGCCGCGCGCTCGGCCTTCGAGTCTGCCAAGCAGCGCTTCTTCGGCCATCTGCTCACCTCGATGAAAACCCCTACCCTGATCGCCGCCATCGAGGCCGATCTTGCGGCAGGCCATGCGTCCGTCATCCAGATCGTCTCGACCGGCGAGGCTCTGATGGAGCGCCGCCTGTCGGAGATCCCGACCGACGAGTGGAACGACATCCGCTGTGACATCACTCCCAGGGAATATGTCCTGGACTACCTCGCCCATTCCTTCCCGGTGCAGCTCTACGAGCCCTTCACCGACAGCGAGGGCAACCTGTCCTCGCGCCCCGTGGTGCGCGACGGCCAGCCGGTAGAATGCCGCGAGGCGGCCCGCAGGCGTGATGCGCTGATCGAGAAGCTGGCCTCGCTGCCGCCCGTGCCAGGTGCGCTCGACCAGATCGTCCAGCGATTCGGCACCGATCTCGTGGCCGAGGTCACGGGCCGCTCGCGCCGCATCGTGCGCAAGGGCGAGGGCGCTGCCGCGCGGCTTGTGGTGGAATCTCGGGCTGGCTCGGCCAACCTGTCCGAGACCGCCGCCTTCATGGATGACCAGAAGCACATCCTGATCTTCTCGGACGCCGGCGGCACGGGGCGCAGCTATCACGCCGATCTTGGGGCCAAGAACCAGCGCCTGCGGGTCCATTACCTGCTGGAACCCGGCTGGAAGGCCGATGCCGCGATCCAGGGTCTTGGCCGGACGAACCGCACAAACCAGGCACAGCCACCGCTGTTTCGGCCCGTCGCCACGGATGTGAAAGCGGAGAAGCGGTTCCTCTCCACCATCGCCCGCCGCCTCGACACGCTCGGGGCCATCACCCGCGGTCAGCGCCAGACCGGCGGGCAGGGGCTGTTCCGGCCCGAGGACAACCTCGAGAGCCCCTATGCTCGTGACGCCCTGCGTCAGCTTTATCGCCGGATCTATCGCGGCGATGTCGCGGGATGCTCGCTCGGAGCCTTCGAGGATGCCACCGGTCTCAGCCTGACCGATGACAACGGTCTGAAGGACGACCTGCCGCCGATCACGACCTTCCTCAATCGCCTGCTCGCGCTGACGATCGACATGCAGGCCGTGCTCTTCGCGGCCTTCGAGGAATTGCTCGACCAGCGCATTGAGGGCGCCATCGCCGCCGGGGTCTATGACCTCGGGCTCGAGACGCTGCGCGCCGAGAGCTTCCGCGTCACTGATGCGCGGGTGATCTACACCCATCCCGGCTCCGGCGCGGAAACCCAGCTGCTCACCATTGCGGAAAAACGGCGCAACACGCCGACCTCGCTGGTGGATGCGCTTGACTGGCTCGATGACCCAAAAGCGCGCCTTCTCGTCAACAGCCGCTCCGGCCGGGCGGCGGTGCAGGTGTCTGCTACCAGCTTGATGCTGGATGATGGCACAATCCAGCCCCGCTTGCGGCTGATCCGGCCGACAGAGGCCAGCACGGTCCCAGCTCGGATGATGGAGGACACCCATTGGCTCGAGGCTGACTGCGCGGCCTTCACCGCCGCCTGGACGGCGGAGCTGGCCGATGTGCCGGAGTTCTCGGAATCCACGCTGCACATCGTGGCGGGGCTGCTTCTGCCGATCTGGAAACAGCTCCCCCAGGACGAAACCCGCGTCTACCGGCTGCAGACCGATGACGGGCGGCGGATCATCGGCCGCCGCGTCTCACCCGCCTGGGTCGCGACCACGTTGGCCGCCGATGCGCCGCAACTCACGGCGGCGCAGGTCCATGCTCTCGTGCTGGAGGGAAAGACCGTGGTGCGGCTGGCCGAAGGGATGGAGTTGCACCGGTCCCGCGTCATGGGGGTGAACCGGATCGAGCTTTCCGGCTTCACGGAAGCGGCCAAGGACCGCCTCAAGGCCGATGGCTTCTTCTCGGAGATCATCAGCTGGAAGCTGCGCCTCTTCTGTCCGATCGATCCTGCCGGCATCGCCGTGCTGGATCGTCTGCTTGCACGTTGTCCTGTGACGGGACTACATGCACGCGGAGGTTGTTGAGCCATGTATTCCGAGACTGAAGATGTGATCCGCGCTCTTGCGGAGAACGCAGAGAGCGTGTGTCGCGCTTACCTTCCCGCCGGACGGCGGGAAGGATCCTACTGGATCGTGGGCGATTTGCAGAACAATCCCGGCCGGTCGCTCTTCGTGCGGCTGACCGGGCCTGCGACAGGGCCCGGTGCGGCCGGCAAGTTTACCGACGGAGCCACGGGCGAGCATGGCGATCTTCTCGACATCATCCGCGAGAGGACCGGGATCTCTCGCTTTCCCGATCTTCTCACTGAGGCCCGGGCGCATCTGGGCCGTCCGCAGCCGGTCCTCCCGGATGCGCCGGTGCCAAAGAAGGCGAAGGCACCCGGTAGCACACCAGCAGCGGCGGCGCGGCTCTTCGCAGCCTCGGTGCCGGTCGCAGGCACGCTTGCCGACACCTACCTCCGCTCCCGGGGCCTGACCCAGGGCGGAGTGATGAGTGCCCTGCGCTTCCACCCGAAATGCTGGCATCGGGATGAGGGCCAGACCCGGAGCCTCCCCAGACCGGCGCTGATCGCCGCGGTCACCGATGGGGCAGGGGCCTTGCAGGGTGTGCATCGCACCTGGCTCGCGCCTGACGGACAGGGAAAAGCGCGGGTCGAGACGCAGAGGCGTGCCATGGGTCACCTCCTCGGCAATGCCGTCAGGCTGACCCCGCATGATGACATCCTCGTGGTCGGCGAGGGCATCGAGACCATGCTGTCCCTTGTCGAGGCCATGCCCGGCCTTCCCGTCTGGGCGGCGCTCTCGTCGGGACACCTCGGGGCGGTCCTGCTGCCGGAGGGGCTGCAGCGCCTCTACATCGCCATCGACCGCGATCCGGCGGGGCAACGTGCGGCAGAGAGGTTGAACGCCAGAGCCACTGAGGTTGGGATTGCCGTTCGGGTGCTGGAACCGCGGCTCGGGGATTTCAACGATGATCTCCGGGCGACCGGCAAGGACGCGCTGCGCCAGCATCTGGCAGTGCAGATCGGACCTGAGGA
>JBDHSQ010000172.1:0-5060 GCA_039808285.1 Paracoccaceae bacterium
ACAGGGAGGAAGAGGATGTTGATGAGGATTGGTCGCCGTGGAGTGTTGGGGGCGTTTGCGTTTGCGGCATCGGTTGCGCTGGCGCCGGGGATGGGGGTTTGCCAGGACAAGCCGAAGATCCGGATCGGTTTCATCGGTCCGGTGAGCGGGGGGAATGCGCCGCAGGGGCTTGGGGCGCAGAACGGTTTTTTGCTGGCGGTGGAGCAGGCCAATGCGGGGGACTACCCCTATGAGGTGGAGGGGGTTGTGCTTGATGACGCGTCGGACCCGCAGACCGGAGTGGGGGCGGCGATGAAGCTGGTCAACGACCCCGAGGTGGTGGGGGCGATCGGGCACTGGAACAGCCCGGTGGCGCTGGCGACGATCCCGGTGTTCAACCGGTTCCAGATGCCGATCGTGATCTGGGGCGCGATCAGCCCGAAGATCACCGATCAGAACCTGCCGGAGGTGACCAGGGTCACGCCGACGCTGCTGGCCGAGAACCGGCCGCTGGCGCAATGGGCGGCGGCGACGCTCGGGGTGAAGTCGGTCGCCATCGTTGCCGACACCAGCGATTACGGCACCGGCAACGCGGAGGCGTTCGAGGCGTTCTTCTCGGAGGCGGGGGGCCGGATCGTCTCGACCGACCTGCTTCCCGTGGGCACCACGGATTTCCGCGCCGTTCTGACCAAGATCAAGGATGCGGGCGCCGACGGGATCTATTTCGGCGGTGTCATCACCGAGGCGGGGATCCTGCGCAAGCAGCAGGTGGAACTGGGGCTGGATGTGCCGATGATCGGCATTTCGGGCTTCTACGACCCGGAGTTCATCGCGCTGGCGGGCGATGCGGCGGAGGGGACGATGGTCAGCTATCCGGCGGCGCAGTCGAACCCGAAGCTGGAGCAGATGCACGCCGACTATGCGGCACGCGGCTTTGCCGAGCCGGAGAGCCCCTATACCAAATACGCCTATGACGCCGCCAACATCCTTCTGGCGGCGATCAGGCAAGCGGGGACCGAGGACAAGGCGGCGCTGGCGCAGGCGATCCGCGGCATCTCCTATGACGGCGTGCTCGGGACCACGACCTTCGATGCCAACGGGCAGACGCAGATCCCGGTCGAGGTCGAGATCAAGGTCGTCAAGGGCGGCGAATGGGTGACGCTCGGCAAATGAGCGGCGGCGCGGCGGGTCGGGACGGTGCCGGGCGCATCCCGCCGCGTCCTGCGGGGTGCGCCGCGGTCCCGGGGGGATTGCGGCGCGCCGGTCGAAGATCGCGGTCACGGAGGATCGGATGGACGCGTTCGTCATGCAGAACCTGCTGAACTGGCTGGTGCTGGGCAGCATCTACGCGCTGGTGGCGCTCGGCTTCAGCCTGCTCTTCGGGGTGCTGGACGTGATCCACTTCTCGCACGGGGACGTGTCGATCGTGGCGCCCTTCGTGGTGCTGGCAACCTTCCAGGCGCTGGTTTCCACGGCGTTTCCGGTCGGCACGGCGGGGGCGCTGGTGCTGGCCTCGGCGCTGGCGATCCTGGCGGTCGGGCTGGTGGGGGTGCTGGCCGACCGGCTGGTGATCCGCCGCTTCAGGAACGCGCCGGCGATGATGGCGCTGGTCGCGACCGTGGCCCTCGGCACCGTGATCCGCGAGCTGATCCGCATGGTCTATCCCCAGGGCAGCAACCCCAAGCCGTTTCCCCGGCTGCTCGAAAGCCGGGTTCAGCTTGGCGATCTGGCGGTGCCGCTGTTCAGCCTCTTCGTCATCGCCGTCTCGGTCCTGATGATGGCGGTGCTCTTCGCGGTCATGCGCTACACGCCGCTCGGCATGCGCATCCGCGCCGTCGCCGAGGACCGCAACATCGCGCGGCTGATGGCGATCCGGCCGGGGCGGATCTTCGCCGCGACCTTCTTCCTCGCCTCGGCGGTGGGGGCGATCGGCGGCATCTTCTTTGCCAGCTATGCCGGCGTCGTGCGCTTCGACTTCGGCATCCAGCTCGGCCTGATCGGCTTCTCGGCGGCGGTGATCGGCGGGCTCGGCAGCATGCAGGGGGCGATCCTCGGCAGCCTGCTGATCGCCGGGATCGACACGCTGGTGCAGGCGACGATGGTCGAGGGGGCGTCCTACCGGCTGGTCTTCGCCTTCCTGCTCGTCATCCTCGTGCTGGTCCTGAGGCCTTCGGGCATTCTCGGCCGGCCGGTCATGGAAAAGGTCTGAAATGATGGCTGACCCAGCCGCGGCCACGCCGCTGGCACACCGCGCACCGGGGGCCGATCTGGCGGTTGTCGCCGCGATCGAGCTCGGCGGCGCCACCCTGCTCGGCGCCTTCCTGCTGGCCGATGATTCCCGGCTGATCGTCGCCCTGCTCGCCCTGCTCGGCGCGGCCTTCGCGCTGCTCCAGATCCGGCCCGCGCTCGAGGAGCGGATCGTCGCCGCCTTCCGGCGCGCGCAGGGTGCGGCGCTGGGTCTCGGCCTCGCGATCGTGCTCGCCTATCCCTTTGCCATGCAGGGCAACAGCTACGCGCTGCACCTGCTGGTGGTGGCGCAGCTCTATGCGGTCCTCGCGCTGGCGCTGAACTTCCAGCTCGGCAGCGCCAACATCCCGAACTTCGCCACCGGCGCCTCCTACGGCATCGGCGCCTATGCCTCGGCGCTGCTGGCGATCAACTTCGGCGTCTCGTTCTGGCTGACGCTCCCGGTCGCCGCGGCGGTGGCGACGGGCTTCGGCTTCCTGCTGGGGTTCCCGTCGATGCGCACCCGCGAGACCTATCTGGCGCTGGTCACGATCGCCTTCGGCATCGTCGTCCACCAGATGCTCAACAACCTCGAATGGACCGGCGGGCCGAACGGCCTTGTGGGCATCCCGGCGCCGACGATCCTGGGGCATTCCTTCGCCGCGCCGATCGAGGTCTTCGGGCATCGCCTGCCGAGCCAGGCCAACTTCTACTACCTTGCGGCCGCGCTGGTGGCGCTGGCCATCGTCAGCGCCCGCCGGCTCCATGACAGCCGCATCGGGCTGGCCTGGAACGCGCTCAGGGCCGACGAGCTGGCCGCGCGCTGCCAGGGCATCAACGTCGTCTGGTACAAGATGCTGGCCTTCGCGGTCGATGCCTTCCTCGCCGCCTTCGCGGGCTCGGTCTACGCCGCCTATGTCAGCTACATCTCGCCCGACAACTTCACCTTCCTGGTCTCGGTGACGATCATGACGATGGTGATCGTCGGCGGCATGGACAACACGCTGGGGGTGATCCTCGGCGCGTTCCTGCTGACGCTCCTGCCCGAGAAGCTGCGCATCTTCGCCGACTACCGGCTGCTGTTCGTGAGCGTCGTCGTCATCCTCTTCCTGATCCTGCGTCCGCAGGGCCTGTTCCCGCAGCGCCCGCGCAGCTACGGGGGGCGGCAATGACGGTGCCGCTGCTCGAGACCCGCAACCTGTCGATCCGGTTCGGCGGCCTTGTCGCGGTCTCGGGCGTCGATCTCAGCCTTTCGGCGGGAGAGACGCTCTGCATCATCGGCCCCAACGGCGCCGGCAAGTCGACGCTGTTCAACCTGATCTCGGGCATCTACCGGCCGGGCGCCGGCACGGTCCGTCTCGACGGCCGCGACATCACCGGCTGGCCCGCCCACCGCATCGCCGCGGCGGGGATCGCCCGCACCTTCCAGTCGAGCCGGCTCTTCGGCGACCTCACGCTGGTCGACAACGTCGTCATCGGCATGCACTGCCGCACCCGCACCGGCGTGCTCGACGCGCTCCTGCGGCCGCGCCGCGCCCGGGCCGAGCTCGAGGCCGCCGCCGAGCGGGCGGGCGAGCTTCTGCGGCTGGTCTCGCCGGGCCTCCACGAACGCCGCCACCGGCTGGCCGGAACCCTGCCGCAGGCCGACCGCCGGCGGCTGGAGATCGCCCGGGCGCTGGCCTCGGACCCCAAGATCATCCTGCTCGACGAGCCTTCCTCGGGGATGGACGACCGCGACACCGACGCCCTGATCGAGGATATCCGCCTGACCATGACCGAACGGCCCGGCCTGTCCTACATCATCATCGAACACGACATGCGGCTGGTGGCGGCCCTGCCCGAGCGGGTGGCGGTGATCGACTATGGCGAGAAGATCGCCGAAGGCCGCTTCGGCGAGGTGCGGCTCATGCCGCGGGTCCAGGAGGCCTACCTTGGACAGAAGGCAGCCCATGCTTGAACTTTCCGCCATCTCGACGAGCTACGGGACCGTTCCGATGCTGCGCGACGTGTCGCTGAGCGTGGCGAAGGGAGAACTCGTCTGCCTGCTCGGCCCGAACGGCGCGGGAAAGAGCACGACCTTCAACACGATCTGCGGCCTGGTCGCGCCCGACCGGGGGCGGGTGCGGATCATGGGACGCGACGTCGCGGCGACCGGGACCGAAGGGCTGGGCGCGCTCGGCGCGGGCTTCGTGCCCGAGGGCCGCCGGCTCTTCCCCTCGCTCACCGTGCGGCAGAACCTGCGCCTCGGCTACGACGCCTCGCGCTGCACCGCCCCGTTCGAGGCGCGGCTCGCCGCGATGGGCGAGATCTTCCCGCGCGTCGGCGAACGGCTGGGCCAGGGGGCGGGCACGCTCTCGGGCGGGGAACAGGCGATGGTGGCGCTCGCCCGCGCCCTGATCGGCGATCCCGCCTTCATCGTCATGGACGAACCTTCCCTCGGCCTGTCGCCGAAGCTCATCGACGAATACTTCGCCACCGTCGCGGCAATCCACCGCCAGGGCACGACCGTGCTGCTGATCGAGCAGAACGCGGAAACCGCGCTGTCCATCGCCGACCGCGGCTACCTGCTGATCCGCGGCCGGATCGCCGCCAGCGGAACCAGCGCGGAACTCCTGCGCGACAACACCGTGCGACAGCTCTACCTCTGAGCGGGCGCCGGACCGCCTGTTCGCGACCCTCGCGGCGCCCTCCCCCGGGCCGCGACGCACCCGATCGCCGCGCCGCCCGCCACAACCCCCGGCGGCGCCCCACGGTGCCGCGCAGAAGCGCCGGCTCCCGGCACGGCCCCCGGCAGGCATCCCGATGCGACCGAAAATCCGCAGCGACCCCAACCGGAACCGGCCAGAGGTCCCGGC
>JBDHSQ010000173.1:0-5004 GCA_039808285.1 Paracoccaceae bacterium
GCCCCTGCCTCCGCCGGATATAGGGCTGCACCATGCCGCCCTGGATCGGACCGGGGCGGACGATGGCGACCTCGATCACCAGGTCGTAGAAGGTGGCGGGCTTCATCCGCGGCAGGAAGTTCATCTGCGCCCGGCTTTCGACCTGGAAGACGCCCACCGCATCGGCGCGTTGCAGCATGGCATAGGTCGGCTTGTCCTCCTGCGGGACGGCGGCGAGGGTCAGGGCCCGCCCTTCATGCCGCTGCATCAGGTCAAAGGCCTTGCGGAGGCAGGTCAACATCCCCAGCCCCAGCACATCGACCTTGAGGATGCCGAGCGCGTCGATGTCGTCCTTGTCCCATTCGATACAGGTGCGGTCCTGCATCGCGGCGTTCTCGATCGGGCAAAGCTCGTCCAGCCGACCCTTGGTGATGACGAAGCCGCCGACATGCTGCGACAGGTGGCGGGGAAAGCCGATGATCTCGCCGATCAGGCGGATGGTCTGGGCCAGGCGGCGGTCGGTCGGGTCGAGGCCCAGTTCGCGCACCCGGTCCGGGTCGGCGCCGCCGTTCGACATGCCCCAGATCTGGCCGGAGAGGCCCGCGGTCACGTCCTGCGACAGGCCCATCACCTTGCCCACCTCGCGGATGGCGGCGCGCGAGCGGAAGTGGATCACCGTCGCGCAAAGCCCGGCGCGGTCGCGGGTGTAGCGGTCATAGATCCACTGGATCACCTCCTCGCGCCGCTCATGCTCGAAATCCACGTCGATGTCGGGCGGCTCGCCGCGGTATTTCGAGATGAACCGCTCGAAGACCATCGCGATCATGTCGGGCGTCACGTCGGTGATGCCCATGAGATAGCACAGGACCGAATTGGCGGCCGAGCCGCGGCCCTGACACAGGATGCCGACCGAGCGGGCGAATTGCACGATGTCGTGGACGGTCAGAAAATAGGCGGCGAAGCCAAGGTCGCCGACCAGGCGCAACTCCTTTGCCATCAGGTCATGCACCTTTTGCGGCGCGCCTTCGGGATAGCGCCGGGTGAGCCCCTCCTCTGCAAGCCGCTCCAGCCGGGCCTGGGGCAGTTCGTCCCCGGCAATCTCGTCGGGGTATTCGTAGCTGAGTTCCGACAGGTCGAAGCCGCACCTTGCGGCGATCTCCAGTGTCCGGCGCAGGGCGCCGGGGTGGTTGCGGAAGAGCCGCGCCATGTCGGCATGGCCCTTCAGGCGGCGCTCGGCATTGGGCAGGGCGCGGGTGCCGATGGCGTCGATGGTGATGCCCTCGCGCATGCAGGTCAGCACATCGGCAAGCTGCCGGCGGCCGGCCCGGTGCATCAGCACATCGCCAAGCGCGACCATCGGGGCCGAAGTCCTGACGGCCAGCGCGGCGCAGGCCGCCAGCCAGGCCTGGTCCGAGCCATCATAGCGCGGCGCGGCGCCGACGAAGACCTGGCCGGGAAAGCGACGCTGCATCCGGCGGATGTCGGGGGCGGCCTCTGCCGGGCGGGCGGGCGGCAGGGCGATGAGGATCATGCTGGTGCAGCCTTCCAGCAGGTCGGCGAGGTCCAGATGGCATTCGCCCTTCCCGGCCCGCCGCTTGCCCAGCGTCAGAAGACGGCTGAGGCGGTGATAGGCGGCACGGTCCTGCGGCAGGGCCAGCCAGTGCACCGGGCTGTCGCGCAGCACCAGCCGGCAGCCCACGATCAGTTTCGGCAGATGCAGGGCGGCGGGAGGGGCGATGTCCTCGGGCGACCCCGTTTCCAGCCGCGAGCAGGTATCGGTCCGGTGCTGTGAACGGATGCGGATCGCCGCAGCCGTCTCCTCGCGCAACGTCTTCAGCGCGGACCAGGCTCGCACCACCCCGGCCAGCGTGTTGCGGTCGGCGATGGCGATGGCGGCAAGGCCCAGTTCGGCGGCCCGTGTCACCAGTTCCTCGGGATGCGAGGCGCCGGTCAGGAAGGTGAAGTTGGTGGTGACGCAAAGCTCGGCATACCCCGCCTCGTCGGGGGGCGGAGCGAGGCGGTCGAGCCGGATCGCCTCGGTCCTGCGATTGTCGCGGAGAATCTCGATCACGCGAATTCCCCCTGCACGAACCAGCCGGGGTTCTGCGGCGTGTGGAACAACCACAGCCGCCAGCCCTGCCGGGTTTCCACCTGCCAGTAGTCGCGGATGCCGCTCTGCCAGTTCCCGTCTTCCAGCCACCATTCCGGCGCGATGCGTTCCGGGCCGGTCGCCCGGGCGGTGGTCAGCGCCATGCGCCGCCAGCGGAACTGCCGCGGCGGCTGCGGCCCCTCGCCGAGGATCGGCTCGGGCGGGAAGAGGCGCAGGGGGCGGGGCCGCAGCGCCACCCAGGGGCCGCCCGGTTCGGACCAGGCGGCGGAGGCGATGACGAAGCCGCGCTCCGGGATATGGCTGTCCGCCGGCAGGAAGCGCTGGATGTTCTCCAGCCCGATCCGCACGCCGATCCGGCTGACCAGATCCTCCAGCCGGCCCGCGCGGGCGGCTGAGGCATGGGTCAACTGCTCTACCGGCAAGGGCTCGACCTGGGTCACCTCGAGACGCAGCTGGTCGATGCCGTAGCCCGCATCCACCTCGCCGATCCCGCGTTCAAAGAGGGGCAGGATACGCGCCGGATCGCGCAGCGGACCGGCCAGGCGCAGCTCGACCATCCGGGCCTGCTGGTCGACCCGGCGCAGCGTCAGGCACAGCACCCGCGCGCCTGCCTCCTGCGCCTTCAGCCGGACGCAGAGCCGGTCCAGCAAGCGGGCGGTGCCGGCCATCACATCGTCCAGAAGCCCGACCGGCTCGGGCAGGGTCAGCCGCACGCCGTAATGCGGCGGCTCGGTCAGCGGGATGATCCCTTCGGACTGCCGGCCGAGCGCCTGGTCCAGCCGCAGAAGCACCCCCGGCCCGAAGCGGCGGGTCAGCGGCGCCCGGGGGGCTGCCTCCAGCGCACCGATGCTGCGCAGCCCCAGACGTTGCAGGGTGGTGCCGATCCCGTCATCGAGCCGCAGCGCCGCGACGGGAAGCCCTGCCAGAGCCTCGAGCGGCCGCCCAGGTTCCGCCCGGCCCTCGCCGGAATGCGCCAGCGCCCAGGCCGCCCCCCGGCTGTCAGCGAGCCCCAGCCGCACCGAAACCCCCGCCCTGCGAAGACGCGCGCGCATGTCGTCCAGCATCGCCGCCTCGCCGCCGGAAAGATGGGCCGCGCCGGTGACATCCAGCACCAGCCCGTCCTCGCCCTCCAGCCCGATCCAGGGGCAATAGCGGGTGGCCCAGCGGCGCAGGGTCAGCAGGAAGCGCCCGTCGCCGATCACATCCGCCGGGCGGCTTTGCAGGCCGGGGCAGAAGGCGCGGGCGTCGGCATGGGACATTCCCGCGTGCAGGCCCTGGGCTTCGGCCTGAAGGTTCAGGCTGTAAAGCCGGACGGCGTTGGAGTCCTTCAGCGTGAGGGCGAAGGGCCCGTCAACCGGACACACCCGCAACGCCCGGTCGGCCGGCAACCGCGGAAACCACATCGAGACGATGCGACGCTGTATCCCATCGAACATGCCAGGCGCCCAGAGTTCCTGATTTGTTCTTTATAAGTTCCCAGCGCATCAGAGTCGAGTCGGATGCGGTGACATCGAAGACCGGGCTGCACCGCCAGCGCGTCTCGGCGGCATTGCTGCCCATGCCCTCGGGGATCAGGCAAAGCCCCGTGGTCTTTCCCGCCCCGGCCGCAAGTTGCAGCCGCCGCCCCTCGCGCAGGTTCAGCGGACGGGTGATTTCCACGGCGACGAAGCCCGCGGCGCCGTCCCTGAGCGCTTCCTCCGCGACAGCGAGGCTGTCGGCCTGGCTGTTCGTCCGGGCCAGCAGCACTTCCGCCGGGTCGAGAAAAGGCACCAGGCCAAGAGGATTGAGCATCTCGGGCAGCCAGGCCTCGCGCACCCAGAGCACGGGGAGTAGCCTCCGGGCGGCCAGGACGGCGAAAGTGACGGCCCCGGCCCCGCAGACCTCATGGATGCGCGCGGGGGACAGCGGAAAACCGTGGTGAAAGCCGGTCGACATGGCGGGAAGGTAGGATGAACCGCGATCGTTGCCAACGGCCGTCGACAGAAGGCACGTGAAGGAAGGGCACGGTCGGGGAACAGCAGGAAGGACGGGAAAGCGGGCGCTCGCTGTCCGGTGAACCCCACGCGGCCATTGTCGCCGAGGCGGCCATTCATCTCGGACAATGACACCGCAGGTCAGGCCCCGTCACAGAAGGCGGCAACAGGCACATGCGGGTTCGGTCCGAAACCCGAAAGACCTGACAGAGCAATCGCACCACAACCTGCGGTTGACGCTTCGCCCGCCGACATGTTGCGCGAACGGCCCTAATCGCGCGCCCATCAATCCGCGCCTGTCGCGGCTGCGGGTCCGGTTCGGCCGGCTTTTGCTCTCAAGAGCCTGATAGATCACTCCGATCAGCTTGAACAGCCTTCCTCCCAGCTCCTTCAACTCTTCCGCGGCCTTCGGGGTGACGGCAAGGATCAAGTCCTCGTCGCGTCGCACCCAGCCTTTCTCGATCAGTTGCAAAACCTTGCGTCGCACCGTCTCGCGGGGAATGCCCGAATATTGCGCGATGGATTCCACATTGATCGCCCGTGACACGGTGTTTTTGAAATCTGGGACCAACAGATCATCATAGCCGACCACCTTCCCCGCATCGTCCAGCGCCCGGAAATCCGCGGTGGACATCAGGCCGATGACGGCAAGAACCACCATCTTGTCCATGTCGCCGTCGAACTCGGACCGGGCGGCGATGAGGTAGCTGGTCCAGGGACCGAGGATGATCGGCCAGACATTCAGGTATCGGTCGCGAAGAATACCTTCCGCGAATTTCTGTGGCGAAACAGGGGTTTCCGTCATGGCAATCCTCCTTTCGCCTGTTGATTTCCACCCAGAACTGAGCCGGGTTTTCCATCGAGAAGTGAGCCACTTCTAACTATGGATTTTGGGTCATGTTGGGGTCAAGGCATGGTTTGCGTCTTTCTTTTTTCGGGCTG
>JBDHSQ010000174.1:0-4862 GCA_039808285.1 Paracoccaceae bacterium
AAGGGAGCCGCGCCATGACCTGCCCGATCTGCCGCAAGGAGACCGATCCGAAATACCGCCCCTTCTGCTCCAAACGCTGCGCTGACATCGATCTCGGCCGCTGGCTGACCGGCGGCTATGCGATCCCGGCCGAGGAGGAGGATGCGCCGGACGAGAAAGAACGGCAGAATCCGCCTTCGCGCCCGCACTGAGCGGCCGCACCGCTTCGCAAATGCCCCGTCCTCGGGAAGTTGCCGCCGGCGTGCGTTTTGCCCCGAAAAGCTCTGGACAGCCCCGCCGCCCTCGCCTAAACACGGCCCGCCGGGCGCCCTGCGCCCCCGGTGCCCAGATAGCTCAGTTGGTAGAGCAGCGGATTGAAAATCCGCGTGTCGCTGGTTCGATTCCGGCTCTGGGCACCATTCATCCCCTGCACCGCAGATGCCGCCGGCTTCCGCCGGACTGCTCCGCCCGGCGATCCGGTTTGCCAGATATTGACCGCTCTGTTAGTTCCTGTCGGGAACACCTTCCTTCAGGGGCGAGTCATGCGCCGGTCGACGCGACGCCAGCACCACCATCCGGATCACGGGGGCGCGGCCGATGTGGGCCGGCATTCCGCGATCAACCGCCCCTATGATCCGATCGCCCCGGAGGAGGCCGACCGCATCCTCGCCGCCGCCGTCTCCTATGTCGCCGAGGTGGGTGTGCGTTTCGAGCCGGGCACCGAGGCCGATGCGATCTTCGCCGGCGGCGGCTGCGAGGTGGCGGGCGGCGTCGTGCGGATCCCCGCAGCAGTCACGCGCGCGGCCCTCGCGGCTTGCGCGAAATCGGTGCGGCTGTGGAACCGCGACGGCACGGCGGTGATCGACATCGACAAGGATCATTGCTGGTTCATCCCGGGGATGACCTGCATCAAGGTCTACGACGAGACGACCGGCGCGCCCCGCGACAGCACGCTGGCCGACCTTGCCCGGATCACCCGCATCGCCGACGGGCTGGAGCATATCGACGCCGTCTGCGTGACGTGCAAGGACATCCCGAACTCCACCCCCGCAGGCGAGATCGGCGAATTCCTGTGCCTCATGGAGAACACCGCCAAGCCGCTCGAATTCCTCTGTGAACACGACGGCACGCTGCGGGCCGCGATCGAGATGGCGGCGGAGTTGCGCGGAGGCGGGGAAGCGCTGCGGCAGAAACCCTACTTCCTCCATATCGTCACGCCGTTGCCGGCGAGTTATGCGGCAACGCATGTCGAACAGATCCTGACCTGCGTGCGGGCCGGTGTGCCGGTCGTCTCAGGTACCATCGCCTTCGGGGGCGCTTCCTCGCCGATCACCGTCGCCGGCTGCGTGATGCATGCGCTCGCGACCGATTTCGCGGCGATGGTGCTGGCACAGCTCGCCGCGCCCGGCTCGTTCTGCATCGGATCGGGCATGGCCTATTTCATGGAAGCCGCGACCGGCGCCATCGGGTCGATCGCGCAGGTCATGCTGGGCGAGCAGATCGTCTGCCAGATCCGTCGCCAGATCGGCATCCCCTCCTTCACCGCCTTCGCCGGCCGGGTGAAGGCGCGGCGGTTCAACCAGGACGCGGTATGGGAACTGTCGACGCTCATGACCCAGGTCTTCTTCTGCCGGCCGGCGACCTGCGACTATCTGGGCCTGCACGACAACGGCATCACCTATTCGGTCCATTCGCTGCTGCTTGCCAATGACCTTGCCGGGCTCCTGCGCACGCTGTGGCGGGGAGCGCCGGCCACCGACGACCAGATCGCGCTCGGCGTCGCACAGGAGATCGGACCCTTCGGCAACTATCTTGGCCATGCCCATACGGCGCAGCATTGCCGCGCGGTCACCTGGCCCTCGCTCTATCTTGGCGCCAATGCGCCCCTCTCGGTGACCGACCGGCCCGACCTCGACCTCCAGGAGCGGATCGACCTCGACCTGGCAAGGCGGCTTGCCGCACCGGGGCCGGCTCCGCTTGATCCTGCGCTTCACGCACGGCTGCGCGCGATCGCGGTGCGCCAGCGGGCGTGATCCGGATTCGCCGCCGGGCGGAGGACGTTGCCAAATTTTGACTGATCTGATAGTCAAAGTTTGACGGAAGCTTTCCGGAGGGATGATCATGCGCCGCTCCACGCAACGAAAACACGCTGCGCCCGAAACCGCCGCGGCCGCCCTTCGCGGCCCGCATTCCGCCGCGAGCCGCCCCTACGACACGATCGCGCCGGCAGAGGCCGAACGGGTCGTCGAGGCTGCGCTGACACTTCTTGCCGAGATCGGGCTGCGCTTCGATCCCGGCACCGAGGCGGAGGGGCTGCTGGCGGGGGCGGGGTGCACGATCGCGCCTGACGGCGTGGTGCGGATGCCCGCCTTCGTCGTCCGGCGCGCGCTGGCCACCGTGGCGAAATCGGTCCGGTTGTGGGATCGCGACGGCGCCCGCCCCATCGACATCGACGCGCATCATACCTGGTTCATGCCCGGCATGACCTGCATCAAGGTCTTCGACGACGCGACCGGCGAGCCACGCCCGAGCACCCGCGCCGACCTCGCGACCATCACCCGCATCGCCGACGGTCTCTGCAATATCGATGCGGTCTGCGTGGCCTGCAAGGACGTGGCGGACTCGACCCTCCGGGGCGAGATCGGCGAGTTCCTCTGCATGATGGAAAACACGGCCAAGCCGCTCGAATACCTCTGCGAATGGACGCGCTCGCTGGCGGCGGCGATCGAGATGGCGGCGGCTCTCAGGGGCGGGCGTGAAGGGCTTGCCGAAAAACCCTATTTCCTGCACATCGTCACGCCCCTGCCGCTCTACTTCGCCCAGTCTCACATCGAGCAGGTGATCCTCGCGGCCCGCGCTGGCGTGCCGGTCAGCGTCGGCACGCTCGCCATCGGCGGAGCCTCGACGCCGATCACCACCGCGGGCACCGTCGTCCAGTGCCTTGCCACCGATTTCGCGGGCATCGTGCTCGGTCAGGCGGCGCGGGAGGGCGCCTTCTGCATCGGCTCCACCAACCCCTATTTCATGGAGCCGGAGACCGGGGGCATCGGCAACCTGCCGCAGACGATGCTGGGCGAGCAGCTCATCTGCCAGGTGCGCCGCCATCTCGGCCTGCCGTCCTTCACCGGCCTTGGCGGCGATGCACGCGCCCGCCGCTTCGGCCAGGACGCGGTGTTCGAGATCGCCACGATGATGGGGCAAATCTATCATACCCGGCCGGCGACCTGCGACTATCTCGGCTCGCTCGACCAGGGGATCACCTTTTCCCTGCACGCGCTCCTTCTGTGCGACGAATATGCCGGGATGCTGCGCACGCTCTGGGCGGGCACGAAGATCGACGACGACGCGCTCGCGCTCGATCTTTTGCGCGAGATCGGGCTCAAGGGCACCGTGCTCGGGCACGAACACACGGCGCGGCATTGTCGCACGAACCTCTGGCCGAGCCGCTATTTCGGTGCCAACACGCCGGTTTCGACATCGGAGAAACCCGATGAAACGCTGTATCAGAGGATCGACCGCGATCTGAGCCAGCGGCTCGCCGCGCCCGGGCCGGAGCCGCTGCCCGCCGATCTTCACGCGCGGCTGCGCTCGATCCACGACGCCCATGCCGCAGCCTAGGATGGCCATCAGATGACCCGCGACCCCCGCTTCGACATCCTCTTCGAACCGGTGCGGATCGGCCCGGTCACCGCGCCCAACCGTTTCTACCAGGTGCCGCACTGCACCGGCATGGGCAACCTCCACCCCCATGCGCTCGCCGCCATGCGCGGGGTCAAGGCCGAAGGGGGCTGGGGGGTGGTGAACACCGAATACTGCTCGATCCATCCCACCTCGGACGACACCCATGCGCCCTATGCCTCGCTCTGGGACGAGGGCGACGTGCGCAACCATGCCGCGATGACGGCAGCGGTCCATGCCCACGGCGCCCTTGCCGGGGTGGAGCTGTGGCACGGCGGCCAGCGGTCGTCGAACGCGCTGACCCGGGAGGCGCCGATCGGCCCCGACAGCATGATGGCCGAGCGCAACCCCTGGCAGTGCCGGCGGATGGACCGCCATGACATCCGCGCGCTGCGCGACTGGCACCGGGCGGCGGCCGGTCGGGCGCTTTCGGCGGGGTTCGACATCGTCTACGTCTATGCCGCGCATACCTACCTCGTGACCCAGTTCCTCGACGCCTCGACCAACCGGCGGGGCGACGGCTACGGCGGCGACGCCGCGGGTCGGGCGCGGCTCTACCTCGACCTGGTGGAGGAAACCCGCGAGGTGCTCGGCGACCGCGCCGCGCTCGCCACGCGGATCGAGGTCTATGACGAGGCCGGCGAGGGACGGGAGGAGCGGTCGGCGCTGATGGCGCAGGTCGCGCCCTTCGTCGATCTCTTCGACGTCACGGTGCCGGACTACGGGCAGGAGATGGGCCCCTCGCGCTTTGTCCGCGAGGCGACGCTGGAGGAACACATCGCCCATGTCAGGGCGGTGACCGGCAAGCCGGTGGTCAGCGTCGGCCGCTTCACCAGCCCCGAGACGATGCTGCGCCAGGTCCGCCGCGGCATAATCGACCTCGTTGGCGCCGCGCGCCCCTCGATCGCCGACCCGTTCCTGCCGGCGAAAATCCGCGAGGGAAGGCTCGACGACATCCGCGAATGCATCGGCTGCAACATCTGCTACGCGCACGACTGGCTCGGCGCGCCGATCCGCTGCACCCAGAACCCGACGATGGGCGAGGAATGGCGGCGCGGCTGGCACCCGGAACGGGCGCCTGCGGTGATGGGCCGCGCCGACCCGGTGCTGATCGTCGGCGCCGGGCCTGCGGGGCTCGAGGCCGCGCTGACGCTCGGCCGGCGCGGCGTGCCGGTGCTGCTGGCCGAGGCCGAGGACGAGCCGGG
>JBDHSQ010000175.1:0-4858 GCA_039808285.1 Paracoccaceae bacterium
GCGGCCCCGGCGGGCGCCGCCGCTTCGGCGGCAACCTCCGCTGCCGTCTCGGCCGGTTGCTGGCCGCCCTCGGCACGCTCCGCCCCGCCCGGCTTGCGCCGGCGCCGCCGGCGCCGCTTCTTCTTGCGGCCGGGCTCGCCCTCGCCCGCCGCCGCGGGCGTTTCGGCGGTCTCGTCCTCGGCCTCCTCGACCTCGTCCTCCTCGGTCTCGACCTCGAACTCTTCCTCGTCCGCGACCCTCAGCGCATCGACCGAGACGACCGGCGCCGCCGCTTCCGGCACGTGGCGCGTCGCGGTCTTGAACTTGTCGATGTCGAAGTCGGGGCTGACCATCGCGGGATCGGCCTCGATCCGGATCGACATGCCGTAGCGCGCCTCGATCTGCGCCAGATGCTCGCGCTTCTGGTTGATGAGGAAGTTGACGATCCCGACGGGCGCCTTGAGCAGAACCTCCTTCGAGCGCTTGCGCGTCCCCTCTTCCTCGAGCTGGCGCAGGATCTGGAGCGCCAGGCTGTCGTCGGAGCGGATGATGCCGGTGCCGTGGCAGTGCGGGCAGGGTGCGGTCGTCGATTCGATCATGCCGGGCCTGAGCCGCTGGCGGCTCATCTCGAGAAGGCCGAAGCCGGAGATCCGGCCGACCTGGATGCGGGCGCGGTCGGTCTTCAGCCGTTCCTTCAGGCGCTTCTCGACGGCGGCGTTGTTCTTGCGCTCCTCCATGTCGATGAAGTCGATGACGATGAGGCCGGCGAGGTCGCGCAGGCGAAGCTGCCGGGCGATCTCCTCGGAGGCCTCGAGGTTGGTCTTGAGCGCGGTCTCCTCGATCGAGCCTTCCTTGGTGGCGCGGCCGGAGTTGACGTCGATCGCCACCAGAGCCTCGGTCACGCCGATGACGATGTAGCCGCCGGACCTGAGCTGCACCGTCGGGTTGAACATCGCCGCGAGGTAGCTTTCCACCTGGTAACGGGCGAAGAGCGGCAGCGTCTCGGCGTAGTGCTTCACGTTCTTGGCGTGGGACGGCATGATCATCTTCATGAAGTCCTTGGCCGCGCGATAGCCCGTCTCGCCCTCGACCAGCACCTCGTCGATGTCCTTGGAATAGAGGTCGCGGATCGAACGCTTGATCAGGTCGCCTTCCTCGTAGATCGGCGCCGGGGCGATCGACTTCAGCGTGAGATCGCGGATCTGTTCCCAGAGCCGCATCAGATATTCGTAGTCGCGCTTGATCTCGGCCTTGGTGCGCTGGCTTCCGGCGGTGCGGATGATCAGCCCCGCACCCTCGGGCACCTCGATCTCGCCGGCGATCTCCTTGAGCTTCTTGCGGTCGGCGGCATTGGTGATCTTGCGGCTGATGCCGCCGCCGCGGGCGGTGTTTGGCATCAGCACGCAGTAGCGGCCGGCGAGGCTGAGGTAGGTCGTGAGCGCCGCACCCTTGTTGCCGCGTTCCTCCTTGACGACCTGGACCAGCATGATCTGCCGGACCTTGATCACCTCCTGGATCTTGTAGCGGCGCGGCCGGGGTTTCCTCGGCTGGCGAATCTCGTCGGCGACGTCTTCCTCGGCGACGGATTCGATCTCCTCGTCGGTGTCGGAGGCGTGATCGGCGGCGACGTAGGGTTCCTCGCGCTCGCCCCGGGATTCGACGGCGCTTTCGGCCCGGGATTCGTCGCGCGCCTCGGCCGCGGGGGGCGCGTCCGCGGTCCCGGCGGCGGCTTCGCCCGCCTCCTCGTCGAGGTCGACGATGGTCATGCCGGGGATGTCGTCGCTGGCCGCGACGGCATCGGCCGGTGCGGCCTTCTCGGCCCTGGAATGGGAGCGGCCACGGCGGCGCGAGCGGCCGTTCTCCTCGGCCTCGATCGCCTCGGCATAGGCGCGTTCCTCGGCCAGAAGCGCCTGCCGGTCGGCAACGGGGATCTGGTAGTAGTCCGGGTGGATTTCCGAGAAGGCAAGGAAACCGTGGCGGTTGCCGCCGTAGTCGACGAAGGCCGCCTGGAGCGAAGGTTCGACCCGCGTGACCTTCGCTAGATAGATGTTGCCCTGAAGCTGGCGTTTGTTGACGGTCTCGAAGTCGAATTCCTCGACCTTGTTTCCGTCGACCACCACGACGCGGGTCTCTTCCGCGTGGGTGGCATCGATGAGCATTTTCTTGGCCATATGATCTTTCCGAACGCGGGCCCGCGACCGGGCCTTGCGGCACGGAAGGCGGGACGGCGCTCAATGTCTGGAGCGACTGACGGCGCGGCAAAGGCGGAGGCGGCCAAGGGCCTGCCTGTCATCCGCTGCTCGATCCGCACGCGTTTCATCGCGGTTCTTTCCAGGGCGCGGTGGCGCCCAACTCGGGCCCCGGCCCTTGCGGAACGGGACGAATTGCGGCCTTCCGGCCAGTCGGCCTGCCCTTTCCGGCGGTCCCGAACCCTCGCCGGGCCCTCGGGCGGAGCAGTGAATCTGAATGAGCCGCAGGCACACGTAGCGCGCGAATGCGGCGTCGGGTGACATTAAGGGCGTTGCCGGGCAAAACACAATGGCGAATTTCGCGCCGGCGTCCCGCCGGCCGGGGGCTGTCGCGCACGGGCCTTCCCCGGCCTCCGCCGCCGCGCTAGTCTGCCCGGTGCGGCAGACCGCTGCGAGGGATGCCCATGCGACCGTCCCGATCCCCCGCCCCCGGGCGCCCGGAATTCCGCCCGCTTTCCTGCCTGTCGGGCCGGGTGCTGGCGGTGGCGGCGCGATCGGCGCGCGCCTTCCCCCGCCATTCGCATGACCGCTTCGGCATCGGCCTGATCCTGTCGGGGGCGCAGGCATCGGCCAGCGGGCGCGGTCCGGTCACAGCCGGGCCGGGCGCGCTGATCACCGTCAACCCCGGCGAGGTCCACGACGGCCGCCCGATCGGCGGGGCCCGCGCCTGGCGGATGCTCTACCTCGACCCGGACCTCGTCGCCGCCGCCCGGGCGGCGCTGGCGCCGGATCTGCGCACCGGTCAGGACTTCACCGCGCCGGTGCTCGACCGGCCGGGCCTGGCGCCTCTCTTCGCCCGGCTCTACCGGGCGGCGACCGCAGGGAAAGACGACACCGGCCGCATGGCCTTCGACGCGGCCCTGGCCGAGGCCCTCGTCCTGCTCTGCGGCGGCGACGACCGCGGCCGCCGCCCGCCGCCGCCGGCGCCGGTCGCCCGGGCGCGGGATTTCCTGCACGACCGGCAGGACGGGCCGGTCGCCCTGGCCGAGCTTGCGGCGGTGGCCGGGATCAGCCCCTGGCACCTGTCGCGGCGGTTCGCGGCGGAATTCGGCCTGCCGCCCCATGCCTACCTGGTCCAGCTCCGCCTGGCGGCGGCGCGGCGGCTGATCGCCGGCGGCACCCCGCTTTCTGCCGCCGCGGCCGAGGCCGGCTTCGCCGACCAGAGCCACCTCACCCGCCTGTTCCGCCGCCAGTTCGGCTATACGCCGGCGGATTTCGCCCGCGCCGGCCATCCGCGCGCCCCGGCGCAAGAACATTCAAGACCGGCGCCGGCCCCGGCCCGATCCTGAGGAGGAAAACCAAGAAGGCCCGCCATGTCCCCGGAATTCCTGCTCACCTCGTTCCTGATCATCGCCTCGCCGGGGACCGGCGCGCTTTACACGATCGGCGCGGGCCTGGCCCGGGGGCCGCGCGGCGGGCTGCTTGCCGCCTTCGCCTCGACGCTCGGCATCGTGCCGCACATGCTGGCGGCGATCACCGGGTTGGCGGCGCTGCTTCACGCCAGCGCGATGCTTTACGAGGCGCTGCGCCTCGCCGGGGTGGTTTACCTGATCTGGATGGCCTGGCAGACCTGGCGCGACGCCGGGCCGCTGCGGCTGGCCCCGACGGCAACCGTGCCCACCGCCCGGCAGGTGGTGGCGGCGGCCGTGGCGATGAACCTTCTCAACCCCAAGCTGTCGATCTTCTTCCTGGCCTTCCTGCCGCAGTTCGTCGGCACCGGCGCCGACCACCCGCTGGCCGAGATGCTGCGGCTCAGCCTGGTCTTCATGGCGATGACGCTGGCGGTGTTCGCGGTCTACGGCCTGCTCGCCGCGCGGTTCCGGGCCCAGGTGCTGTCGCGGCCGGCGCTGGTGGCCGCGCTCCGCCGCCTGTTCGCGGCCGGCTTCGCCGCGCTCGGTCTCCGGCTGGCGCTGTCCCGGCCCTAAGCCCCGCTAGAGGTAGTCCGACCGCTGGAGCCCGTATTTCGCCATCTTCTCGTTCAGCGTCCGCCGCGGCAGGCAAAGCTCCTCCATCACGTTGGCGATGGAGCCCTTGTGGCGGCGCATGGTGTTGTCGATCAGCATCTTCTCGAAGCTCTCGACATATTCCTTCAGGGGCTTGCCCTCGGTGGTCATCGCCGGGCCGGCCTCCTCGTTCTCGGCCATGAGCAGAGAGGCGATCGAGCCCGAGCCGCGGCGGTTCTGGAGGACGGCGCGCTCGGCCACGTTGATGAGCTGGCGGACGTTGCCGGGCCAGGGCGCCTGGAGGAGCTGGGCCGCCTCCTGCGCCGTCACCTGCGGCGCATCGCAGCCGTATTCCTCGGAGAACTGCTCGGCGAGCCGGGTGAAGAGCGTCAGGATGTCCTCGCCCCGCGCCCTGAGCGGCGGCAGCACGATCTTGAGCGCGGCGAGGCGGAAGTAGAGGTCGGGGCGCAGCGCATCCTCGACGGTGCGGCCCTGCTCGTGGTCGTTGCAGATGCCGATGATGCGGGTTTCGGCCGGGCTGCCCTGGTCGTTGATGAAGGTGAGAAGCCGGGCCTGGAGCGGCTGGCTCAGCGCCTCGATGTCCTCGAGCACCAGCGTGCCGCCCCTCGCCTCCTCGACGAGCGGGATCTGCCCGCCCTCCTCCATCGGCCCGAAGAGCCGGGCGGC
>JBDHSQ010000176.1:0-4740 GCA_039808285.1 Paracoccaceae bacterium
CCGACGCGGGCCCGACGGCGGCGGGACGCCGATCCGGCGCATGGTTATGGCATAACCGCGGCCGGTGCCCTACATCGGGCAGATGATGCTGAAACGCCTGATCCTCGCCCCCGCCCTCGCCGCGCTGATCGCCTTCCCGGCCCAGGCCGAGAAGCTCTCGCTCGGCGCGATCTCCGCCTATATCAACGGCCTGAAGACCGCCGAGGCCGGGTTCCGCCAGATCAACGCCGATGGCAGCACCTCGCAGGGCCGGGTGATGATCGAACGTCCCGGACGGATGCGCTTCGAATACGCCCCGCCGGAGCGCACGCTGGTTCTCGCCTCGGCCGGTCAGGTAGCAATCTTCGACGGAAAATCAAATACTTCCGCCGAGCAATACCCGCTTTCCAAGACCCCGCTGAACCTCATTCTCGCGCCGAAGGTAGACCTTACGAAAGCGAAAATGGTGGTCGGCCATACCGAACAGAACGGCCTCACCCTGGTCACCGCACAAGACCCGCAGCACCCCGAGCTTGGCACCATCCAGCTCGCCTTCTCCGCGGCGCCCGTGACGCTGAAGCAATGGACCGTCACCGACGAGGCGGGCGGGCAGACGACGGTGATCCTCGGCCCTCTCGAAACCGGGAAGCACTATCCGCTCGACACCTTCTCGATCAACGCGCAGGCGGCGAAAAGTACGAAGCAGAACAAGTAGTTACAGCTTCCCGCATGAGACGAGCTGCGTCTGGTACCTCTCCGACCGCTGCGCGACCTCGCTGGCGACCCTCAGGAGCCAGGCCTTCTCCTGGTGGCTGCCGCGGGCATAACCGCCGTGCCCCTCGTGATAGGCGAGATACTGGCTGCCGGCATCCCATTTCGAGATGCCGAGCTTCTTTTCGGACCGGTCCATGTACCAGCCGATGAAATCCGTCGCGTCCTCGATCTTGTTGCGCCGCGCCCCGAAGCTCCGCGTCTCGGCGACGTAGTCGTCCCAGGTTCCGTCCAGCGCCTGCGAATAGCCGTAGGCCGAACTGCGCCGCCCGGCGGGGATGAAGCCCAGGAAGAATTTCCGCGGCGTCTTGGCATTGCCGACGAACTTGCTCTCCTGGTAGATCGTCGCCATCTGCACATGGACAGGCACCCCCCATCTGTGCTCGCTCCGCTGCATCGCGGCAAGGTAATGGGGGCGCTCGTCGACGATGTCGCAGGCGTTGTCGAGGTTGCGCGGCGCGGAATACTGGCCGCCGCCGCAGGATACCAGAAGCAACAGGATACCCAGCCGCAAAAGTCTGCTCATACTGCCTCGCTCGATCTTCTTTTTTCGGCGAGTTTACGGGAAATTGCGGCGAGTTGAAATCACAAAGCGGATGGCGGGCCGGGCGCCCCTCCGCCGGGATGCGGCCGCTGGCAGTGTCGTTCGCGCGCAACGGCTTGAAACTACTGTCGGAACGATGTTCACAGACTGTTTCCGCCGCCATCGGACTGAGACATGGACAGGGGCGGGGCCGTGGCGTTAAGAATTTGACTATCAAGGGCGCAAGAAAGATGCTTAAGACGCACGCGAAATATCATCTCGGCCAGGTGGTGCGGCATCGCACGCATCCGTTCCGGGGCGTGGTCTTCGACGTCGACGCGATCTTCTCGAACACCGACGAATGGTATGCGGCGATCCCCGAGGAAAGCCGGCCGAAGAAGGAGCAGCCCTTCTACCATCTTCTCGCCGAAAATGCCGACAGCTACTACGTCGCCTATGTTTCCGAACAGAACCTCGTCGCCGACAATTCCGGCGAGCCGGTCGATCATCCCGACCTTCCCGACCTCTTCGGCGATTTCGAGGACGGCCGCTATCCGCTGCACTTCCGCCTGAACTGACGGCCCTGCGACCCGTCAGAAGCCGAGCGCGCAGCCGTCCTTGCGCGCGTCGGACCCGCCGATCAGAAGCCCCCGTTCGTGGTCGATGCGAATGGCCTGGCCGCCGCCGAGCGGGCCGTCGGGATCGACCACCTCGTGCCCCATCGCGGCGAGCGCCGCCCGAGTCGCCGGCGGATAGCCGCGTTCGAGCTTCAGGACGCCCGCCTCGGCCATGCAGCGCGGTGCGTCGATCGCCTCCTGAAGGTCCATGCCGAAGTCGAGCAGGTTCGAGACGACATGGGCGTGGCCCATCGGCTGGAACGACCCGCCCATCACGCCGAAAGGCATCACGATCCGGCCGCGGTGCCCCAGCATCGCCGGGATGATCGTGTGCATCGGCCGTTTGCCTCCTCCGGCCTCGTTGGGGTGTCCTTGCGCGAGCGTGAAGCCCGCGCCGCGGTTCTGGAACAGGATGCCGAACCGTTCCGAGGCGATGCCGGCGCCGAAGCCCCAGTAGGTCGAATAGATCAGCGACACCGCCATGCGGTCGCGGTCCACCACGGTGATGTAGACCGTGTCGCGGTGGACCGCCTCGGTGCGCTGCGCCACCTGTGCCATCGCGCGCCCCGGGTCGATCAGCGCGGCGAGCCGGTCGGCCGTCGCGTCCGACAGCATGTGGTCGAGCCGGGTGGTATGGCCGGGGTCGGCGATGAACCGGTCGCGCGCGTCATAGGCGAGCTTCGCGGCCTCGGCCTCCAGATGCGCGCGTTCCGGCCCGACCGGGTCGAGCGCCGCGATGTCGAACCGGGCGAGGATCTTCAGCATGAGGATCGCCGCCGCCCCCTGGCCGTTCGGCGGGTGCTCGATCAGGTCGTGGTCGCGGTAGGCGCCGGCGACGGGCTCGTCCCAGGTGCAGGCGGTGGCGGCGAAATCGTCGGGCGTGTGGGTGCCGCCCGCCGCCTTCAGCGAGCGCACCATGTCCTCGGCCACCTCGCCCGCGTAGAAGCCCGCGCGCCCCTCCCGCGCGATGCGGCGCAGCACCTCTGCCTGCCCGGGCGAGCGGAAGATGTCGCCGGTGACGAGCGGTCTTCCGTCCCGGAGGTAGAAGCCGCGCGCCGCGCCGGCAAGGCGCGGCCCGTCGTCGGCCCAGTCGAACGCCACACGGGGGGCGACGGGAACGCCTTGCTCGGCGTAGCGGATCGCGGGCGCAAGCAAGGCCGCAAGGCCGAGCCGCCCGTGGTGCTCCGCGAGCGCCGCGAAGGCGTCGACGGCCCCCGGCACGGTTACCGATTCGATGGCCTCGGTGCCGATCGACGTCATGCCCCTCGCCCGCAGCGCGGCGGCGGAAAGCCCCGACGGCGCCCGGCCCGAACCGTTGAGTGCGATGACCGTCTCCGCCCCCGCGGGCTTTACCAGAGCGAAGCAGTCGCCGCCGATGCCGCAGCTTTGCGGCTCGGCGATGCCGAGCAGCACGGCGCCGGCGATCGCGGCGTCGGCCGCATTGCCGCCCGCCTGGAGGATGTCGAGTGCGATCTTCGCCGCGAGCGGGTGCGACGTTGCGCAGATCGCATTGGTCGCAAGGACCGGCGACCGCCCGGGCAACTGGAAATCACGCATGGGCGCCTCCCTCCCGGGCAGAGGCTAGCCCGGCTTCCCCGGAAAGGGAAACCGCAAAGCGCGCCCGGCGGCACGATGGATACGATCTGTCCGGGGAAGGGGAAAGACCTCGGCGCCGCGCAATGGGTGGGGGCTGTTGAACGCGGCGCCGAGGGAAGCCTTAAGCAGCTACAGCGCCAGACTGCCGGACCATTGGGACTTGTTTTTGAAGCCTTTGCGGCAACTTTGCGGCAAATCGCGCGAAAATCGGCGTGGTTGCCCACACCGGTTTCAGACGGCGTCGAGCGGGATTCGGAAGGTCAGCCGGTTGCGGTCGCCGTCGCGTTCATAGGCCAGATCCTCGGTCAGGCCGCGCACCAGCGACCAGCCCCAGCCGCCCTCGGCGAGCTTCGCGACGGCGACCCCGGTCGGGGGCAGGGTGCCTTCGGGAATGGCAAGATGCGGCATCGGGCGGCCGCAATCCTCGATCCGGCAGCAAAGCGCGCCGCCGGCGTGCGAAAGCGCCAGGTCGACCTGGCCGTCGGCCCGGCCGCCATAGGCATGTTCGACGACGTTGTTCAGCACTTCCGCGAGCGTCAGTTCCAGCGCACCGGCATCCTCGGGCGAGATCCGGCGGGCGAAGCGGGCGACGGCGGCGCGAAGCGCCTCGCGCACGGCGTAGGGTTCGGCCGGAAAGCACCGTGCAAAGCGATCCTCGCCGTGTGCCGCCCGGCCCGCCCCGTCCTGGTCTGGCTTCACCGTCATCCCCGGGGTCACTCGGCGGCGCGAATGCGCCCTTCGGCCGCCGGCGCCTCGGGCAGGATGCGGAAGACGTCGTCCATCCGGGTCAGCCGGAACACCCGCGCGACGTTCGGGGTCAGCGCGGCAAGGTCGAGCCGGCGCAGCGGCGCGAGAACCTTCATCGCCGCCACGATGGCGCCGAGGCCGGAACTGTCGACGAAGTCCACGCGGGAGAGGTCGAGAATCACCGGCCCCTCGCCGCCCGCCGTCAGTTCGCGCATCCGGTCCTTGAACTGGATCGCCACAGCGGCATCGATCCTCTCCTCATGGACGCGCACGACAAGCGCGTCCGGGCCAGATTCGGTCATCAGGTTCATCGTTCCACCCCGTTCACATCGCCGCAAGGCTGGACGATATTCGTTACTATTCGGTATGTCTTTGCGGGGCACGGGGCACGGGGCCCGAGGGGAGGCGCGAGATGGAAGAGGTCGTGATCGCCGGCGCGGCGCGGACGGCGATGGGGGGCTTTCAGGGCGCCTTCGCCGCGATCGATGCCGCCACGCTCGGGGGCGC
>JBDHSQ010000177.1:0-4722 GCA_039808285.1 Paracoccaceae bacterium
CCAAAGAAAAACCCCCGCGGCCGGGCCCCGGGGGTTCGTCTCCTTGCGGGGCTTGCGCCCCGCCAGCGTCACAGCCGTTCAGAGAGCGCCTTCGCGCTGGGCCTTCTTGCGTGCCAGTTTGCGGGCACGGCGGACGGCCTCGGCCTTCTCGCGCGCTTTCTTGACGGAGGGCTTCTCGAAATGCTGCTTGAGCTTCATCTCGCGGAAGACCCCTTCGCGCTGAAGCTTCTTCTTCAGGGCACGAAGCGCCTGTTCGACGTTGTTGTCGCGGACGCTGACCTGCATGTGGTTGTCACCACCTTCCTAAGTTAGAGTTGCATTGCCTTGCAGGAGGCGCCCCTATAGCAGGGTGCAGCCGCTCTGTCTACCGGCGGGAAGGGGGCGAGGCGATGGAACACGATATGGCAACCGCTGCGGCGCGGCTTCTGGAGGCGGCGCTGCCGCATGTGACCTTCGACGGCTGGTCGGAGGCGACGTTCCGCGCCGCCGCGGCAGAGGCGGGCCTTTCGCCGGAACTGGCGCGCGCCCTTTGCCCGCGCGGCGCGCTCGACCTCGCCGTGGCCTTCCACCACCGCGGCGACCGGGCGATGGAGGCGGCGCTGGCGGGGCGCGACCTGTCGCAGGCGAGGTTCCGCGACCGGGTAGCGCTGGCGGTGCGGCTGAGGCTCGAGGGGGCCGACCGCGAGGTGGTGCGGCGCGGCGCGGCGCTCTTCGCGCTGCCGCAGAACGCCGCCACCGGGGCGGCGCTGGTCTGGGGCACGGCCGACGCGATCTGGCGCGCGCTCGGAGACCGGTCGGACGACATCAACTGGTATACCAAGCGCGCCACGCTCTCGGCGGTCTATTCGGCCACCGTGCTCTTCTGGCTGGCCGACGAGAGCGCCGGGCACGCGGCGACATGGGAGTTCCTCGACCGCCGGATCGGCGATGTCATGCGGTTCGAGCTGTTCAAGGCGAGGGTGCGGGAAAACCCGGTGCTGGGCCGGATTCTCGAAGGTCCGCTGAAGGCGCTGGGCCGGCTGCGCCCGCCTGCCGGCCCGCCCCCGGACCTGCCGGGCCGGGCGGACGGAGGCCGGACATGAGCCTGCCGGAACGGATGCGCGCGGTGGAGATTTCGCGGCCCGGCGGGCCGGAGGTGCTGCGGCTGGCCGAGGTCGCGGTGCCGGAGCCCGGTCCGGGGCAGATCCTGATCGAGGTGGCCTATGCGGGCGTCAACCGGCCCGACGCGCTCCAGCGCGCGGGCGCCTATGCGCCGCCGCCCAGTGCTTCCCCGCTGCCGGGGCTGGAGGCGGCGGGGCGCGTCGCCGCGCTCGGCCCCGGGGTGACGGAATGGGCCGTCGGCGACCAGGTGACGGCGCTCCTGCCCGGCGGGGGCTATGCCGACTATGCGGTGACGCCCGCCGCCCATGCGCTGCCGGTGCCGGAGGGCATGGGCCTGCGCGAGGCCGCCTGCCTGCCGGAGACCTGCTTCACCGTCTGGTCGAACGTGGTCATGCGCGGCGGGCTGAAGGCGGGCGAGCGGTTCCTTGTCCACGGCGGCTCCTCGGGCATCGGCACGACGGCGATCCAGATCGCGAACGCGCTCGGCGCGCGGGTCTTCGCCACCGCCGGCTCGGCGGAGAAATGCGCGGTCTGCGAAAGGCTCGGCGCCGAACGCGCGATCAACTACCGCGACGAGGATTTCGTCTCCGTGCTGGCGGAGGCGGGCGGCGCGGACGTGATCCTCGACATGGTGGGCGGCGACTACATCGCGCGGAACCTCCGCGCGCTGGCCGAGGACGGGCGGCTGGTGCAGATCGCCTTCCTGCAAGGTGCGAAGGCAGAGATCAACTTCGCGCCGCTGATGATGCGCCGGCAGACCCTCACCGGGTCCACGCTCCGGCCGCAGGGCGACCTTGCCAAGGCGCGGATCGCCGAGGCGCTGCTGGCCCGTGTCTGGCCGATGATCGAGGCCGGGCGGCTCGTCCCGGTGATCGATTCGGAGTTCCCGCTGGAAGCGGCGGCCGAGGCGCACCGGCGCATCGAGAGTTCCGGGCACATCGGCAAGATCGTGCTGGCCCTGCGCTGATCCGCCCCCGATCCCGCCCGCGCCTGCGGCGTTTCCGCGGGTGCACGCGGCGGGGAATCGGTCTATGCTGCGCCGCAGCGTGAAAGGGGACACCATGCCGGGCAAGGTCATCGCGGTCGTGCAGCAGAAGGGCGGGTCGGGCAAGACGACGCTGGCCGCCAACCTCGCCGTCGCCTGCGCGCGGCGCGGAATGCGCGTGGCGCTTCTCGATACCGATCCCCAGGGCTCGCTCGGCCGCTGGTTCATGACCCGGCGCGAGCGGCTGGGTGAGGCGGGGCTGGAGTTTTCCACCTCCTCCGCCTGGGGCGTTTCCTACGAATGCGAGAAACTGCGGAAGACCGCCGATCTGGTGATCGTCGACACCCCGCCCAAGGTCGACGCCGACCTCAGGCCGGCGCTGCGCGAGGCCGACCTGGTGCTCGTCCCCGTCGCCTCCTCGCATGTCGATCTCTGGGCGACCGACGGGGTGCTGGACCTCGCCGCGCGCGAACGCAAGTCGGCCTGGCTGGTGCTCAACCGTACGCGCGCGGGAACGCGGCTTGTCGACGAGGTGGCCGCGGCCGCGGCAGAGCTGACCGCCGGCGTGACGAAGGCGCGGCTGGCCAACCGCGTCGTCTATGCCGAGACGCTGGGCCGGGGGCTCGGCGCGATCGAGGCCGGACATGCCGCCGCGCGCGCCGAGGTGGGTGCGCTCACCGACGAGATCCTGCGGCTTCTTGACGCCTGAGACTGTTTACAGACCTGTGCCGGGGCGCGATAGTCGGTGGGCGCGCGCCTGTTGCGGAGGAGAGAAATGCCCGAAATATCCAAGGATTTCAGCGGCCAGACCGTCATCACCACGTTCGAGATGACGCCGGGCACGGCGCATGACCTGATGGAGGCGCTGCGCGACGCCTATGATAACTTCATCCGCCACCAGCCGGGCTTCATCGCCGCGGGGTTGCACATGAACGATGCCCAGACGCGCATCGCCAACTATTCGCAATGGCGCGACCGGCGCGACTTCCAGGCGATGCTGCGCACATCCGAAATGCGCGAGCGCAACCGCCGCATTGCGGCGCTTTGCTCGCGCTTCGAGCCGGTGATGTATGAGGTCGTCGCGGCCTTCTGAGGCCGCGACCGTGGCGCCGGGTCAGGCCCGGCGCCGGCGGCGGAGTGCTGCCAGCATCCCGATCCCGCCCAGAAGCATCGGCGCCGCCGCCGCGACCGGAACCGGCGACACGCGCATGTTGTCGATGGCGAACTGGGTGTTGACGCTCGGGAACGTCGTGTCGAGGAAGGTGATCGACGAGAACGCGATGTTCGACTGGATGCCGAAGAAGGTCGTGCCGCCGGTGATCGTCGCGGCCTGGATGCCGTCGAGAAGCACATGGGCGATCTCGCCCGCCGAAAGGTTGGCGAAACTCGCCGCGAAGGCCGTCATCCGCGTCGAGAAGACCAGCGTGGTGAACTGCTTGGCCGGGTTGGTGCCGCCGCCGGCCACGCCCTGTAGGCGGTTGTTGTTGAAGCTGAAGGCGCCCGTGATCTGCTGGATCACACTGCCGTTCAGCGCACCGCCGTCGAAGGTCTCGGAAATCGTGGAGGGCGTGCCGAGGGCCGCGTCATAGGCCGGCAGGTTCGTGAAGGTCACGGTGGCGGCTTCGGTGGCCGGGGCCGCGAGCAGGGCGGCGACAAGAACGAGCGGGCGGATCATGGGCGGGTCCTTTCAGCGTCCCGGGGGGGCGTTAGCATTTGTGTTTCTTAACGGCGGCTTATGCCCGGATTGCGGCAAAGTCAGGGCACGATTGCGGCGGGTTGGCGGCCAGGGCCCGCACCCGGGCGCGACTTGCAGCCCGACCCCGGCGCCCCATATCGGGAGCATGGCAAGAGATGGAGATCTGACGATGCAATGCCCGGTGGACGGAACCCAGCTTCAGATGATGGAACGGCAGGGGGTGGAGATCGACTACTGCCCGAAGTGCCGCGGCGTCTGGCTCGACCGGGGCGAACTGGACAAGATCATCGACCGGGCGACGCCGGCCGTCGCGCTGGAGGAA
This sequence comes from Paracoccaceae bacterium, assembly GCA_039808285.1. Lineage (GTDB taxonomy): Bacteria > Pseudomonadota > Alphaproteobacteria > Rhodobacterales > Rhodobacteraceae > Albidovulum. The sequence continues at coordinate 4,105 of JBDHSQ010000177.1, forward strand.
CCGGCCGACGCGCGCACCGCCCGCGAGAAGCCGGGGCGGGAGGAGCGGGGGTATCGCGAGGAGCGGCGGTACGATGACGACCGCTACAGCCACGGCAAGCCCTACCGCAAGCGCAAGAGCTTCCTGAGCGAGATCTTCGATTTCGATTGAGGGGACGGGATCGCGGGGCGGCGTCCAGACCGCCCCGCGCAGGCGTCATGCGGTCAGGCGGCGTGGGCCGCGTGATGGTGGCGCAGCGACCAGGCCGCAAGGGCCAGCGCAACCACGCCGGTCGCGACGAAGGTCATCGTCGCGGCATAGGCGGCGGCGTTGACGGCCGAGAGGGCCGCGAAGCCGAGCACCCAGGGCGACACGACGAGCCAGACGCCGAGGGCCATGTCCACCCATTCCTCCCAGTCGTGGAATTCGGTCACGACGGCGATCGACATGCCCGCGAGGATCACGCCGAAGAGAAGCGCGTTCCAGAACGCCGACTGGATGCCGGCAAAGCCGAGAATCCACGGCGAGAAGAACAGCCAGATCCCGAGAAGCAGCATGAGGCCGTCCTGCCAGTTCCCGGTCGCTTTCTTCATGAAGTCTGCCATTGCATACCCCTCCTTTGAGCGGCCTGCCCCGGCG
>JBDHSQ010000178.1:0-4598 GCA_039808285.1 Paracoccaceae bacterium
ATTTCCGCAAGTACGGCGTCGGGGTTGCGGCCCTGCCGAGCGATGGCCTGTGCCAGCGTCATGGTGCCGGAACGGATCGCCAGAAGGTCCGCCATCGCATCCTTCTGCGGATCGACGGCCTCGAACTTCGGCGGTTGCCATTCGACCGGAACATCCGGCGTGGGAATCTGGCCCGCCGCCCATGCGGCTTCCGTGAACCAGCGCCAGACCGGCGCGCAGAGCATCGGAATGAAGAGTTGCCATTGGACGGCGTCAATCTGGCGGCGGAACTCCACGAGCCCCGCCCGGATCGAGGAATAGTTCACCTGGGAGAGGTCCCCGGTCAGCAATTCATAGGGCACCCGGAACCCGGCCGAGATCGTGTGCAGGCTGGTCCGCTTGTATTCGCCGTAGCCCCCCGTCGCCGATGGCTGGTTGAAGCGGATGTCCTTGCCACCACGGGCATAGGCGATCAGTCCCGGCTCGAACTGCTCGACCCGATTGCCGTCGGCATCGACCACAGAGGGCGCGATCCCCTGCTGCGCCTCGTCGTCGCCAAAGACGATGGCGGTGACGCAGGCCTCGGTCTTCTTGCGGACAAGTTCGGCCACCTCGTAATCGTCGAGATCGCGCAAGCTGCGGATTACCGGCGCGCCCCAGGGAACGCCGCGCGCCTGCGTGCGCTGCTTCTCGTAGATGTGCGCGATCTCGGTCGCGGGCACCGGGCGGCTCTGCAACCCATTCTGCAAGGCCCCGTATGCGTCGCCCGGATGCTCGGCATGGAGCCAGTAGGCCCGGCGTTTGCCGACCGGATCGAACTCGATCCCCTGCACCAGCCGCCCTGCGCCGAGAACGCCGGATTTCGAGGCGTCGAGGAAGTCGGCCTCCAGCACCTGCAATTGCAGCGGCACCGCCAAACCGTCGCTCGCTCGCCGCTGGCGGCGGCGCACTAGGACTTCGCCCGCCTCGACCATCTCGCGGCAGATCAGGGTCTGGAGCCCATAGAAGTCGAGCTGGGCGTCCGCGTCGCAATCCGCCGTCCAGCGCTCGAAGAGGGCGTCAACCTTCCTGTCCAGCGTGTCGTCGCCGCTGGCGGCGCGGGGCATGATGCCCGCGCCGATGATGTTGTTCACCAGCACCGCGACGGCTTTCGCCGCATGCGGGTTGTTGCGCACCAGATCGCGCATCCGGTCGCGCAGCAGCGCCCCCGCCACGCCGATCTCGGTGTCGGCGGAGGATCCCGGCGCGCGCCAGCCCTCCGTTCGCCGCCCGCGTGCGGCGCCATCGTAGCCGCGCGTCAGGGTCTCGAAGGCCTGCCGGGCCATAACGCGACGTGCGGCCATGCGCGGCGCCACCGTGGCGATGGCGTGGTCGAACCAGTTCGCCGACATCACCGGTCCCCGCGCGAGAAGCCCGCCAGCCCGGCCACGGGCAGCGGCCGCGTGCTGCCCGCGATGGCGCGCTCGATGGTTAGGATGCGGGCGAGCAGATCCTCGGCCGAACCATAGTCCACCGACTTGCCGTCATAGCTGACCCGCGTCGTGCCGCTGGCATAGGCCCGGCGTAACGCCGAGAGCTCGGTTTCCGTCCAGTCCATGCCCTTCGCTCCCGCTCAGTGCGTTCGTTCCCTTGCGACGCTCCACCGGAGCCTCGCATCCGCTGCGCGGACCGGTCCTCACCATGTCAGAACCATCCTTCGCGCCGCCCGAGCCAGTCGGAGTGTCGCTTGCCCTGCGAGGCCTGTCCCGGCCGGTTGATCTGCCCGGCGGAATCGGTGTCGGTGGGGGCCGCCCCGAGCTGATCCTCGAGATCGCGCCATTTCTCGTCGGGCCAGCGGTCCGCGCCCGCGATCCAGGCGGCGGCGCGGGCATAGACTCGGCAATCCAGCGCCTCGTTGCGCTCGCGCAGCTTCTGCCATTCCAGCCGGGCGAAGCCGCGTTTCGTGCGCACCGTCACCAGCTGTTCGGCCACGAACTGCTTCAGCCATTCGTTCTCGACCCAATGCGGCAGGTGCACCGAGCCGGGCGGGAACGCCGCCCCGTCGGCCATCTCCTCCTCGGTCGGCCGCGCCAGCCGCAGGAAGCGGTAGGTCTCGGCCTTGAAGGTCGAGACCGCCACGGTCCAGAGCCGCGCCCCGCGACGCAGGCGTTTGCCGCCCTCGGTCGCGTCGACGAAGGTCGGGCCCGACACGGGGCTCGAGCGATTGAACCCCTCGACGCCCTTGACCGGCGACACCTGCCCAAACCCCTGCGCCCGCGACCAGGAATAGACCGCCGGGGCCTCGTAGCCGGTGTCGATGGCGAGCCGCGCGATCCTGAGATGCGCGCCGCGTTCGTGCGGCCAGGACCGGTCCAGCAGCGCGGTCAGCTCCGACCAAGCGTCATGCCGGTCCGGCCCGCCCTCGATCACGACGTGATCGACGAGCCAGCTTTCCAGTCCGTGCCCCCAGGCCCAGACGTCAACCTCGATCCGGTCCTTCTGCACATCGGCCCCGGCGGTGAGGAAGAGCCCGCCCGCAGGCACCGTGCCGGATGTCCAGCGCTCGCGCCGGTCGTAGAGTCGCTGCCAGTCGGGCGCTTCCCCGGTTTCGACCCAAGTCTCGCCGAGGATGGTGTTGCGGAACGCCTTGATTGCCTCGTCCGATCCCTGTGCCGCGTCCCATGCCCGCACGATCCGCTCCCAGCTCAGCCAGCCGATCGGCGAATAGAGTGCCGAGAGGTGATATCCGACCGTGGTCGGATCGGCGGCCGTGGCGGTTGCCCGCCATTCGCCGCCCTCCAGCATCGCCGTCTTGTGGTGCTCCGCGATGGGCGTCTCGCAGCCCTCGCAGTAATACTCCGCCGTCTCCGGGCGGCCCTTCTGCCAGCGCAGCCGGTCGAACTTCAGCCACTGCATCGCGCCGCAATGCGGGCACGGCACGTAGAACCGCCGCTGGTCGCTGGCCTCGAACTCCCGCTCGATCCGGCTCAGCCCCCGGATGGTCGGCGTTGAGACCAGGAACACCTTGCGCCGGTGGGCGAAGGTCAGCGAGCGCGCTTCCGCCAGCGTGACCGGGTCGCCTTCCTCGTCGGCAGACGCCGGATAGGCGTCGACCTCGTCGAGGAAGATGTAGCGCGCCGGGGTCGAGCGCAGACCCACCGCCGAGTTCGCGCCGGTCATGATCAGGATGCCGCCCGCGAACTCCTTCGAGAGCATGGTGTTGCCCGCATCGCGGGATCGCGCGGGCTTCACCCGCTCCCGCAGTTCCGGGCTCTCGTCGATCAGCGGGTCGATCCGCTGGCGCGAGTTGCGCTTGGCCAGTTCCACTGTCGGCTGAACCGCCAGCATCGGCCCTGGCGCCTGGTGGATCGCAAAGCCGATCCAGTTGTTCCCCGCCTCGGTCGCGCCGACCTGTGCCGCTTTCATGAACACGATCCGCTGCGTTGGATCGCCGGGCGACAACCGGTCCATGATCTCGCGCATGTAGGGCGTGCGCACCGTGCGATACCGCCCGGGCTCGGCCGAGGCGCGGCCCGACAGCATCCGGTGCCGATCCGCCCATTCCGAGACGGTCAGGTCCGGGTCGGGTCGCAGCCCGTTGCCCCAGGCGCGCAGGATCTCGCCCGCGCCGTCGAAGTCCGTCAGCGCGTCATCATCACCGGAAGTCGGGCCGGACCTCGGCGAGTTCGTCGAGGTGGGCGCGTACATGTTTCTCCAGGACCTTCTGCATCGCGGCTGGCTCCACGGTGATCTGCTGGCCTGTCGCGTCGCTGCACGACGCCGAGAGCTCCGCCGCCATCAGCGCCGCCGAGCGCGCAGGCCAGGTCACCCACGCGTCTCTTTCCTCCCGCGCCAGGCGGAACACCAGCGCCAGCGCGCGAGCCCGCTCGATCAACTCCCCCTTCAGCTTCTGGAGCCGGATGCGCCGCTCCTGCGCTTTCAGAACTTCGTTCGCGGTCTTCGCCTGCAGGAAGGTGGTGCCGCCGCCGACGGCTGGGACCGCCAGCCCCTGTTCGCGCAGCGTGTCGCCGACAGCGGCCACGGCCGCCTCGGGGACAGGCTTCAGCTTCGGCGTGGGCGGCTTTCGGGTCTTGGACGGGTCCGTCGTCTCGGCACGCCGGGCGTCGCTGGCGGCAGCGTTGATGCTGCCATCCGGATAGAGAACCAGGCGCTCGCCGGCCTTCGCCTTCTGGATCGCACCGCGCGACAGCCCGACATGCGCGGCGTACTGGCGCTCGCTCATGCCCTGCATCGACGGCTCCGATTATCATTCTAAATCATGTGCTTATCGAGTTGATAAGCGCGGCGGAGAGAGCGAACGTGACTCCAACGAAGCGATGCAACTCACATAGGAGCCACCCCGATGACCACGCGCCTGAACCCGATCACCACCCCGCGCTTTGAGGCCCGCGCCGAGAAGGCGCGCCGGAACAAGGAAGCCGCGCTCGCGGCCTTCATCGGCAAGAAGGCCGAGATCGACGAGATGCTCGCCCGCCTTCAGGCGCTCAGCGACGACCATTTCAACTGCGCCCCCGACGAGGCGGGCTGGGCCATGGTCGGTACCCTCGAACACTACGCCAGCCTCCTGAAGCGCATCACCGACAGCGCCTTCGGCGAGGGCGAACACGCCCGCTGATCTC
>JBDHSQ010000179.1:0-4422 GCA_039808285.1 Paracoccaceae bacterium
CTTCCTCGTCGGCCGAGGCCGGATAGGCGTCGACCTCGTCGAGGAAGATGTAGCGCGCCGGGGTCGAGCGCAGCCCGACCGCCGAGTTCGCCCCGGTCATGATCAGGATGCCGCCCGCGAATTCCTTGGACAGCATGGTGTTGCCCGCATCGCGCGACCGGGCCGGTTTGACCCGCTCCCGCAGCTCGGGGCTCTCGTCGATCAGCGGGTCGATCCGCTGGCGCGAGTTTCGTTTCGCCAGTTCCACGGTCGGCTGGACCGCCAGCATCGGCCCCGGCGCTTGGTGGATGGCGAACCCGATCCAGTTGTTGCCGGCCTCGGTCGCGCCGACCTGTGCCGCCTTCATGAAGACGATGCGCTGCATCTCGTCGCCGGGCGACAGCCGATCCATGATCTCGCGCATGTAGGGCGTGCGCGCCGTCCTGTACCGCCCCGGTTCCGCTGATGCGCGGCCCGACAGCATCCGATGCAGATCCGCCCATTGCGACACCGTCAAGTCGGGGTCCGGTGTCAGCCCCGCGCCCCAGGTGCGCAGGATTTCTGCTGCGCCGTCGAAGTCGGTCAGACCATCATCGTCAGCGGAAGTCAGGCCGGACCTCGGCAAGTTCGTCGAGGTGAGCACGGACATGTTTTTCCAAGGCCTTCTGCATCGCGGCCGGTTCCACGCCCAGTTCCGCCGCCATCAGCGCCGCCGCGCGTGCAGGCCAGTTCACCCACGTGTCCCGTTCCTCCCGCGCCAACCGGAACACCAGCGCCAGCGCGCGAGCCCGCTCGATCAACTCCCCCTTCAGCTTCTGGAGCCGGATGCGCCGTTCCTGCGCCTTCAACACCTCGTTGGCGGTCTTCGCCTGCAGAAAGGTCGTGCCGCCGCCGACGGCAGGAACCGCCAGACCCTGTTCGCGCAGCGTGTCGCCGACGGCGGCCACCGCCGCCTCGGGGACGGGCTTCAGCTTCGGCGCGGGAGGCTTCGTCGTCTTGGACGGATCGGTCGTTTCCGCCCGCCTGGCATCGCTGGCCGCCGCGTTGATGCTGCCGTCGGGATAAAGGACCAGCCGCTCGGCTGTCTTTGCCTTCTGGATCGCGCCCCGCGACAGCCCGACATGCGCGGCGTACTGGCGCTCGCTCATGCCCTGCATCGACGGCTCCGATTATCATTCAGATTCATGCGCTTATCGAGTTGATAAGCGCGGCGGAGAGAGCGAACGTCACTCCAGCGAAGCGTGCAACTCACCAAGGAGCCACCCCGATGACCCGCCGCGCGACCGACAACAGGAAAGCCCTCGACGCTTTTATCGCGGCGAAGACCGAGATCGACGCGATGCTGGAGCGCCTCGCCGCCCTGAGCGCGGACCATTTCGAGACCCACCCCGACGAGATCAACTGGGGCCATGCCGGCACTCTTAACCACTACCGCGACCGCCTACGCGAAATCACGGACATGGCCTTCAGCGAAGGCGAACACGCCGAGTAAGACGACCCGCTCTCGGTCCCGCCCGCCGACCGGCGGGCTCGACCTCGTAGAAGGGCCCGCATTCCGCGCGCCCCGATACGGGAGACGATGATGGCCAAACTTTCCGACACCCAAGCCCTGATCCTGAGCGCCGCCGCCCAGCGGCCCGAGCACTTCGCCCTGCCGCTGCCGGAGAGCCTGCGCGGCGGGGCCGCCGCCAAGGTGGTCGGCGCCATGCTCGCCAAGGGCTTCCTCGAAGAGGTCGACGCCGACACGCGCAACGGCGAGCCCGTCTGGCGCGAGACCGGCGACGGCCACGGCGTCACGCTGGTCGCCACCGACGCAGGCCTCGCCGCCATCGGCATCGAGCCCGAGGACGCGAACCCCGCGCCTGCGGGCGCGACGGGCGCGCCGACCGAGGAGCCCGCGCCTGATACCCCCACCGGGGCCGAGACCGCGCCCAAGACGCGCACGCCGCGCGAGGGCACCAAGCAGGCCACCCTGATCGCCATGCTGCGCGCGCCGGACGGCGCGACCATTGAGGAGATCATGGCCGCGACGGGCTGGCAGTCCCACACGGTGCGCGGCGCGATGGCCGGGGCGCTGAAGAAGAAACTCGGGCTCGAGGTGACCTCGGAGAGGGTCGAGAACCGGGGGCGCGTGTACAAACTCCCCGCCGCCTGACGCACCGGACCCCGACAAGTTGATGGCCGCCGTCCCACAGGGGCGGCGGTTGATCATTTTGCGCCCCGCATCCGGATCGCCTCGAACACCCTCCGCAGGGCGAAGGAACGCGCTATCGACACGATGGTGAAGACCGCGCCCATCTTCAGGTTCTGCGCCAACGTCGTGTGCAGTCCGAAGATCGGGAAGATCAGAATCTGCGTGACGACCGCGACGCCGAAGCCGACGATCACGTTGGCGATAGACTCCACCAGCGACATGAGGCGGGACTGTTTCATGCCTCCACCTCATCCATCGGCCAACAGTTCAGCCGCCAGAGTTCTGAGCGCATGCGCCGCAACCAGGGGGACCACGCCGTTGCCACAGAGGCGAAGCCGGTCCACCCGGTGGGCCAGCCCATCAGCGCCTCGACGAACAGCGGGTTCAAGGTCCGGCGCGGCTCGGAGGTATCGCTCCCAGCCATCGGCGTCACCAGGACCTGGCGGCCAAGCAGGCCGTTGACCGGGGTGTTCGCCAGTGTCGTAGACCCGTCCTTGTGATCGCGCGCCGTCGGCGTCATCCACATTCCGGCCGCGTGTGTCAGATCGGCCGTCTTGCGGTTGCCCGCGCTCGGCTTGCAGCCGTCGTTCGCCATCGGCGTCGGCCAGTCCCGCTCCATGCGGTCCAGACCCTTTTCGTCCTTCCGCTCGCCACCCCGGCTGCGGAAGCTGTCGGTCTGCGGCGTGGGCCACATCGCGGCCGTCGTCGCGAGGTTCATGCCGTGCTGGCCCGCCTCCTGCGAGGGCGTCGGCTTCGTCTGTCGGTTCTCGTTCGCACTGGCCCTCGGCGTCGGCCAGAGCCGCAGCAGTTCGGTCCGGTTCCCGCCACTCGACCGGGTGCCAGAGCAGGCGCGCGGGGTCGGCCAGCTCGTCGCCCTCGCGGATTGCGAGGATGAAGAGGCGTTCGCGCTTGTGGGGCGCGCCGACTTCCACCGCCGTGAAGAGGCCTGCCGCAAGGCGGTAGCCCATGCCGACCAGTCCTGCTGCGACTTCGGGGAAGCCGAGGCGGAGATGATGGGCGACATTCTCGAGGAAGACGAAGGGCGGTTCGACCTCGCCGATGATGCGGGCGACATGGGGCCAGAGGTGACGCGGGTCGTCCGCGCCCCGACGTTTTCCGGCGACGGAGAACGGCTGGCACGGATAGCCCGCAGTGACGATGTCCACCGCGCCGCGCCACGGGCGGCCATCGAAGGTGGCAACATCGTCCCAGACAACAGCCTGATCCAGGGACGCGTCTTCCATCCGCGCCACGAGAGTGGCTGCGGCGTAGGTTTCCCGTTCGACATGGCCCACAGCACGATATCCGGGGATGGCGATGGTAATCCCGAGGTCGAGTCCGCCTGCGCCAGAGCAGAGAGAGAGGCCAAAGAGGCATGCGTCTCCGGCTCCGGAAGCGTCTCCGGAGGAAGGTAAAGCCAGGTCATGCATGTCACGCGGCGGTCTTGCGCTTCTGCGCGGGTTCGGGGGCGGCTTCCGCGTCCGGCGTATCGGCCGGGGGTTCGGTGCTGTCACCCAGCCGCTCGGTTTTCACCTGCGCGAAGGTCCGGCCGTCGCCATTGAGGATTGCCTCGCGCCCCGTGTCCGCCTGCCAGCGCTCCACGGCCACATCGACATAGGCGGGGCTGATTTCCATCGCGAAGACGCGGCGGCCGTTGGCCTCGCCCGCCATGATCTGCGAGCCGGAGCCCGAGAACGGCTCGTAGCAGAGCCCGCCACGGGCGACGTGCTGGCGCATCGGAATGCCGAAGGCGTCGAGAGGTTTCGGCGTCGGGTGGTCGGGGCGCTCGTCCTTGGCGAAGGACGGCATCTCCCAGGTCGAGGGCAGCGTCTGCTCGGCGACTTTCGGCGGGCGGTTCGGGCGGCGCCAGCCCATGAAGCAGGGCTCGTGCTTCCAGAGGTAATGCGACCGGGTGAGGACCCCGCGGTCCTTCACCCAGATGATCTGCTGGTGGACGAAGGCCCCGACCTTTTCCCAGCAGGCTTCCAGCATCGCCTGGCGACGCGAGGCGTGCCAGCAATACCAGGCGGCATTCTCGGCGATGGCCTCCGCCACGGCGGCCGCGATGAAACCGTCGTAGAGTTCCGCCCCCTGAGAACTGTCATCCCAGGTCGTGCCGTAGGACGCCGACCAGTCCTTGTTCCGGGTCGGATGGTTCGAGCCGTCGTAATCCACCAGATACGGCGGGTCGGTCGCGAACAGGATCGCCCGCTCTCCATTCATCAGGCGGCGCACATCGACCGCGCTGG
>JBDHSQ010000180.1:0-4304 GCA_039808285.1 Paracoccaceae bacterium
CGAAAGGGCAAGGCGCCTGCGCACCGCCGTCCCCGACCGGGATCATCGGCTGCCGCGGCCGGACCCGATCCGGATGGCGCCCCCAGACGGACTTGAACCGCCGACCCTCTGATTACAAATCAGATGCTCTACCAGCTGAGCTATAGGGGCCCGCCCCGGGAAATAGACCGCGGGCGGGCACGGCGCAAGGCCGTTCAGCGCGCCTGGCCCTGGCGGCGCGAGAGATTGGCGCGGGCCAGAAGGCCCACGGCGACAAGCCCCACCCCGATCACCAGAAGCGCGGGCGGCGCCGCCTCGGCGATGTTCTCGAGGCTCGCCTTCTCGTGTGCGCGGGTGGCGAGCGTGTCGTAGTTGAAGGGCCGGAGCAGGAGCGTCGCCGGAAGCTCCTTGACGCAGTCGACGAAGACGAGAAGGAGCGCGGTGCCCACCGAGCCCTTCATCAGCGGCAGGTAGACCTCGCCCAGCGCGCCCCCCGCGGTGCGGCCGAGCGACCGCGCGGCCATCGGCAGCGAGGGCGGCACCCGGCCGAAGGCCGCATCCGACGCGCCCTGGGCGATGGCGAAGAAGCGGACGAAATAGGCCAGCACGATCGCCGCCGCCGAACCGGTCAGGATCAGCCCCGGGTCGCGTCCGGTCACCGCCAGCACCAGATCGGCGACCCGGTGGTCGAAGGCCGCAACGGGAATGAGGATGCCCACCGCCAGCACCGCCCCCGGCGCGGCATAGCCGATCGTCGTCACCGGCAGGACGAGCTTCGGCAGCCGCCGGCCGGTGAGGCGCACGCCGTAGACCATGAAGACCGCACCGAGAACGGTCAGCGCCGCCGCCCCGCACCCGACCGTCAGCGTGTTCGCGAAGGCCCGCCCGAGGCCCGCGCTGATCCAGGTGCCGGGCTTGTCGAGCGCGTGGCCCGCGATCACGGCGAGCGGCAGGACGAAACCGAAACCCACCGGCAGCAGGCACAGCATCGTGGCGATCGCTCCCGCCCAGCGCCCCAGCCCGACCTTCGTCACCGGGCGCGGCTGGCGGGCGGACTGGTAGTAGCGCGAATTCCGCCGGCTGACCTTCTCGAGCGCGACGAGCGCGAGGATGACGGCCAGGATCACGCAGGCGATCTGCGCCGCGCCCCCGGCGTTGCCGGTCTCCAGCCAGACAGTGAAGATGCCGGTCGTCAGCGTCTGGACGGCGAAGAAGTCGACGACGCCGAAGTCGTTCACCGTCTCCATCATGACGATGGCGGCGCCTGCGGCGATCGCCGGGCGCGCGAGCGGCAGGCCGACCCTGAGGAAGAGCCCCAGCGGCCCCGCTCCCAGCGCGCGCGCCACCTCGTAGCTTCCCGCCGACTGTTCGCGGAAGGCCGCGCGGGCCAGCATGTAGACGTAAGGATAAAGTGCCGCCGCCAGGACCAGCACCGCGCCGGGGCGCGACCGGACCGTCGGGAACCAGTAGTCCCGCGCCGTTTCCCAGCCCATCGCCTCGCGCAGCGCCACCTGCACCGGGCCGGAATAGTCGAGGAAATCGACGAGCGCATAGGCGCCGATATAGGCCGGGATCGCAAGCGGCAGCAGCAGGAGCCATTCCAGAAGCCCCGAAAAGGGAAAGCGGTACATCGTCACGAGCCAGGCCGCCCCGGTCCCCACCGCCGCGGCGAGGACGCCGGTCGAAAGCGTCAGGATCAGGGTGTTCGCCGCATAGCGCGGCAGCGTCGTCGCCAGAAGATGCGGCCAGATGTTCTCGGTCGGGTGGAAGCCCAGTACCAGGACCGAGGCCACCGGCAGGACGACGAGCACCGCGATCAGGACCGCGCCCGCCGACCAGAGCCCGCCCGCGCCGCCCGCCTCGCGGGGGGGGCGGGCCGCGCGGGGGCCAGGCATTGACTGACTGTTTTGCTCGGCCAGCATGCCCGCCGGGTTAGAGGAAAGCGGTTTCCCTGTCCAGCGCGGGCGTATAGGTTCGCCGCCGTGGAGGGGCCCGGACGGCATGCAGATCGCCTATCATCTCGGGGTGCACGGCACCGACGACGACCGCCTCGTCCGCGCGCTTCTGAAGAACCGCGGCACGCTCGCGGCCCAGGGCATCGCCGTGCCCTCGCCGCGCGCCTACCGCCAGCTTCTGCCGAAGGTGGCCAAGACGCTCAGGGGCGCGCCGGCGGGGCCCGACACGCGCCAGGTGATCCTCGACGCGCTGGGCGAGGACGGACCCGTCGAGCGGCTGGTCTTCAGCCACGACAGCCTCCTGTCCTTCCCGGTGAACGCGATCGGGCCGGACGGGCTCTATCCGACCGCACCGGCCCGGATCGCGGCCTACGCCAACCTCTTTCCCGGCGCGGGGGCGGAATTCTTCCTCGCGCTCAAGAACCCCGCGACGCTGGTTCCCGCCCTGCTCGAGCGCGCGGCCGAGGCGAGCTACGACATGATCATGAGCGGGTCGTCCCCCGCGAACCTGCGCTGGGCGCCGGTGATCCGCCGGGTGCTGGCGCAGGTTCCGGGGATCGCGCTCACGATCTGGTGCGCCGAGGATCTGCCGCTGCTCTGGCCCGAGGTGATCCGCGCCATCGCCGGCGTCGGTGCGGGCGAGCCGCTGGAGGGCGACTACGACCTCGTCGGCACGCTGATCACGGAAGAGGGGCTCGCCGCGCTCAAGGCCTTCTTCGAGACGCATGCGCCGCGCCGCGTCACCCAGCGACGGCGCGCGACCGCGGCATTCCTGGAAAAATACGCCCGGCCCGAGGAACTGGAGATCGAGATCGCGCTGCCCGGCTGGACCGAGGCGCTGGTCGCGGCGATGACCGGGGCCTATGACGAGGACTGCGCCGAGATCGCCGCGATGGCGGGCGTGACGTTCCTCGCACCCTGAGCGCCCGCCGGAACCGCCCCGGGGCCCGCATCCCCCGCCGCCTCAGGCCATGCCGAGCGCGGCCTTGTACATCTCCAGCACCGCCTCTTCCTCGGCGATGTCGTCCTTGTCGCGCTTTCTCAGCGCGATGACCTTGCGCATCACCCCGGTGTCGTAACCGCGGCCCTTCGCCTCGGCCATGACCTCCTTCTGCTGGTCGGCGATGTCCTTCTTCTCCGCCTCCAGATGCTCGTAGCGTTCGATGAACTGCCGCAGTTCCTCGGCGGCGATGGTGTAGGTGGCGTCGGACACCGCGTCGTTCATGGCTTGTCTCCCCTTGACGGTCGGCGCCCTGACTAGAGGCTCGGGCCCCGTGCTTCAAGTCCCGCGCTTCAAGTCCCGCCCTTGCGGCGCGGGCGGGTTCCGGCTAGGGCGATCCCGGCGGCATTCGCGCCGGGGAGAGATGCGATGGGCGGGCTCATCTGGTCAGGCGCGGCGGTGACGCTTCTGGGGCTCGCGGGCCTTGTGTGGTGCATCGCGAAGGTGGCCGCGGCGCGCAGGGCCGGGCTTTCCGACACCGACCTCCGCGCCCGGCTCCAGCGCGTGGTCATGCTCAACTTCGCGGCCCTTCTCGTCTCGGCGCTCGGCCTGATGCTGGTGGTCGCGGGCATCCTTCTGGCCTGAGCGGTCCGCGGCGCGGCCGGGCCGCTCAGATCGCGTTCAGGTCGGCAAACCTCAGGCCGTTCTTGATCAGCTCGTCAAAGAGCGCCGCAGGCTGCCAGACCGCCTCGCCCTCGCGCGCATGGTCGCGTAACTCCTTGCGCAGGGACAGAAGGCCCCCGGCGTCGGCCACCTGCATCGGCCCGCCCCTCCAGCGCGGGAAGCCCCAGCCCGCCATCATCGCCACGTCGATGTCCGAGGGGCAGCGTGCAGCCCCCGTCTCGATCAGCTCCGCCCCCGCATTGGCCATCGCCGCCAGCACGCGGGCGCGGATTTCCGGTGCCGTTACCCGGCGCGGCACCACGCCCCGCCCGCGGCGCTCCGAGCCGATCAGCGTCAGAACCTCGCGGTCCTCCTCCGCCCTGCCGCCGGGCCAGCGGTAATAGCCGCCGCCCGACGCCCGGCCCGCGCGCCCGGTGGCCGCGATCGCCGCGGCGAAGCCCGCGTCGCGCGCGCCGGCCTCCCCGCCGTCCGGGACAAGACCGGCGGCGTCCACCATCTCGTAAAGCCCTGCGGCGAAACCATAGTCCTTCAGCGCCCGGTCCACGCCATAGGGCGAGGCGCCGGCCTCCACCATCAGGTCCGCCGCCAGCCGCCCCGCCGCGAAGACGCGCGCGCCAAGGCTCCGCCCGTCGAGCGTCCGCACCCCCTGTCGCCCCATCCGGGCGGCAAGCGCGGCAAGCGTCGCGGTCACGTCCGGCGCGGTCCCGGGCAGGGTGACGATCTCCAGAAGCCGCGCCCCCGGCAGC
>JBDHSQ010000181.1:0-4265 GCA_039808285.1 Paracoccaceae bacterium
GGGAAAGATTGAATGGCCGGATCGCAATGGCAGCAGCGCCGACCGGAATTTCGTGATGCGCAGCCGGCAGACGCTTAGCCGTGACGCCTTTGCAAAGCGTCTCTCGCGCGAGGGGGTCGGACTTTATGTCCACGGCTTCAACACCCGCTTTCATGAGGCCTTGTTCCGTACCGCGCAGCTTTCGGTCGATGCGCATATCGAGGAAAAGCCCGTCCTTTTTACATGGCCCTCGGCAGGCGATCCGGGCGCCTATCTGGCTGATCGTGACGCGTCTGACTTTTCCCGCGCGGCGCTTGCCGATCTGCTGAAGGCCGCGCCCGAGGTGGCAACCGTGATCCGCGACGGCCAGCCGGTCGAGGTCGCCGCCAGCGCCGTGCAGATGGGCGAGACGGTGCTGGTGCGCGCCGGCAACCGCATTCCCGTCGATGGCGAGGTGATCGAGGGCAACGCCGCCGTCTCGGAAGCCGCCATCACCGGCGAGCCAATCCCGGCCGAGAAAGCGCCGGGCTCCCACGTCCACGCCGGCACCATCGCGGAAAACGGCGTGCTGCGCATCCGTGCCACCGGCATCGGCGCCGATACGACGCTGGCGCGCATCATCCGCCGCGTCGAAGAGGCGCAGGAGGAACGCGCCCCCAGCCAGCGCATGATCGAGCGGTTCGCGCAATGGTATACGCCCGGCATCATGGTGCTGGCGCTGGGTGCCTGGGCGGTGACGCAGGATATCCGCCTCGCGCTGACGCTCTTGGTGGTGGCGTGTCCGGGCGCGCTGGTGATCTCGACGCCGGTGTCCATCGTCGCCGGCATCGGGCGAGCGGCGCGGTCCGGCATCCTCATCAAGGGCGGGCAGCATCTGGAAAGCGCGGGCCGCATCGACATGCTGGCGCTGGACAAGACCGGGACGCTCACCGAGGGCCGACCGAGCCTGGTCGAGGTGCTGCCGCTGGCCGGTGTGGACCGCGCCGAGTTGCTGCACTGGACCGCCATCGCGGAATCCGGCTCGGATCACCCCTTGGGCCGGCCCATTGTCGCCGCCGGTCGTGCCGAGGGTGACATTCCCGCGCCCGAAACGGTCGAGGAAGTGGCCGGCATGGGCCTTGTGGTCAGCCACGCGGGACGCCAGGTCGCGGCCGGCAACCGGCGGCTGTTCGATCGGCTGGGCATCAGTTTTGACACCGAGGCCGAGGCGGCGCTGGCCGGGGTCCTGGGGCGCGGCCGCACGCCGATCATCGTGGCGCTGGACGGGCGGATCGCGGGCATCTTCGGGCTGTCCGACCAGCCCCGCCCCTCGGCCACGCGCGCCATCGCCCGCCTGCGCGACATCGGGGTCAGCCGCATCGTCATGCTGACTGGCGACCAGCCGCAAGCCGCCCGCGCCATCGCCGCCGAGATCGGCATCGAGGAAATCCACGCCGGTCTGATGCCCGAGGACAAGCTGGACCTGATCCGCCAGTTCCAGGCCGAGGGCCGCCATGTCGCCATGATCGGCGACGGCATCAACGACGCCCCGGCGCTGGCCGCCGCCGATACCTCGATCGCCATGGGGGCCGCGGGCTCGGACGTGGCGATCGAGACCGCCGATATCGCGCTGATGGCCGACGATCTGGAGAAGCTGCCCGAGGCGATGGCGATTTCCCGCGCGACGCTGCGCAACATGCGCCAGAACCTGGCCATCGCGCTGCTGACCGTGGCCGGGCTGCTGTTTGGCGTGTTCAGCGGCGATGTGCATATGGCCGAGGGCATGCTGGTTCACCAGCTTTCGGTGCTGGTAGTGATCGCCAACGCCATGCGCCTTCTGCGCGCCCCACGCGGGTCTGGCAGACGCCGCTCCGGGCGGGTGGCGGTGCCCGCGACGGCATAGGCGCCTGCGCGCTATCGACAGGACCGCTCCCGTGCCCAGAGGCGCGGGGGCGGTGTTCATGGGGGATGACATGACTGACAGCAATGAGGCCGAGGAAATCCATGAGGTTCTGGATTTCTGGTTTCCCGAGGGCCGGGCGCTGGATATCGACCCCGACCGCCGTGCCGAGCACTGGCGCTGGCGGCTGCATGGCGGCGCTGACGCGGCCATTGCGGCGCGCTTTGGCCCGCTGACCGAACGCGGCGCGGCGGGGGCGCTGGATCATTGGGCCGCGACGCCCGAGGGAAGGCTGGCGCTGATCGTGGTGCTGGACCAGTTTTCACGCTAGCTGTGGCGAGGCAGCGTGCGGGGCTGCGCGAGGGGCGGTTCTGATCTGCTGAGCGGCGCCGTGTACCCACCCGTCGTTGAGTACGACCAGGAGTTCCAAGTCCGCGCAGCGGAGGAAGTCGTGTTGCTCCCGGACAGGTCCGCTATCGCCGCGATGCCTGCCGACTGCGGCGTCATACGGGATCAGGCGCGCGCTTGCCGAGGGCGATGATCTTGCGCTCGCCGGTTGATTCCTTTTTCTTCCCAACCTAGATACAATGATCGAGAGTCATCGCTCATTGCTCCCTATGAGGAAGAAATGGACCGCCTCGACAGCGACCGCATGTTTCTCGCCGTGATCGAGACAGGCAGCTTCACGGCGGCGGCAGAGAAGTTGGGCACGCGGTCCGGACAGGCGTCGAAGATGATCTCGCGCCTGGAGACCGAGCTGGGCGTGCGGCTGCTCAACCGGACGACGCGATCCGTCGCGCCGACGGAGGCTGGGCGGGCCTACTATGATCGCCTGAAGCCGCTGGTCGACGAGTTCGACACCCTCGACCTCGCCATCCGGAACATCTCGCAGTCCCCGCGCGGGCGGCTGAGGCTGACGGCGCCTCTGACCTTCGGCACGCGCGAACTGGCGCCCGCACTCAACGCGTTCGCCGGACTCTATCCCGATATCGAACTCGACGTGAGCTTCTCCGACCGGGTCGTCAACGTCGTCGACGAGGGGTTCGACCTTGCCGTTCGCGTCGGACGACCCGGCGATTCCAGCCTGATCATCCGCAGGCTTTGCGCCGTCCGCATCGTGGTGGTCGGCGCGCGCCCCTATCTCGAACAGCACGATGCGCCCACCTCGCCTGCGGACCTTGGACAGCACGCCTGCATCATCGACACCAACTTCCGCGAGCCGAACCGGTGGCCGTTCAAGGGCGAGACCGGCGAGGTCGAGATGGCGAGCGTCGACGGCCGCATCCGCTATTCGAACGCCGAGGCCTGCGTCCAGGCCGCGGAACTGGGACTCGGGCTCGCCTGCGTGCCCGCCTTCGTGGCGGGGGATGCACTGCGCTCGGGCAGGCTGATCAGACTGCTGCCGTCGTTCGAGCCCGATCCCTACGACGTACACGTCCTTTATCCGCACAGCCGCCATCTCGCGGCCAAGGTGCGCCTGCTCGTCGACTTACTCTTTGAGCGGTACAGGCAGACTCCACACTGGGAGCAAGGCTGGTAGGTCATTACACTGAATCGGGAAGCAATCATCTTCCCCGAGGCCGGATTATCGTCTTTCTAAGCAGAGTCTATGTTCTCCGCATGACGAACGAACCGGCGTTCAGCCGAACGCCGGATGTCAGAAGGAGAACGAACATGAGCATCTCGATCATTGGCGCCGGCAACATGGCGAAGGGCCTCGCGACCCGCTTCGCGAACGCCGGCCATCTCGTCACGCTCGCCAGCCGTGACAAGGCAAAGGCTGAAGCCGTGGCTCGGGACGTCGGCAACGGCGTATCCTCCGCACCCCTCGCGTCGGCTGCGCAATCGGCGGACATCGTCGTCCTGGCGGTGCCCTTTGATGCCGCGGGCGACGTCATCGAGGCGGCCGGCGGCTTTGCAGGCAAGATCGTCGTCGACATCACCAACCCGATGAAGGCGGATTTCTCCGGCCTCAGCATCGGTCATCCTTGCTGACCGCGCCTTCGAACAGCCCGAACAGCGCCCGCTTGACGCGCCGCGTGTTGGTCCCGGCCAGGTAGACCGCCGCGATCAGCGCCTCGGCCGTCTTCGTCAGCCGCTGGTAGCGCGGCAGCGCTTTTGAGCGCCACTCGCCGATCTGACCCGTCTCGTTCTCGACCCCGGCGCGCAGCACCCGCATCGTCTCGGTGCCGAAGGTGCCGAAGGTGCCGGTGAGCTGCCGCTCCCGATGCCCGTGACGGTAGCCTTTGACCGTGTCGCCGCCACGGCCGTACCGGAGGCGCCCTAGGAACTCGGCCAGTTCCTGTTCGAACATCGCCTCGATGGTCGCTCGCACGCTCGCCCGCAGGCGGTCCTCGATCGGGCCAAACCCAACCTCGTCGGGCAGTAGCGAAACGGTCGAGCTCTC
>JBDHSQ010000182.1:0-4226 GCA_039808285.1 Paracoccaceae bacterium
GAGCGAGGCGGCCTCGCCGGCGCGGGCGAGCGCGGCCTCGCGGCGGCGTTCGCCGAAGGCCTGCGCACCGCGCAGCGAGGCGGCCGCCCCCTGGCCCAGCGCGCGCATCAGCCAGTCGTAGGCGACGATCGTGCCGACGAGGAGAAAGCGCCCCGTCGCCCCGAGTTCGGCCGCGTCGAAGCCGAGGACGACGAGCGCCGTCGCCAGCGCCGCGGCGAAGACGAAAAGCGCGAGGATCTTCAAACCGAGCGCGGCCGAGACCGGCGCCACCCCGAGGATCGCGCCCAGCACCGTGTCGCCGAACAATCCGCCGAGGCCGAAGCTGTGTGCCCAGTCGGGCCCGGCGACATGGGTCGAGGCATAGACCGACGTAAGCGCCACCGCGATCGGCGCGAAGATCACCCGGCCGAGCGCGCGGTCCTCGCCACGGTGGATGAGGAATCGGGCGCCCCAGGCGGCGAAGATGACGGCGATCATCCAGGCGCCGTGGCCGGCGATGACGAACAAGGGTGAGGCGAGCGCCGCGCCGAAGCGGCCGAGGAGGTTTTGCGCCGGCTCATCGGTCGCCGCGAGCCACGAGGGATCGTCGGGCGAGTAGCTGGCCAGCATCATCGCCGCCATGATTCCGAGCGCCAGAAGCGCCACGCCCAGCAGCTCCTTGCCGCGCCGTTCGAGCGCGGCCTGGATGTTCTGGTCCAGAAGCGGATCGCGCTGCCGTGCCTGGTAGGATGCCATTCCTTCGTCCCTCAACCGAAAAGGCAGTCGCGGAGCAATTCGAGCCCGCGCCGCATGTCTTGTTTCGGGGCCACCATCGCCACGCGGATGTAGCCCTTGCCCGGATTGTGGCCCGCAACCTCGCGGGCGAGATAGGCGCCGGGGAGCACACGCACCCCGGTCCCGCGCCAGAGCCTCACCGCGGCGGCCTCGCCGTCGCCGATCCTGTCGGGGACCGGGAGCCAGAGGAAGAAGCCGCCCTCCGGGCCGCGGTAGCCCTGCACGCCGGCAAAGATCCTGTCGGCGATGCGGTATTTCTCCTGATAGAGTGCGCGGTTCGCCGCGACATGGGCCTCGTCCCCCCAGGCGCGTTCGGAGACGTGCTGGACCGGCAGGGGAAGCGGCGCGCCGCCGTAGGCGCGGAGCTGGCGGAACCGGGCGATCGCCTCGCGTCCGCCGGCGACGAAGCCGGAGCGGAGCCCGGCAAGGTTCGACCGCTTGGAGAGCGAGTTCATCACCACGACGCGCTCGGGGTCGGCGCCGATCTCGTCGGCGACCTGGAGCGCGCCGACGGGGGCGTGGTCGCGCCAGATCTCGGAATAGCATTCGTCCGACAGCAGGACGAAGTCGTGCCTCTCGGCCAGACGGATCAGGCCGGCGAGCCAGTCGCGCGGCGCCACGGCGCCCTGCGGGTTGGCGGGAGAGCAGACATAGGCCACACCCACCCGGTCGAGAAGCGCGGGCGGCAGGCTTTCGTAGTCGGGCAGGAAGCCGGTGGCGGCGGTCGCGGGCACGAACACCGGCTCGGCCCCGACCGCGAGTGCCGCGGCGGCATAGGGCTGGTAGAACGGATTGGGCATCAGCACCGCGGGCTGCTGCCCCTGCTTCACTTCGGGGCAGAGTGCGAGGCAGGCGTCGAAAAGCCCTTCGCGCGTGCCGTTCAGCGCCATGATGCGCTCGGGGCCGAGGTCGGCGCCGTGGCGCAGGCGAATCCAGCCGGCGATCGCGGCGAGGAGGCCGGGCGTGCCCTCGTTCGGGGGATAGCGGTTGAATTCGGCCACATGGGCCTGGAGGATCGGGCCGACAAAATCGGGGACGGGATGGCGCGGCTCGCCGATCGTCATGTCGACGGGATCGCCCCCCGGCTGATGCGGGGCGAGGAGTTTCCGCAGGCGCGGAAACGCATATTCCGGAAGGTTCGAAAACCGCTCGGGAAACGCCATTGCTGCCTCAATCGCCGGGGTCATGCCGCCCCGTTCGGCGCCAATCTAGCGCCCGCGCGCGCGCCGGTCCAGAAAAAGCAATGCTTTCCGGGGGCTGGTTCGGGCGAATTGTGGCTTTTTCGCCCTTGGCGGAGCCCCGGCAGGGCGGGCGGAACGGCCGCGGCCTGTCCTGCTGCCGCCCTCAGGCAAGCGCCCGTTCCGCGGCCGCGCCGAGCCGCAGAAGCTTCTCCTCGCCCATCGGGCGGCCGAGCAGCATGATCCCGGTCATCGGCAGGCCGGTGGGCAACGTGAGCGCCGACAGCCCCATGAGGTTGCCGATGCGGGTGTTGCGCAGCGCCAGCAGGTTTTCGGCGGCGAAATAGCCGTCGTCCGAAAGGAGCCGTTCCGTCTCTGGCGGCAGGTTCGCCGCGGTCGGCACCAGCACCGCGTCAAAGGCGGCGGTGCGCTCGGCCCAGACCTCGCGCAGCGCGCGCAGCCAGCGCCAGGCGGCGACGAAATCGGCGCCCGAATGGGCGGCGCCGGCGCGGAAGCGTTCGAGGATGGGGGGATGCATCTTCTGGGGGCTTGCCTCGATCTCCGCCCGCCAGGTTGCATAGGCCTCGGTCGTGAAGAGGACGCCGGAGAGGCCCATCGCATCGGCAAGCTCCGGCACCGCGCCGCGCGCCAGCGTCGCGCCGGCGTCCTTGAGCCCGTCGAGCGCGCGGGCGAAGCCGGCGGCGGGTTCGGGGCGGATGTCGTCCTGGGCGACGGTCTCGAGGACGAGGAAGCGCACGCCCTTCAGCGTGGCGCCGGCGAGGTCGGCGGGCCGGCCGCCTTCCAGCGCGGCGAGGAGAAGGGCGGCATCCTCGACCGTGCGGCAGAGCGGCCCCACGGTGTCGAAGCTTTCGACGAGCGGCACGACGCCCTTCAGGGGCAGGCGCCCCGCGGTGGTCTTGAGCCCGACGAGGCCGTTCCAGGCGGCGGGGATGCGGACCGATCCGCCGGTGTCGGAACCGATCGCGGCGGCGGCGAGCCCGAAGGCGACCGAGGCGGCGGCGCCCGAGGAGGAGCCGCCCGGCGCACGGGCCGGGTCATGGGCGTTGGGCGGCGTTGCCGTCATCGGGTTGAGCCCGAGGCCGGAGAAGGCAAGCTCGGTCATGTGGGTCTTGCCGAGGCAGACGAGGCCCGATGCGGTGGCGTTCCGCAGCACCTCGGCATCGGCCGCGGGGACGCGGCCTGCGAGAAGCCGCGAACCCGCCTCGGTCGCCACGCCGGCGGTGTCGAAGAGGTCCTTCCACGAGACCGGAACGCCGTCGACGGCCGAGAGCCGGAGGCCCGCCTTCGCCCGCCGCGACGCCGCCGCGGCTTCGGCGAGCGCGCGGCCCTCGGTCGGGCGGGCATAGATGCGGTCCTTCACCGGGTGGGCGCGCATTGCGTCGAGGAAGGCCGCCGTCAGTTCCTCGGGGTCGATCTCGCCCCGCCCGATGGCGCGCCCGAGTTCGCCCGCGCCCATCCGCCGCCATTCCGCCATGACTGCCTCCCGTGGCCCTTCCGGGGGACGGTAGCGGCACCGGACCGCATGGACAATCCCGCCCCGCGCGCGATACTTGGGGGATGCGATACGATGCGGATGTGATCGTCACCGGCGGCGGGCTGAACGGCCCGGCGCTGGCCTTGGCGCTGGCGCGGGCGGGGCTGAGGGTGGCGGTGATCGACGCCCAGCCGGCGGAGGCGCGGGCAGAGGCGGATTTCGACGGGCGGGCCTATGCACTCGCCATCGCGTCGCAGCGGCTTCTGGCCGCGGTCGGCGTCTGGGAGCGGCTCGCCGGTCAGGCGCAGCCGATCCTGGAGATCAAGACCACCGACGGGCGGCCGGGCGAGGGGCCGTCGCGGTTCTTCCTGCATTTCGAGGCGGCCGAGATCGAGGAAGGCCCGATGGGCTTCATGGTCGAGGACCGCCACCTCTACGCGGCCTTCCTCGCGGCGATGCGGGCGGAGCCCGGGATAAGCCACCTGCCGGCGACCACGGTGACGGCGCAGGAGGCGGGGCCGGCGGGGATCACGGTGACGCTGTCGGACGGGCGGCGGCTGACGGGGCGGATGCTGGCGGGCTGCGACGGGCGGCAGTCGGGCACCGCGGCCCGGGCCGGGATCGGCCGCACGGGCTGGGGCTATGGCCAGACCGCGCTGGTCTGCGCGGTGGCGCACGAGCGGCCGCACGGCGGCATCGCGCACCAGTTCTTCATGCCCTCGGGACCCTTGGCCATCCTGCCGCTCACCGGCAACCGGTCGTCGATCGTCTGGAGCGAG
>JBDHSQ010000183.1:0-4134 GCA_039808285.1 Paracoccaceae bacterium
CCTCGTCGGCAGTCGCTACGCGCGCTTCGCCCAGTTCCTGAAAGGCCCCGGCGAAACGCTGGCCTATCTCGGGGACATGACCCGCGGACGCGAGCGGCGCTACCTCGGCCACAACCCGGCGGGCGCGGCGATGGTCGTGGCGCTGCTGGTCACGCTGTCGGGGACGGCTTTCACCGGCTGGCTCATGGAGGACGAAGCCCGTCTGGCGATGCTTCCGTCCATGCCCGCCATCGTGGCGCCCGCCTGGGCCGACGACGACGGCGACGAGCGGGAGTATGGCGCGCGGGGCGAGGTCGAGGGACCGCTGAAGGAGGTCCATGAGACGCTTGCCAACCTGATGCTGCTGCTGGCCGCGCTGCATGTGGGCGGCGTCGTGCTGGCCTCCTTCCGGCACCACGAGAACCTGGCGCGCGCCATGGTGACGGGCGACAAGCGCGGACCCGGTCCCGGCGACATCGCCTAACGGCACCCATACTCAAGGCCGACGGTCCCTTCGGCCCCGCCTGGCCTCGCTCTCACGGGCGGGGCCTTTTTCCGTCCGAAGCCGCTCTCTTCCTGACGGCAAGCTGAAGCGGGAATCGCTGCCGCGTCAGGAAGCCCTCAGGTCGCGTCTCCAGATTGTCCTCAGCAGACGAAAGGAGACCCTGCCATGAAAAAGACCCTGACACTTCTGGTCGCGTCCACGGCGCTGACCGCCGCAATCGGCGTCCCCGCCTGGAGTGCGATGCAAGCCCCGGCCGATAGCGTCCTTCGGCCCATTGCCGCGCTCTTCGATGACTCATCGCAAGCCATGCCGCTCGTTCTCGCAAGCGACGATGACGACGACGACGACCGCTGGCGGGACGGCTCGCGTCGCGGCCACGACGATGACGACGACGATGACGATGACGACGACTGCGACGACGATGACGACGACGACGATTGCAGCGGTGCCGCTCGCAATCCCGCGCCCGCCGGCACGGTCGCCCCGCCGCAGAACGGTCTCTTCGGGAACGGCGCACCTCCGCAGGTTCAGGTGAACTGAACCGCTCCGAAGCCCCCTCCGAACTAGGATCATCACGATGAAATCGCTTCTCGCAACGCTCGCGCTGACCACGGCGCTGACGCTTCCTGGCCTCGCCATGGCGCGGCCGGTGACCCTGACCACGACCCTCAACAATTACGGCGGCGACGGGGCCTATCTCGCGCTCTACGTCACCGACACCTCCGGCGCCTATGTCGGCAGCTTGTGGATGGCCGGCGGCAAATCCAAGTACTACGAGCACCTGAGCGACTGGTACCGCGCCACCGGCGGCGACACCGCGCAGGTAAACGGCATCACCGGCGCCAGCGTCGGCGCGGGCCGCACGCTCGAGATCACGCTCGACCTCGCCGACGCGCTGTTCGACGCGGGCTACACGCTCCACATCGACGCGGCCGTCGAGGACATGCGCGACAGCCCGAACGAGGTGGCCGTCCCGCTCACGACCGATGGCGCGGGCACGCCGGTGACCGGGCGCCGGTACATCGCCAGCTTCGCCTACGACATGTGAGGAGCGGGGCCATGATCCGTGCACTCCATCGCTGGCCGGGTCTTCTGGCCCTCGCGCTCGTCACCATCCTGAGCCTGAGCGGCGCGGCTCTGTCGGTCTTCCCTGCGGCCGAGCGCATCGCCGCGCCGCAGGCGGAAGCCGGACTGACCGTCGCCGCTCTCGCGGACCGCATCCAGGCCGTCTATCCGGGCGTCGAGCAGATCCGGCGCGCGCCCTCGGGCCGGATCACCGCCTACTGGTTCGATCAGGGCGCGCCGGGCGCCGCCGTGATCGACCCGGCGACGGGTGAAGGCGTGGCCTCGGCCGACCCGAACCAGGCCGAACGCTGGCTCACCAACCTGCACCGGTCGCTGTTCCTCGGGGATGGCGGCCGCATCGCAATGGCTGCAGGGGCTGCCGCCATGCTCGTCCTCTCGCTCTCCGGCGCCGCGCTTGTCGTGCGGCGGGCGGGCGGCTGGCGGCACTGGTTCGCGCGCTTGCGTGGTCCGCTCGCGGGCAGGCTGCACGTCGAGATCGCCCGGATCGCCGTCGTCGGCCTTGTTCTGTCCTCCACGACCGCCCTCTGGATGACTGCGTCTACCTTCGATCTCCTGCCGGATGGAGGCGCCATAGCGGCCGCCCCGACCGAAGTCAGTGGAGAGACGGGGTTCGCGCTGGACCGGATGCCCACGCTGCAGCAGACGCCCGTCGCCGAACTGCGCGAGCTGAGCTTTCCCTATCCCGGCGATGCGACGGACGTGTTCACGCTCAAGACGGACCGGGGAACCGGATACCTCGATCAGGGCGACGGGGCGTTGCTGGCCTGGGCCGACCTCACGGGGTGGGAACGCGTCTCGGAAACGATCTACATGCTGCACACCGGACAGGGCGCGGCGACGCTCGGCCTCGTGCTCGGGCTCATGGCGCTCGGCGTGCCCGCGATGGGCGCGACCGGCGTCCTGGTCTGGCTCGCCGGGCGACGCGGTCGGCCGCGCATCCGGGGCAATCAGCCCGCCGGTCGCGCCGAGACGATCCTGCTCGTCGGCAGCGAGGGCGGCAGCACCTGGGGCTTCGCCGCGACCTTGCAGGCCGCACTGACAGAAGCCGGGCAGAGCGTCCATGTCGGCCCGATGTCGGCCTTCACGCCGGAGCGCTACACTAGCGCCCAGCGGATCATCCTGCTCGCCGCGACCTATGGCGACGGGGCGGCGTCCGCGTCGGCGAAAGGCTTTCTCGACCGGCTGAACGCTTCCGACCGCGCGCCGAACATCCCTCTCGCGGTACTCGGCTTCGGCGACCGGAGCTTTCCGGCCTATTGCGCCTTCGCCAGGGACGTCGCGGCAGCGGCGCAGGCGAAGGGCTGGCCCGAACTGCTGGCTCTCGACACCATCGACCGGCAATCGCCGCAGGATTTCGCCCGCTGGGGTCGTGCGCTTGGAGACGTGCTCGGCATTGCACTGGAATTGTCGCACCAGCCCGTCCTGCCCACCAGCGAGACGCTGACCCTTGTCTCGCGCCGCGACTACGGCGCCGAGGTGCAGGCCCCGACGGCGATCCTCCGCTTCGCGCTTCCCCGCGTCTCGCTCTGGCAACGGCTGCTCGGGGGCGGGTTCGCACGGTTCCAAGCGGGAGACCTGATCGGCATTCTGCCCGAAGGCGGGTCCGTCCCGCGGCTCTATTCGCTCGCCTCTGGGCGCCGCGACGGCTTCATCGAAATCGTGGTCAAGAGGCACCCAGGCGGCCTCTGCTCGGGCCAGCTCACGGCGCTGGAGCCGGGCGAGACGGTGAGCGCTTTCCTGCGCCCCAACCCCGGTTTCCGTCCGGGCCGGAGCCGTGCGCCGCTGATCCTGATCGGCGCAGGGACCGGCGTCGGGCCGCTCGCGGGCATTGTCCGCGGCAACGCACGCCGTAGGCCCGTCCACCTGTTCTTCGGCATGCGCCATCCCGACAGCGACTTCTTCTACGGCGAGGAGCTGGCGACATGGCAGGACGAGGGGCGTTTGAGCCGCCTTGTCACGTCAGTCTCACGCGGGGCGCGTCCCCACTACGTGCAGGACGCGCTGCGGTGCGAGGCCACTCAGGTCGCAGAGCTCATCCGCAACGGCGCGCGCGTGATGGTGTGCGGCGGGCGCGACATGGCGGCCGGCGTGGCCGATGCGCTGGCCGAGATCCTCGCACCGACCGGGCTGACACCGGCGGTACTGAAGGCGGAGGGACGGTATGTCGAAGATGTCTACTGAGAGCGCGCGGATCGCCCTGAACGGGCCGACCATGGGCACGCGCTGGTCGGCGCTGTTCTTCGCAGGGCCCGCTCTCGACCCGGCGCCGATCCGCACGGCGCTACAGGCGGCCGTGGACGAAGTGGACGGACAGATGTCGACCTGGAAGCCCGACAGCGACCTGATGCGGCTCAACGCGGCGCTGGTGGGCGAATGGATCGCGCTTCCCGCGCGGCTCGCCGAGGTACTGCGCCTCGGCCTAAAGATCGGGCGCATATCCGGAGGCGCGTTCGACATCGGCATGGGTGACGCGGTGACGGCTTGGGGTTTCGGGCCGAAGGCGGCCGCGCCCGAGGGCATCCGCGCCGCGATGAAAGCCCCGCGCCGCCCGGCGGATCAGGCTC
>JBDHSQ010000184.1:0-4074 GCA_039808285.1 Paracoccaceae bacterium
AGGCAGCCGCGGATGTCCTCCGGCCGGCCCTCCAGCGCCTTGTTCACCAGATGCGGATCGGCGATCTGCCCGCGCACGATCGAGACCAGATCGGCCGCGCCCTCGCCCAGCACGGTTTCGGCGTTCTCGGGGGTGCGGACATGGCTTTCCACCGTCACCAGCGCGTGGCGCACCACCTGCTTCAGCCGGGCCGCAAGGTCCATCCCCAGCTTTTCGGGGAACAGGAAGGTCGGCATCTGCTTCTCGAAGTTGAAATAGCTGGCGGTGCCGCAGGTGACATAGTCGATCAACCCCAGCCCGTCGTGCAGGGCAACGATCTCGCACAACTCGTCGCGGCTCAGCGTGTGGCGGAAGTCGGTCTCGTCGCTGACGGCGAGGCCGACGATGAACTCCGGCCCGCAGACCTCGCGGATGCGCGACAGGATTTCACGCGAAACCCGGGTGCGGTTCTCCAGCGATCCGCCCCAGCGGTCCTCGCGCCGGTTCGACCAGGGCGTCCAGAACTGGTCGACGAAACCGTGGTAGGCGGCCCAGACCTCCACCCCGTCGAAGCCCGCCTCCTTGCAGCGCCGCGCGGCCTGCACGAATCCCTCGATCGTCTCGAGGATCTCGGCCTCCGACATCGCATGCGACCCGTCGCTGTCATGGTAGCTGGGCATCCCCGAAGGCGACCAGTGCGGGTGATACGACAGGTCGGAATCGCCGTGGCTTCCGATGTGATAAAGCTGCTGGAGCGCAAGCGCCCCGTGGCGCCGGATGGCCTCGGTCACGGCCCGGAAATGCGGAATGACGCTGTCGTCGGAATGCCGGAAGTTCCCGCGCGTCAGGACCGTCGCCGGATGGACCGGCATCGGCTCGATCACGATCATCGCCGCCCCGCCCCTGGCGCGTTCCTCGTAATAGGCGAGATGCCGCGGGCCGGGCAGCCCGCCTTCCGACATGTTGGCGGTATGGGCCCCGAAGATCACCCTGTTGCGCAAGGTCCGCCCCCTGAGCGTCACTGGGGAAGACAGTTTCGGAAAGCTTGCGGACATGGGTTTCTCTCACATATTGCGCATGGAGGCCGATCGTCGCCAGCCCCCGGCGCCCGCTGTGGGCCGGGCGCCGATGGTATGGCCCGGTCGCCTGATGCCGCGAAAGCTATTGCGCAGCGCGGGATGTGGATTGTTCACCTGTTTCAAATTTCATCATGTTTGAATCGCTGTCCCGGCCATGCGGCAAGGGTGCCGGACGGCGCCGCAGGGTTTGCGGGCCTTCGGCGCCGATGCCCCGGGGGACGCCCGCTGCGCCGTGATTGCGCCGAACCGCGCGACGCTCCTGCGGACCGCGGCACCCGGACCGGGGGCGAAAGCGCTCCCGCCCGCATCCGGCGGCGTGTGGCCAGGTCAGGCGACGGCCTTCGACCTGGCCGCCGGCGGTCCGGTATCTCGGGAATTTGGCGCACCCGACAGGATTCGAACCTGTGACCTCTGCCTTCGGAGGGCAGCACTCTATCCAGCTGAGCTACGGGTGCAGCGTCCCCGCTCTATAGCCGCAGGCCGCCGCCGCCGCAACGGGGTTTCCGCGCCGCCGGGCTCAGGCGAAAAGCTCGTGGCACAGTTCCAGCGCCTCGACCAGGCGGTCGACCTCGTCCCTCGTGTTGTAAAGCCCGAAGGAGGCGCGGCAGGTCGCGGTGACGCCGTAGTGCTCCAGGAGCGGCATGGCGCAATGGGTGCCGGCGCGCACCGCGATCCCCTTCTTGTCGAGCACGGTCGAGATGTCATGCGCGTGCGCGGGGCCGTCGAGGGTGAAGGAGAAGATCGCCCCCTTGCCCGGCGCTTTCCCCTGGACATTGAGCCAGTTCAGCCCGCGCAAACGCGCCTCGGCATAGTCGCGCAACCCCGCCTCGTGGGCGGCGACGTTCTCCATCCCCAGCGCCATGAGATAGTCCAGCGCCACGCCGAAGCCGATCTGCTGGACGATGCCGGGCGTGCCGGCCTCGAACTTCATCGGCGGATCGTTGTAGGTGACCGTCTCGCGCGTCACCTCGCGGATCATGTCGCCGCCGCCGAGGAAGGGGCGCATCTCGGCCATCCGCTCCCTCGCGATCCAGATCGCGCCCGAACCGCTCGGCCCGTAGAGCTTGTGGCCGGTGATGACGTAGAAGTCGCAGCCGATTTCGGGGATCGAGACGGGACGGTGCACCGCCCCCTGGCTGCCGTCGACCAGCACCGGCACGCCCTTCTCGCGCGCCCCCCGGCAGATCGCCGCCACGTCGACCAGCGTGCCGGTGACGTTCGACATCTGGGTGACGGCGACAAGCCGCGTCCGCGGCCCGATCGCGCCGATCACCTTCCCGGGGTCGAGCGAGCCGTCGGCCTCCGGCTCCACCCATCTCAGCACCACGCCCTGCCGTTCGCGCAGGAAATGCCAGGGCACGATGTTGGCGTGATGCTCGAGCACCGTGAGCACGATCTCGTCGCCGGCCTGCATCCTCGGCGCGGCCCAGGCGTAGGAGACGAGGTTGATCCCCTCGGTCGAGCCGGTGGTGAAGACGATCTCCTCCGCATCGGCCACGCCGAGGAAGCGGGCGATGGTGCCGCGCACCGCCTCGTATTTCTCGGTCGCGAGGTTGGAAAGGTGGTGCAACCCCCTGTGGACGTTTGCATATTCCTGCTCGTAGGCGCGGGTCATCGCGTCGATCACCGCCCGCGGCTTCTGCGCCGAGGCGCCGTTGTCGAGGTAGACGAGCGGCCTGCCGTTGACCTCCCGCGAGAGGATCGGGAAGTCGGCGCGGATTTTCATCACGTCATACATGGCGGGCCTTTCAGGTGACGGTCAGGATGCCCAGCCCCGACAGCACCAGGGCGAGCGCGACGACGACCACGACGAAGCCGCCGGCGAGCCCGAGAAGCACCAGGGCGAGATTCCGGAATCCATGCAGTTCGGCGATCGCATTGACGATCACCCAGAGGAACCAGGCGAGCAGGGCGAGCGCGAGGAACACGCCCAGGGGCGGCAGGACGAGCATCACCGCAAGCTCGCCCGCCTGGGCGAACGTCATCAGGAATTCGATCCACACGACGAGGAGAAGCGCGTCGGCGAAACCGCCGTGCCCGCCGAAGAGGCGCCCGATTCCCGCGATCGCCGCCGCGGCGATGACAAGCGACAACGCCTGCGACGGCACGCCCACGAAGGGGTCGGCCAGAAGGGCGAGAATGCCGGGCTCGCTTCCCGGCGGCAGCAGAAGCAGCGACAGGCCCGTGACGAAGACCGAAAGCACGGTCACCAGGAGAAGCCC
This sequence comes from Paracoccaceae bacterium, assembly GCA_039808285.1. Taxonomy (GTDB): domain Bacteria; phylum Pseudomonadota; class Alphaproteobacteria; order Rhodobacterales; family Rhodobacteraceae; genus Albidovulum. The sequence goes on from JBDHSQ010000184.1 coordinate 3,281, forward strand.
CAGCCAGCGCGCCTCCATCGGCGGGTCCATCGCCAGAAGCCTGCGCACACCGGCGCGGGGCGCGCGCAGCGTCTCGCGCCCGAGGTCGGCGACGAAGGCGGGCAGACCGGTCACGCCGCGTCCTCCCGCTCGGCCACCGCAAGGCCCGAAAGCCAGACCCAGACGAAGACCGTGAAGGTCACGAGGTTGACGGCCGTCAGCCCCGGCCCCGGCCCGGCAAGGCCCGCGACCAGCCCGCCGAGCAGCATCAGCGGCGTCGCCGCGAGGAAGGCCCAGAACAGGACGATCCGCGCGGCGAAGAAACTGCCCCTTCCGCCGAACGCACCCGCCACGACCCGGCTGAGCGCCGCCAGCCCGTAGAAGACCGGCAGGAGTGCGAGCGTGCCGAGCATCGCCGCCACCATCCGCTGCGTCATCGGCGGGCCGTCCGGCCCCGCCAGCACGTCCTGCCGCGAGATCGCGGGCCAGAGCGCGACATAGGCGACGATGAGCGCCGCCAGAAGATAGGCCAGCGCCCTGCCCTCGTGCCGCTCTCCGGCCAGCAGGCGGCGCGCCATGCGCTTCGGCCCGCGGTAGGTGGCAAGAATGTCGTCGGTGACGGCCATTCAGTCCTTCCTGCGCGAAAGCCAGTCCTCGATCCGCGCGACGATGTCGGCGGCCAGCGCCTCGTCGTCGATCTCGGCGATGGCGTCGGCGACGAACGAGAGGACCAGAAGCGCTGTCGCATCCTCCTTCGGCACCCCGCGCGAGCGCAGGTAGAAGAGCGCCGTCTCGTCGATCGCGCCGGTGGTGGA
>JBDHSQ010000185.1:0-4069 GCA_039808285.1 Paracoccaceae bacterium
GGTGACCTGGTTCGATCACGCCATCGCCACGGTGGCCCCGCGCATGGCGGCCCGCCGCGTGATGGCGCGTCAGGCCTTCGAGACCCTGACGCGGGGCTATGACGGCGCCGCGCGCGGGCGGCGGACGGAGGGTTGGCGCGCGCCGGGATCCTCCGCCGACACCGAGATCGGCGTGGCCGGGGCGCTCTTGCGCGACCGGATGCGCGACCTCGTGCGCAACAACCCGCATGCGGCGAAGGCCGTGGCGGTGCTGGTGAACAACATCGTCGGCGCGGGCATCATGCCCCGCGCCGCCAGCGGCGACGACACGCTGGACCGGAAGGTGGATACGCTGTTCGAGCGCTGGACGGCGGACTGCGACGCCGATGGCCAGCTCGACTTCTACGGCCTGCAGACGCTGATCTGCCGTGAGATGGTCGAGGCGGGCGAGGTTCTGGTGCGCCGCCGCCTGCGGCGCGCGAGCGACGGCCTGCCGGTGCCGCTGCAATTGCAGGTGCTGGAAGCCGACTTCCTCGACGCCACCAAGTCCGGAGCCCTCGGCGCAGGGCGCCTCGTGCAGGGGATCGAGTTCGACCCGGTCGGGAAGCGCCGGGCTTACTGGCTGCATGCCGAGCATCCGGGCGACGCCTACGGGGCCTTGCAGAACGGGTTGCAGAGCCGCCCGGTCCCCGCGACCGAGATCGCCCATGTCTACGAGAAGCAGCGCACGCAAGCGCGCGGCGTCCCCTGGGGCGCGCCGGTGATCCGGTCGTTGCGTGATCTCGACGACTATGAAGTGGCCGAACTGGTTCGCAAGAAGACCGAGGCCTGCGTCACCGCCATCGTCTTCGGCGACGACGAGGCGCAACAGGGCATCGCGCCCTCCGTGGTCGATGCCGACGGCAACCGGGTGGAACAGTTCGAGCCGGGGCTGATCGCCTATGCCCGCGGCGGCAAGGACATCCGCTTCAACCAGCCCTCGGCGACGGGCGGCTACGGCGAATACAAGCGCGCGAGCCTGCACACGATCTCGGCAGGCTTCCGCGTGCCCTACGAGCTGCTGACGGGGGACCTGTCCCAAGTGAACTACTCCTCGATCCGGGCGGGTCTCGTGGAGTTCCGCCGCCAGATCGACGCCGTCCAATGGCAGCTGTTCATCCCGATGTTCTGCGCCCCGGTGTGGCGGTGGTTCACGGAAGCCGCATGGGCGGCGGGGCAGATCCCGTCGCCGATCGTGCCTGTGGAATGGTCGCCGCCGAAGTTCGAGGCGGTCGATCCGCAGAAGGACGCGATGGCGAACCTGCTGTCCATCCGCTCGGGCACCATGACGCTGGCCGAGGTGATCGCCCGGCAGGGCCGCAACCCCGACGCCGTGCTGGCCGAGATCGCGGCGACCAACGCCAAGCTCGACGCGCTGGGGTTGGTCCTCGACAGCGACCCTCGCCGCGTCACCAAGACCGGCAGCGCACAATCCAAAGACGGGGCCAGCGATCCGGCGAACGATCCGGCCGCCGACGAACCAGACGCCGACGACCCGACCGCCGACGCGGATACAGACCCGGCGCAGGCCGACCAACAGGACTGACCTTCATGGACACGATGATCGAACTGCCGGCCATGCGCCGGTCGGCGGAGCTTGCGCCGAACACGGCCGATGCCGACAACCGCACCGTCGAGGTGGTCTGGTCGGCCGGGGCTCGCGTCCGCCGTGCCACCTTCTTCGGCGAGCCTTATGACGAGGAACTCAGCCTCGACCCGGCCCATGTCCGGCTCGACCGGCTGAACGCGGGCGCGCCGTTCCTGAAGGTGCACGAGCTCGACACGCTCGACGCGGTGATCGGCTCGGTCGTGCCGGGCTCGGCCCGGATCGAGAACGGTCGCGGCATCGCCTTGGTCCGGATCAGCGAGCGTGCCGATGTCGAGCCGATCTGGCGCGACATCCAGGCGGGGCACATCCGCGCCGTCTCCATCGGCTACCAGGTCCACCGGTTTGATATCTCGAAGCCTGATGGCGCCCGCGAGCTCTGGCGCGCGGTGGACTGGACGCCCTTCGAGGTCTCCGCCGTCGCGGTCGGAGCCGACCCAGCAGCGGGCTTCCGCGCCCAGCACCCCCTTCACGACTGCGTCCTCCACCGCCGGGACGCCCCTTCCACCACGAAAGGACCGATCCCGATGACGGACACGACCCAGACCCCGGCGAGCGACGCCGCAACCCCCGCCAACACCCAGCCGACCGCGCCGGTCGAAACCGAGGACACCCCCATGACCGAGCCGAAACCGGCTGCGCCCGACCCGAAGGTCGCGGCCAGCGAGACGCGCAGCCAGAAGACGCAGGTAACTCCCGCGCCCGATACCGAAGTGGTCGCCACCCGCGCCCGCGAGGCCGAGCGCGACCGCGTCTCCACCATTTACGATCTGGCCGGGCGGCTGAACCTCGAGCGCGGCTTCGCCGAGGATCTGGTCAAGCGCGGCGTCAGCATCGACGAGTCCCGCCGACTGATCCTCGACCAGGTCGCCGCGAAATCCGACGAGACCCGGAACTTCCCCCATGTCTCCGTCCCGCTCGGCGGCCGAGACGAGTGCATCACCCGCCGTGACGCGGTGGCGAACGCACTGCTGCACCGCTACAGCCCAACGCTGTTCCAGCTCGAGGACGCCGCGCGCCAGTATCGCGGCATGACGCTGCTGGAGCTCGCCCGCGAAAGCCTCGGCAATGCCGGGGTCAACACGCGCGGCCTGTCGCGTGACGAGGTGGCGACGCGCGCGCTGCACTCGACCTCGGACTTCCCCGAGATCCTGTCGGCCGTCACCAACAAGACGCTGCGGCAGGCCTACGAGGCCTATCCCCGCACCTTCATGCTGTTCTGTCGCCAGGTGCTGGCGACCGACTTCAAGGCGATGCATCGCGTCCAGCTCGGCGAAGCCCCGCAGCTGCTCGAGGTCGGCGAAAGCGGCGAGTTCAAGCGCGGCACGCTGGGCGAGAGCAAGGAGAGCTACAAGGTCAAGACCTATGGCCGGGTGGTCGCCATCACCCGTCAGACGCTGATCAACGACGATCTCGACGCCTTCACCCGCATCCCGGCGATGTACGGCAACTCCATCGCCCAGCTGGAGTCGGACGTGGTCTGGGGCATCATCACCGCCAACCCGGCGATGGCCGACGGCAATGCGCTCTTCCACACCACCCACAAGAACCTGGCAGGCACCGGCGCGGCGCTCGATGTCAGCAGCGTCGGAGCGGCGCGCGCGGCGATGGCCAAGCAGACCGGCCTCGACAAGAAGACGGTGCTGAACGTCCGGCCTGCCTTCCTGATCGTGCCGGCCTCACTGGAACTGAAAGCCGAACAGCTGGTGGCCCAGAACCTCGTGCCCGCCGCGACGTCCAGCGTGGTGCCGCAGTCGATCAGGACGCTGGCGCCGATCAGCGAGCCCCGGCTCGACGCCGCCAGCGAGACCGCCTGGTATCTGGCGGCCAGCCCGAACCAGATCGACACCATCGAGTACGCCTATCTCGAGGGCCAGCAGGGCGCCTATATCGAGACGCGCAACGGCTTCGACGTCGACGGGGTCGAGATCAAGTGCCGCCTCGACTTCGGAGCCAAGGCCATCGACTGGCGCGGCCTCTACAAGAACCCGGGCGCGTAAGGCGCGCTTCCTGAACCCTGACACACGGGCGGTCCTGACGGGCCGCCCTTCGTCTTTCCACGAGGATCCCCATCATGAAAACCTACGTCCAGCCCGGCAACACCATCACCCTGACCGCGCCCTATGCCGTCGCCTCCGGCGATGGCCTGCTCGTCGGCTCCATCTTCGGCATCGCCGCGGGTGCCGCCGCCATTGGCGAGCCCGTCGAGACCGCGCTCGTCGGCGTGTTCGACATCACCAAGGTCGGCTCCCAGGCGTGGACGGTTGGCGCCAAGGTCTATTGGGACGACACCAACAAGCGCACCACGACCGTCGCGACCGACAACACCCTCATCGGCGCGGCCGTCGAGGCGGTGGCGAGCGGCGCCGGCGACACCATCGGCCGGGTGCGCCTGAACGCGACGTTCTGATGTCGGCCTTCGCCGCCGCCATCGGCGCGCTCTTC
>JBDHSQ010000186.1:0-4002 GCA_039808285.1 Paracoccaceae bacterium
AAGGCGACTACGAGGCGCGGGCGGTCGAGGCGATCTTTCCCGACGAGGAGACCCGCGGGGTGGCGCAGTCGGAACTGGCGCTGGCGCTGACCCGGAGCGAGGGGCAGCGGATCGTCGAGCGCTGGCTGGCCGAGGCGCGGGTGTCGCGCGACGGGGCGCGGTTCGCGCTGCCGCCGTCGCTCGGCCATCTCGGCGCGGGCGACGTGGTGGCGGTCGGCAGCGGGTCTTACCGGATCGACCGGGTGGAGCAGGCGGACGCGGTGGCGGTGGAGGCGGTGCGGGTGGAGCCCGCGGTCTACGAGCCGTCGGACGAGGCGGAGGAACGGGTGACGCCGCGGACCTTCGCGGCGCCGGTGCCGGTCTTTCCCTTGTTCCTCGACCTGCCGCTGATGCGCGGGACCGAGGTGGCGCACCAGCCGCATCTGGCGGTGACGGCGACGCCCTGGCCGGGGTCGGCGGCGGTCTGGTCGTCGGACAGCGATGCGGGCTATGCGCTCAACCGGCTGATCGCCGCGCGCTCGGTGATCGGGCGGACGCAGACGGCGCTGGCGGCGGCGGCGCCGGGCCTTTGGGACCGGGGGCCGGCGCTCCGGGTGAAGGTGGGCGGGGCGTTGGCCTCGGTCAGCCCCGAGCAGCTTCTGAACGGTGCCAACCTGATGGCGATCGGCGACGGCAGCCCTGCCAACTGGGAGCTGTTGCAGTTCGCCGGGGCCGCGCTGGTCGCGCCCGGCGTCTACGACCTGACGCTGCGGCTGCGGGGACAGGCGGGGACCGATGCGGTGGCGCCGGCGGTCTGGCCGGCGGGAAGCCTTGTCGTGCTGATGAACGGCGCGCCGAAGCAGATCGAGCTTGCGGCCTCGGAGCGCGATCTTGCCCGGCACTACCGGATCGGCCCGGCGCAGCGGGGGTACGACGATCCGTCCTACCTCCACCGCGTCGAGGCGTTCGCCGGGATCGGGCTCCGGCCGCTGTCGCCGGCGCATCTCAGGGCGCGGCGCAGCGGCGGGGGAGACCTCGAGCTTGGCTGGATCCGCCGGACGCGGGTGGAGGGTGACGGCGGGTCCGGCCTCGACGTGCCCCTGGGCGAGACGCGGGAAGAATATCTCCTTCGCGTCGTGCAGGGGACGGCGGTGCGGCGCGAGGTGATGCTCGGCCAGCCGTCCTGGACCTATCCCGCAGGGATGCAGGCGGCCGATGCCGTTGCCCTGCCGTTTGAAATCCATGTGGCCCAGCTTTCGGAGAGTTTCGGGCCGGGCCCCTTCAGGAGGATCGTGATCAATGTCTGACACCAACCGGCTCGGCCTGCCGCTTTTGCAACCTGCGCAGGCGCAGAAGCATGTGACGGTGAACGCCGCACTGGCGCGGCTCGACGGACTCGTCGAACTGACGTTTCTCAGCCGCTCTTTGGCGATGCCGCCGGCGGTGGTGGTGGATGGCGCCTGCTACGGCGTGCCTTCGGGCGCGGTCAACGACTGGGCGGGACAGGACGGCAGGATCGCCATCGGCACCAACGGCGGATGGGATTTCGCCACGCCCGGGCGCGGCTGGCGGGCGATGATCCTCGACGAGGGGGCGCCGGCGATCTTCGACGGGACCGCCTGGCGCGAGGGCATGACGACGCTGTCGCCCCACAACGCCGGGCTGTCGCTGCATGTGGCCGAGATCGACCATGCGGTGACGGCCGGCCCGGTTTCGACGACCGCGGTGATGATCCCTGCCAATGCCGTGGTCATCGGCGCGACGGCGCGGGTCGTGGCGGCGATCACCGGCACCCTGGCGAGCTGGTCGCTCGGCAATCCCGGCGCGGCGGGGCGCTACGGCAGCGGGCTCGGCAAGGCGGCGGGGTCTTTTGCGCGGGGCGTCCTCGGCCAGCCGACCGCCTTCTATGCACCGACCGCCATGCAGCTTGACGCTGCGGGGGGCGATTTCGGCGGCGGAACGGTGAGGATCGCCGTGCACTACATGGAACTGGCGCTGCCGGATCTCTAGGATGCGGACGATCACCCACGGCGACGTGACGGCCGCCGCCCGCGCCGTGCGCCCGCTGCCGCCTGCTGCGCGGCGGCGGGCGGTGCGGTCGCTGCTGGCGAAGGCGGATGCGGCCGACAGGTTTCGAAAGCGGTTCGGGCGGGCGCACCCGGTTTGGGGAAACGGCAGCCTCATGGCCGCGGCGCTGGGGGCGGAGCCCGGGCGGGGCGAGCCGTTCCTTTCGGAGGCCGACTACCTGGAGGCGGTGGCCGCGGTCCTCGAGGCGCTGCTCGACTGGCGGGGCGGGGCGCGGTGATTTCGCGGCCCGCCTCTTTTCTTTCGATTCCCGTCCGCCCACCTATCTGCTAATCAGGAGACCCGAAGCCCGCAGGAGCGCGTCATGGCCGAACGCAGAGCGAACCTCGTCCCGGTCGATCCGGTCTGGTCCCATATCCGCGAGGAGGCGAAGGCCGCCGTCCGGGACGAGCCGCTTCTGGGCGGCTTCATCCATTCGGGCATCCTGCACCATGCCTCGCTCGAACGCGCGCTTGCCTACCGCTTCTCGCTGAAGCTGTCCTCGGGGGAGATGAGCGAGCAGATCCTGCGCGAGATCGCCGACGAGGCCTATGACAGCGATCCCGGGCTTGGACAGGCGGCGAGGGCCGACATCGTCGCCGTCTACGACCGTGACCCTGCCTGCCACCGCTTCATGCAGCCCCTGATGTTCTTCAAGGGCTTCCAGGCGATCCAGGCCTACCGGATCGGCCACTGGCTGTGGGCCGGCGGGCGGCGCGACCTTGCCTATTTCGTGCAGATGCGGGTGAGCGAGGCCTTCGGCGTCGACATCCACCCGAATGCCCGGCTGGGCAAGGGGATCATGATCGACCACGCCCATTCGATCGTCATCGGCGAGACGGCGGTGGTCGGAGACAACGTGTCGATGCTGCATTCGGTGACGCTGGGCGGCACGGGCAAGGAAGACGGCGACCGGCATCCGAAGATCGGCAACGGCGTGCTGATCGGTGCGGGGGCGAAGATCCTCGGCAACCTCCTTATCGGCGAGCGGTCGCGGATCGCGGCGGGCTCGGTGGTGTTGCAGGACGTGCCGGCGTGCAAGACCGTCGCCGGGGTGCCGGCGAGGATCGTTGGCGAGGCGGGCTGCGACCAGCCGGCGCTGACGATGGACCAGATCATCGGCGGCGACTGAGGCCGATGGATTGAACGGAAACGGCCGGGGCAGCGACCCCGGCCGTTTTCGCGTTTTCCGGCCGGTTCAGGCCAGCATCGAGACCGGGTTTTCCAGGTAGCCGACGATCGCCTTGAGAAGCTCCGCCCCGAGCGCGCCGTCGATCACCCGGTGATCGACCGAAAGCGTCATCGACATGACGGTGGCCACCCCGATCGTGCCGTCTGCTTTCACTACCGGCTTCTTCAGCCCCGCGCCGACGGCGAGGATCGCCCCGTGCGGCGGGTTGATCACCGCGTCGAAGTTCTCGATCCCCATCATCCCGAGGTTGGAGATGGCGAAGCTGCCGCCCTGGTATTCGTGCGGGGCGAGCTTGCGGGTGCGCGCCCGGGCGGCGAGATCCTTCATCTCGTTCGAGAGCGTCGAAAGCGTCTTCTTCTCGGCGTCCTTCAGGACCGGGGTGAAAAGCCCGCCCTCGATCGCCACGGCGACGGCGACATCGGACGGCTTCAGCCGGAGGATGCGGTCGCCGGCCCAGACCGCGTTCGCGTCGGGCACGTCCTGGAGCGCCATTGCGCAGGCCTTGATGATGAAGTCGTTGACCGAGAGCTTGACCCCGCGCGCCTCGAGCCCGGCGTTCAGTTCGCCCCGGAACTTCATCAGCGCGTCGATCTGCACCTCGCGGCGGAGGTAGAAATGCGGGATCGTCTGCTTGGCCTCGGTCAGCCGCGCGGCGATCGTCTTGCGCATTCCGTCGAGCGCGATCTCCTCGTAGTCGCGGCCCTCGTAGAGCCTCGCCACGGCGGCGGCGCCGGCCGGGGCGGGGGCCGCCGCCGTTGGCGTCGCCG
>JBDHSQ010000187.1:0-3987 GCA_039808285.1 Paracoccaceae bacterium
GCCGATTGCCGGATGGATTTCCGCCGCGCCGCCGCGTAAGACGGCGGTCATCATCGCATCGGGGGGGGCGCGCATGGCTGTCGGCATTTTCGATTCGGGGCTCGGCGGGCTCACGGTCTATGACGCCGTGGCGCGCGAGATGCCCGAAGTGCCCTTCGTCTACCTCGGCGACAACGCGCATGCGCCCTACGGCGTGCGCGACGCCGACGACATCTTCCGCCTGACCTGCGCCGGGGTCGAGCGGCTCTGGGACGAGGGCTGCGACCTTGTCGTGCTGGCCTGCAACACCGCCTCCGCCGTGGCGCTGAAGCGGATGCAGGAGACCTGGGTGCCCGAGGGCAAGCGCGTGCTCGGCGTCTTCGTGCCGCTGATCGAGGCGCTGACCGAGCGGCAGTGGGGCGACAACTCGCCGCCCCGCGAGGTGGCGGTGAAGCATGTCGCGCTCTTCGCCACGCCGGCGACCGTCGCCTCCCGCGCCTTCCAGCGCGAGCTTGCCTTCCGCGCCATCGGCGTCGATGTCGAGGCGCAGCCCTGCGGCGGGGTGGTGGATGCGATCGAGGAGGGCGACGAGATCCTTGCCGAGGCGCTGGTCAAGAGCCATGTCGAGGCGCTCAGGCGGCGGATGCCGCATCCGCAGGCGGCGATGCTGGGCTGCACCCACTATCCGCTGATGCAGGCGGTCTTCCGGCAGGCGCTGGGGCCTTCGGTCAAGGTCTATTCGCAGGCCGACCTCGTGGCGCCGAGCCTGAAGGACTATCTCGCGCGGCGGCCGGAATTCCTCGGGCCCGGCACGGCATCGCGGTTCCTCACCAGCGGCGATCCGGCGCGGGTCTCGACCAAGGCCACGCAGTTCCTGCGCCGGCGGATCGCCTTCGAGGCGGCCTGAGGCGGATGCGGGTCTTCGTCGCCATCCCGGTGCCCGAGGAGGTCGGCGCGGCGCTCGAGGACTTGCAGGCGGACCTGCCGCTCGGCCGGCTCGCCGACCCCGAGACCTTCCACGTCACGCTCGCCTTCCTCGGCGAGGAGCCGGACGCGCGGGTGGAGGCCGCGCACGAGGTGCTGACGGGGCTCGCCGCCGCGCCCTTCACGCTCCGTCTCGACGGGCTGGGCAGCTTCGGCGGGCGCGAGGTGCAGGCGCTCTTCGCCGCGGTGGCGCCGTCCGAACCGCTCGCGGCACTCCACCGCAAGGTCCGGAGCCTCCTGCACGGTGCGGGCATCATGCCCGACCGGCGGCGCTTCCGGCCCCATGTCACGCTGGCGCGGTTCCGGCCGGGCGAGGGCGGCGACCCGGCGCTCGCCCGCTTCCTCGCGCGCCACGCCGGCTTCGGCAGCGCGCCCTTCCCGGCGGCGGAGGTCGTGCTCTACCGCTCGCACCTGACCAAGGGGGGAGCGGTGCACGAACCCCTGGCGGCCTATCCGCTCGATTGACCCGCGCGGGCGGTCCGACGTTGCGTCACGCCACCGAAACGGCCACCGGGCGTCCGAAAATTGACGCTTTGTTCGGCGATCCCGGTGCAGACACCATGCCGTCGAACCAGGATCGCGCCTCATGACCATTTGCCTCCGTTTGTCCCGCGGCTTTAGCCCCGGGCTGCTTGCCGCCGGTCTCGCCGCCCTGCCCGCAGGCGCCGCGACGATCAGCGAGCTTGCCCTTCCGGGCGCCGATTTCAGCAATTCCTGGGCCGCGCCGACGGTGATCGGCACCGGCTTCGATCAGGTTCAGGGCACCGGCGGGGCGAACAACTACGACATCCTCGCCTTCACCGGCATGGCGGCGGGGGCGCAGACGGTGAGCCTGACCTTCGCCGCGCCCTCCGGGATCGACTGGTCCTATGCGGCGGGCGGCAACGTCCTCTACAGCACCCAGCCCTTCCGCTGGGGATGGGACGGGATGACGGCGGGCGTGGTCTCGCTCGGCTATGCCAATCCTTCCCAGACGATCTCCCTCGCGCTCGGTCCATCCTTCGGCGGCACGCTCTACCTCGGGCTCTATTTCACCTACGGCCAGGACCTCGGCTACACGGTCAGCCTGCCGGGCAACGCCGCCCCGCCGCCTGCGGTGCCGCTGCCCGCCTCGGCCTGGCTGCTCGGCGCCGCGCTCGCCGGCGGGGCCGCTGTCCTGCGCCGGGCCGGGCGGCGCACCGGCTGACCGGGGGGCGCCACCGCCCTGCTACGCATTGGCGCAGCCCCTCGACAGGCCGCCCCGCAAGGGGCATGTAGCGGAACGGGGCGGCGAGAACGCGCCCTGACGCAGATCCGGCCGTGCGGGAGGGGTCATGAAGGGACTGAAGAAACAGCGCCGCATCCAGGTCATCGTCCTGGCGGCGGTGGCGATGGCGGCAAGCTTCGCCGCCTTCTACTTCGCCGCACCCGATGCGCTCCAGTATTTCCGCTCGCCCTCCGAGGTGGCCGGGAAGGCGCCGGGGCCGAACGAGACCTTCCGCATCGGCGGGCTGGTGGAGGAGGGCAGCCTGGTGCGCGGGCAGGGGGCTGCGATCACCTTCAACGTCACCGACGGCGGCGCCGCGGTGCCGGTGCGCTACGAGGGCGTGCTGCCGGACCTCTTCGGCGAGGGCGAGGGCGTGGTGGCGACCGGCAAACTCGTCGGCGGCACGTTCCAGGCCACCGAGATCCTCGCCAAGCATGACGAGACCTACATGCCCAAGGAAGTGATCGACGCGCTGAAGGACCAGGGCGTCTACGTCGACCCGAACGCCGAGCCCATGACGAATTAACCAATCCGGCCGAGCCTTTCGCCCGAAAGGGGAAGGCCCATGCAGAACATCCGCGACATCGCGAAAGAGATCGTCGCCCGCGAGGGCGGCTTCGTCAATGACCCCGACGACCCCGGCGGGGCGACCAAATACGGGGTGACGCTGGCCACGCTCCGCCGGCTCGGGCTCGACCTGACCGGCGACGGCGAGGTGGCGGAGGCCGACCTGCGCCGGCTCAGCCGCGATCAGGCCGTCGAGATCTATCTCGAACACTATTTCCGGCGGCCGCGGATCGGCGATTTGCCCGAGGCGCTTCAGGCGCCGGTCTTCGACATGTATGTGAACGCCGGGACCAACGCGGTGAAGGTGCTGCAACGGCTCCTCAACGAGATGGGGGCGGAGCTGACCGACGACGGCGCGATCGGCCCGCTGACGGTGGCCGCCGCCCACCGCGCCGCCGGCGCCGACCCGGCGCTGCTGGCCGATGCCTACGGCATCGCCCGGCGCAACTACTACTACGCGCTGGCGGACGCGCGACCGGCGAGCCGCAAATACGCCCGCCGGCGCGACGGCGGCAAAGGCGGCTGGATCACCCGCGCCGAAGCCTTCATCTCTGCCCGCTTCCGCCTGAGCGAGGACGAGCACCGGGCGAGGACCGCGAAATGGGCGTGATCGGCCGCATCCTCGGCGGCGGACCCGCCGCCACCACCGCCATCGGCCAGGCCGCCACCACCGTGGCCGAGGTCTTCACCCCCAATGCCACCAAGCGGATGCAGGCCGCGCAGGATGCCTATCTCAAGGCGCTCGAGGAATTCGGCGGCGAATTCCAGCATCCCCGGGACGGCTGGTTCGACCGGTTCGTCAACGGGCTGAACCGGCTGCCGCGGCCCTTCCTCGCCTTCGGCACGATGGCGCTCTTCGTCCATGCGATGATCGACCCCGACGGCTTCACCCGCCGGATGGTGGGGCTGAACCACGTGCCCGAACCGCTCTGGTGGCTTCTGGCCGCGATCGTCGGCTTCTACTTCGGCGCGCGCGAAGCGTATCACATCCGCACGCGCCCGCGCGCCGCCGCGGTGCCCGCCGCGCCCGGTCCGGCCGCAGCGGAACGGCAGGACCCGGGGCTGCGGGCGGTCGCGGGCGCGAATCCCGCGCTCGAGGAATGGCGCCGGCGCGAGGATCGCTGACCCCCCGCACCTCTTCGTTGCGGAAATATCCCCGGGGGGCGCGGGGGGGCAGACGGCCCCCCGCTTCGCCGTCTCCCGCTTCGCCG
>JBDHSQ010000188.1:0-3912 GCA_039808285.1 Paracoccaceae bacterium
CGCCGCGCTCCTGCCGCGCCGGGCGCGGCCGGCGCTCTGGCCCGGGGCGGATGCCGCCGCGGTGCTCCGTCGCGCCGCGGCCGATCCGGCGCGGATCATGGCCGGAACGCTCGCCCCCTCGGAGGCCGGCAGCCGCCTCCGCCTGCTGTGGTGCGCCGCCGCCGGGCGGTTCTGACGCCCTGGCCTCTTCCGTTGCCGAAATATCCCGGGGGTGCGGGGGCTGGCCCCCGCGTTCAATCCCTCGGCCGCAGCACCAGCCAGATCAGCGACCCGCCGGCGAGCACGAGGAAGGGCAGCATGGCGAGGTTGACCGCCTGCCAGCCCGCGATCACGCCCGCGCCCGAGCAGTTCATCAGCCCGCCCGAGGCAAGCGAGGCGGCGGTGACGCCGCCGAAGACCACGAAGTCGTTGATCCCCTGGATGCGGCCGCGCTCCTCCGGCGCGTGCGCGGCGGAGAGAAGCGTCGTCGCACCGATGAAGCCGAAGTTCCAGCCGATGCCGAGCAGGATCAGCGCGGCGTAGAACTGTTCGAGATCGACCCCGGTCAACGCCACCGCCCCGGCCGCGGCGAGGATCGCGAGCCCGGTGCCGACGATCAGCGGCGCGCCGAAGCGGGCGATGAGGTGGCCGGTGAAGAACGACGGGATGAACATCGCAAGCACATGGGCCGAGACGATGTCGGCCGCATCGCCCTTGGCGTAGCCGCAACCGACGACGGCAAGCGGCGTCGAGGTCATGATCAGGTTCATCAATGCGTAGCTGACCATCGCGCAGATCATCGCCACGGCGATGGTCGGGTCGCGCAGCATCGCGCCCCGGCTGCGGCCCGGGGGCTCGCCCCCGGCGCGGCCCGGCGGGGCGGGGATGTCGAGAAAGAGGAAGAGCGACGCCCCCGCCACATTCACCGCGATCACCGCCAGATAGGTGCCGAGGAAGGCCACGGGCAGCGCATCCGCCGTCACCTTGACCATCTGCGGTCCGATGATGGCCGAGGCGAGCCCGCCCGCCATCACCCAGGAGATCGCCTTCGGCCGGAAGGAAGCCGAGGCGGTGTCGGCGGCGGCGAAGCGGTAGAAGCCCTGCGCCGACTGGTAGATGCCGGCGAGGAAGGCGCCGAGGAGGAAGAGCGTGAAGGAGCCGCGGGAGAGGCCGAAGGCGGCGACCGCGGCGCCGAGCGCGCCGGCCAGCGTGCCGGTCCAGAAGCCGGCGCGGCGTCCGTGGCGGGCCATCAGCGCGGAAAGCGGCGTCGCCGCGGTCATCGAGCCCAGCACCATCATCGAGATCGGCAGCGTTGCCCAGCACGGGTTCGGCGACAGCATCTGGCCGGCAAGCCCCGCCACGGTGAAGATCATCGGCATCTGCGCGCCGAGCACCGCCTGCGCCAGCACCAGCACCGCCACGTTGCGGCGGGCGCGGGTGTCGTCATGGGCGGGAACAGCGGCGGCGGCGGACATGGCGCCTGCCTAACCGCCCGCCGCCGCTTCGGCAAGGGCTCAGGCGTCGGGCGGCAGCAGGCCGAGGCCGCGCAGGTAGATGCCGATGCCGGTCTCGAGGATGTCCTCGGGCGGGAAGGGGGCGCGCGCGCCCGGCGCGCCGCGGGTGAAAAGCTCCACCACGCCGTGGCTCAGCGCCCAGACATGCGCCGAGAACATCGAGGCCGGGGGGCGGCGGCCGGCGGGCACGTGTTTCGACAGCGCCTCGGCCGAGCGGGCGAAGACCTGCCGCGAACGGTCCGCGGCGCGGGCCAGGTCGGGATCGGCGTTGAGCGGGATGCCGCTTTCGAACATCGCCATGTAGTGCCCGGGGAACTTCCGCGCGAAGGCGAGGTAGGCCCGCCCCGTCGCCTCGAAGGCGGCGAGGGCCGAAGGCTTGCCGTCGTTGTAGGCGTGGTCCATCAGGTCGGCGAAGATCTCGAAGCCCTGGCGGGCGATCTCCGCGATGAGATCCTCGCGCCCCGCGAAGTGGCGGTAGACGGCGGCGGGCGTCACCCCCGCCGCCTTCGCGGCATCCGACAGGGTGAAGCCCTGGGGCCCGTGGCGCTCGATCAGGTCGAGTGCCGCGTCGATCAGCGCCTGGCGCAGGTTGCCGTGATGGTAGCCGCGCTTAGACATCGAGCAGGTCGGGGCCGCCGCAGATATTGCCGTCGATCTCGCCGACGGCCCTGCGGTCCTTGCCAGCGTAATCGACGGCGTGAAGCACGGCCTGGATCGCCGCGATCCGCGCGCGCTTCTTGTCATCGGCGCGGATCACCGTCCAGGGCGCCGTCCTGGTGTGCGACCTGCCCAGCGTTTCGGCGATCGCCTCGGAATAGGCATCCCATTTCTTCAGGCCCTCGACGTCGATCCAGCTCAGCTTCCACTGCTTCAGGGGGTCGCGCTCGCGGTCGAGGAAGCGGCGAAGCTGTTCGGCGCGGCCGACGTTCAGCCAGAGCTTCACCAGCGTGATGCCCTCGTCGACCAGCATTTCCTCGAACTCGGGCAACTGGCGGAAGAACAGCTTGCGCTGGTCCGGCGTGCAGAAGCCGAAGACATGTTCCACCACGCCGCGGTTGTACCAGGACCGGTCGAAGAGCGCGATTTCTCCGGCCGCGGGCAGCCAGTCGACATAGCGCTGGAAATACCACTGCGTCGCCTCGCGCTCGGTCGGTTTCGGCAGCGCGACGATGTAGGTCGTGCGCGGGTTGAGGTTTTCCCGCATCCGTTCGATGGCACCGCCCTTGCCGGCGGCGTCGCGCCCCTCGAAGAGCACGCACAGCCGTTTGCCGGCGGTGCGCAGACCGTAGAGCATCTTCACGAGTTCCACCTGGAGCTTTTCCATGTGGCTGTCGTAGTCCTTGCCCTTGATCTCCTCGTCGTAGGGATAGCTGCCCGACAGCATCTCGTCCTTGCCGGCCTTCTCGATCGCCTTGCGGACATGGGCCGGCGCCTGCTCCTTGAGGAACCGGGTGATGTCGCCGACGAAGGGAATGGCGCCGGGATCGACCTCGGCGGACGGCGGCTTGCGGTCAGGCGCCGGGGGCCTGGAGTCGGCGGACTTGACCTTGGAGGCGCGGGTCTTCGCATCGCTCTTGGGCATGGGGCACAGTCTCCTCGCGGTCGCGGTCCGACCAATATGACCATCGCCGGTCCCGGCGCAATCGCCCGCGACGCGGGAGCGGCAGGCAGGATGACGCCGGCCTCAGCCGCCGATGCGCTCCAGGTCGAAGGGCGTCGTCTGGTAGATCTCGTTCACCCAGTTGCCGTAGAGCAGATGCGCGTGGCTGCGCCAGCGGTTGAGCGGCGGCTTCGATGGATCGTCGTCGGGGTAGTAGTTCATCGGCACGTTGATCGGAGTGCCGTTGGCGACGTCGCGGTCGTATTCCTCCTTCAGCGTGCCGCTGTCGTATTCGAAGTGGTTGAAGATATAGAGCGCGCGGTGGCAGCTATCCTCGATCAGGCAGGGGCCGACCTCGTCGCTGCCGAGAAGCGTGCGCAGCCCCGGCGCGGCGTCGATCTCGGCCTGGCGGACCTCGGTCCAGCGGCTGACCGGGATGACGAAATCGTCCGAGAAGCCGCGCAGGTAGGGCGAGGCGGGGGCGAGGTTCTGGTGGCGGAAGCAGCCGAAGGCCTTGTGGTCGAGGATGTGCTTGGCGATGCCGTGGAAGTGGTAGGCCATCGCCATCCCCCCCCAGCAGACGCCGAAGGTGGAATGGACGTTGGTCTGCGTCCAGTTCATCACCGCGCGAAGCTCGTCCCAGTAGGTCACCTCCTCGAACCGCAGGTGCTCGATCGGGGCGCCGGTGATGATCAGCCCGTCGAACTTCTCGCCCGAGGCCGCCACCTCGGCGAAGGGGCGGTAGAAGGCGGCCATGTGCTCGGCCGCCGTGTTCCGGGTCTCGTGGTCGGTCATCCGGATCAACTGGAAGTCGATCTG
>JBDHSQ010000189.1:0-3898 GCA_039808285.1 Paracoccaceae bacterium
CCCGGTTCCACCCGGATCGAGAACGGTCGCGGCATCGCGCGGGTCCGGATCAGCGAGCGCGCCGACGTCGAGCCGATCTGGCGCGACATCCAGGCCGGGCACATCCGCGCGGTCTCGATCGGCTACCAGGTCCACCGCTTCGACATCTCGAAACCCGATGGCGGGCGCGAGCTTTGGCGGGCGGTCGACTGGACCCCGTTCGAGATCTCGGCCGTGCCGGTCGGCGCCGACCCCGCCGCGGGCTTCCGTGCCAAGGGCGAACACCACGACTGCGTCCTCCATCGCCGGGACGCCGAAACCAGCGAAGGAGCATCCCCCATGACCGACAAGACGACCCCGGCCGCCCCGGCCGACGACACCCCCGAAACGGCAGCGACCGAGGAGATCAACATGCCCGACGACAAGACCGGCGCGGCCGAGACGCGCAGCCAGCCCAAGGCCCCCAAGCCTGAGGCCCCGGATACCGAAGCCATCGCGACCCGTGCCCGCGAGGCGGAGCGCGACCGCGTCTCCACCATCTACGATCTGGCCGGACGGCTGAACCTCGAGCGCGGCTTCGCCGAGGATCTGGTCAAGCGCGGTGTCAGCGTCGACGAGTCCCGTCGCCTGATCCTCGATCAGGTCGCCGCGAAATCGGACGAGACCCGGACCTTCCCGCATGTCTCCGTACCCCTCGGCGGCCGGGATGAGCGCATCACCCGCCGCGACGCGGTGGCGAACGCGCTCTTGCACCGCTACAGCCCGACGCTGTTCCCCCTGGAAGACGCCGCGCGCCAGTATCGCGGCATGACGTTGCTGGAATTGGCCCGCGAAAGCCTCGGCAACGCCGGGGTGAACACCCGCGGCCTGTCGCGTGACGAGGTGGCGACGCGCGCGCTGGATTCCACATCGGACTTCCCCGAGATCCTGTCGGCCGTCACCAACAAGACCCTGCGGCAGGCCTATGACGCCTATCCCCGGACCTTCTCGCTCTTCTGCCGCCAGGTGCTGGCGACCGACTTCAAGTCAATGCACCGCGTCCAGCTCGGCGAAGCGCCGCAGCTCCTGGAAGTGGGCGAGAGCGGCGAGTTCAAGCGGGGCACGCTGGGCGAGAGCAAGGAGAGCTACAAGGTCAAGACCTATGGTCGCGTGGTCGCGATCACCCGGCAGGTGCTGATCAACGACGATCTCGACGCCTTCACCCGGATCCCGGCGATGTATGGCAACTCCATCGCGCAGCTGGAAAGTGACGTCGTCTGGGGGATCATCACCGCGAACCCGGCGATGGCCGATGGCACGGCGCTATTCCACGCCAACCACAAGAACCTCGCGGGCACCGGCGCGGCGCTGGCCGTCGATGCGGTGGGCGCGGCCCGTGCCGCGATGGCGCTGCAGACCGGGCTCGACAAGAAGACGGTGCTGAACATCCGCCCCGCCTTCCTGATCGTGCCCGCCGCGCTGGAACTGAAGGCCGAACAGCTCGTGGCTCAGAACCTCGTGCCTGCTGCGACCTCCAGCGTGGTGCCGCAGTCGATCCGGACGCTCTCGCCGATCAGCGAACCGCGCCTCGATGCGGCCAGCGCCACCGCCTGGTATCTGGCGGCGAGCCCGAACCAGATCGACACCATCGAGTACGCCTATCTCGAGGGCCAGCAGGGCGCCTATATCGAGACCCGCAACGGCTTCGATGTCGACGGCGTCGAAATCAAGTGCCGCCTCGACTTCGGCGCCAAGGCCATCGATTGGCGCGGTCTTTACAAGAACCCGGGTGCGTAACGCCCACATCCTGAACCTTGATACGCGGGCGGTCCTGACGGGCCGCCCTTCGTCTTTCCACGAGGATCACCCCCATGAAAAACTTCGTCCAGCCCGGCGACACCATCACCCTGACCGCGCCCTATGCCGTCGCCTCCGGCGATGGCCTGCTCGTCGGCTCCATCTTCGGCGTGGCGGCAGGCACCGCCGCCCTCGGCGAGAGCGTCGAGACCGCGCTCACCGGCGTCTTCGACATCACCAAGATCGGCTCGCAGGCCTGGACCGCGGGTGCCAGGATCTACTGGGACGACACCAACAAGCGCACCACCAACGTGGCCACCTCGAACACGCTGATCGGCGTCGCCATTGAGGCAGTCGCGGGCGGGGCCGGTGATACCATCGGCCGGGTGCGATTGAACGGCGCGTTCTGATGAGCGCTTTCGCCGCCGCCGTCGGTGCGCTTTTTGCCGATCCGAACATTGGCCGGGATGCGATCTACACGCCCGAGGGCGGCGCGCCCTTGCTGGTGCGCGTCGTCGCCCGGCGCGCCGACGCGGTCACCGACTTCGGCGATGCGCGGCTTTGGTCGGAAACGACCCGGATCGACCTGCGTGTCGCTGAAGTTGCGAACCCGCGTCCCGGCGACAGCTTCGAAATCGACGGCGAGGCCTTCCTCATTCAGGGCGAGCCCGTCCGCGACCGCGAGCGGCTGGTCTGGACCGTCGATCTGAGGCCCACATGAAACTGAAGCTCGACATCGATCCCGACATCGTCGCGATGATGCAGGCCGAGGTCACGGCGGGCGAACGCGCGGTGACCGCCGCCATGCGCGAGGCCGGGACTGGGCTGAAGGCTGCGTGGCGCTTGCAGGTCACCGGTGCAGGGCTCGGCACGCGGCTCGCCAACACGATCCGCAGCCAGACGTTTCCGAAGTCTGGCGAAAGCCTCGACGCCGCCGCGTTGGTCTGGTCGCAAGCGCCGGTCATCGTCGGTGCCCACGACACCGGCCCGCTGATCCGCTCGAAGAACGGGTTTCGGCTGGCGATCCCGCTGCCCGCCGCAGGCAAGTCGCTGCGCGGCGGCCGGATCACGCCCGGCGAATGGGAGCGCCGCCGTGGCCTCCGCCTGCGGTTCGTCTATCGCCGGACGGGCCCGAGCCTGCTGGTGGCCGAAGGACGGCTGAACACCCAAGGCCAGGCGGTCGTGTCGCGGTCAAAGACCGGGCGCGGAAAGGTCACCGCGCCGATCTTCCTGCTGGTTCCGCAGGTCAAGCTGCCGAAGCGGCTGGATTTGGCGCGGGATGCCGCGCGTGCGCACGAAACCCTGCCGGGGCTGATCGTCGCGAACTGGGCAGAGGACAGGCTCCGATAGTCAGGCGCGCCCGGCGGCCTGTTCATTGCCGCGTGCAGAACGGCGGCGGCGGGGTTCCTCGATCTCGCCAAGACCCTCGAGCGCCACCGGCGCCTTGCCGGGAAACTCGACCATGAGCTTCAGGCTGCCCCCCATAGCCTGCACATAGCTTGAAAGCGTCGAGAGCAGCAGATCGCTCTGGCGCTCGTATTTCGCGACCGTCGCCTGCTGAATGCCGAGGGTTTGGGCCAGCTGGACCTGCGTCAGATCCTTGGCCTTCCGAAGCTCCTGAAGCGTCAGATATTCGGTGTGGAGGCGGTTGGCCTCGGCCTCGACGCCCGCGCGACGGGCCGGTTCGAGTGCGGCCAGCTTGTCCTTCAGGGTCCGTGCCATGGTCCTCATCCTTTCCGTTTCGCCAGATGACGGTCAAACCGCTCATCGGCCCGGGCGATCAGCTGCTTGTAGAAGCGCTTCTCGCCGCCACCTGACTTGTCCC
Organism: Paracoccaceae bacterium; assembly: GCA_039808285.1. GTDB lineage: Bacteria > Pseudomonadota > Alphaproteobacteria > Rhodobacterales > Rhodobacteraceae > Albidovulum. The sequence continues at coordinate 3,581 of JBDHSQ010000189.1, forward strand.
CGCCGACGAGCAGGATCGCCTGCCGGTCGGGATCGAATGCAAAAGCGACGCGCCACACGCCATCAGCGGCGTTGCATCGCAACTCCTTCATGTTCGCATGTTTCGACCCGGTCAGGGTGTCGGCATGCGGGCGACCGAGCGATGGCCCCTCGCGCTCCAGAAGAAGGGCGCGGGCGAGGATTGCGTCCTGCACCTCGGGCGGAAGTTCGTCGAACTCCGGCTCGAACTCCTCTGAAAACGAAACGGTCCACGGCATACGGTCCTCATGTCTTGGAAGCTATATAGCCTCGAAGCACTAATTTTGCAATAACGGTCCGA
>JBDHSQ010000190.1:0-3882 GCA_039808285.1 Paracoccaceae bacterium
TTCAACTGCGCCCCCGACGAGGCGGGCTGGGCCATGGTCGGTACCCTCGAACACTACGCCAGCCTCCTGAAGCGCATCACCGACAGCGCCTTCGGCGAGGGCGAACACGCCCGCTGATCTCGGGCACTGCCGGAACTCCCGCCGCGCGCTCAGCGCGGCTCGGGGTCGTAGAAGGCGCCGCATGTCGCGGGCCCGAACACGGAGAAGACCCCATGACCAAGCTTTCCGACACGCAAGCGATCATCCTCAGCGCCGCCGCGCAGCGCGAGGACCGCATCGCCCTGCCGCTCCCCGAGAGCCTGCGGGGTGGCGCAGCTGCCAAGGTGGTTAGCGCGATGCTCGCCAAGGGCTTCCTCGAAGAGGTCGACGCCGACGTACGCAAGGGCGAACCCATGTGGCGCGAGACCGGCGATGGCCACGGCGTCACGCTGGTCGCCACCGACGAAGGCCTCGCCGCAATCGGGATCGAGCCCGAGGACGCGAACACCGCGCCTGCGGGCGCGACCGACGCGCCGAGCGAACAGCCCGCGCCGGACACCCCCACCGACCCGAAGGCCGCGCCCAAGACGCGGACGCCGCGCGAGGGCACCAAGCAGGCCACGCTGATCGCCATGCTGCGCGCGCCGGAAGGCGCGACCATCGAGGAGATCATGGCCGCGACCGGCTGGCAGTCGCACACGGTGCGCGGCGCGATGGCCGGGGCGCTGAAAAAGAAGCTCGGGCTCGAGGTGACCTCGGAGAAGGTCGAGGATCGGGGGCGCGTGTACAAACTCCCTGCCGCCTGACGCACCAGACCCCGACAAGCTGATGGCCGCCGTCCCGCCGGGGCGGCGGTCGATCATTTGGCGCTCCGCATCCGGATCGCCTCGAACACCCGCCGCAAGGCAAAGGAACGGGCGATCGAGACTACGGTGAAAATGGCGCCCATCTTCAGGTTCTGCGCCAGCGTCGTGTGCAGCCCGAAGACCGGGAAGATCAGGATCTGCGTGACGACCGCGATGCCGTAGCCGACAGCCACGTTGGCGATGGATTCGACCAGCGACATGAGGCGTGATTGCTTCATGACGCCGCCTCATCCATCGGCCAGCAGTTCAGCCGCCAGAGTTCGCAGCGCATGCGCCGCAACCAGCGGGACCACGCCGTTGCCACAGAGGCGAAGCCGGTCCACCCGGTGGGCCAGCCCATCAGCGCCTCGACGAACAGCGGGTTCAAGGTCCGGCGCGGCTCGGAGGTATCGCGCCCAGCCAGCGGCGTCACCAGGACCTGGCGGCCAAGCAGGCCGTTCACCGGCGTGTTCGCCAATGTCGTCGCCCCGTCCTTGTGATCCCGCGCCGTCGGCGTCATCCACATCCCGGCCGCGTGGGTCAGGTCTGCTGTCCGCCTGTTGCCCGCGCTCGGCTTGCATCCGTCGTTCGCCATCGGCGTCGGCCAGTCCCGCGCCATCCGGTCCAGACCTTTCTCGTCCTTCCGTTCGCCGCCCCGGCTGCGGAAACTGTCGATCTGCGGCGTCGGCCATAGGGCTGCCGTCGTCGCGAGGTTCATCCCGTGCTGCCCCGCTGCTTGCGAGGGCGTCGGCTTTGTCTGCCGGTTCTCGTTGGCGCTGGCGCGGGGCGTCGGCCACAGCCGCAGCAGTTCGGTCCGGTTCCCGCCACTCGAGCGGGTCCCAGAGCAAGCGCGCGGGGTCGGCCAGTTCGTCATCTTCGCGAATGGCGAGGATGAACAGGCGCTCCCGTTTGTGGGGCGCACCGACTTCCGCCGCTGTAAAGAGGCCTGCCGCAAGGCGGTAGCCCATGCCGACCAGTCCGCTGGCGACTTCGGGGAAGCCGAGGCGGAGATGATGGGCGACATTCTCGAGGAAGACGAAGGGCGGCTCGACCTCGCCGATGATGCGGGCGACATGCGGCCAGAGGTGGCGCGGATCGTCCGCGCCCCGGCGCTTGCCCGCGACGGAGAACGGCTGGCACGGATAGCCCGCAGTGACGATGTCCACCGCGCCGCGCCAAGGGCGGCCGTCGAAGGTTCCAACGTCGTCCCAGACAACAGCCTGATCCATGGACGCGTCTTCCATCCGCGCCACGAGAGTGGCTGCGGCATAGGTTTCCCGTTCAACATGGCCCACAGCACGATATCCGGGGAGTGCGATGGCGAGCCCGAGATCGAGTCCACCTGCGCCGGAGCAGAGGGAGAGGCCGAACAGGCATGCGCCTCCGGCCCCGGAAGCGTCTCCGGAGGAAGGTAAAGCCAGGTCATGCATGTCACGCGGCGGTCTGGCGCTTTCGCGCGGGTTCGGGGGCGGTGTCCGTTGCCGAGGGATCGGCCGGGGCGTCGGCATCGTCGCCCAGCCGCTCGGTTTTCACCTGCGCGAAGGTCCGTCCGTCGCCGTCGAGTATTGCTTCGCGGCCGGTCTCGGCCTGCCAGCGTTGGACGGCGACATCGACGTAAGCCAGGCTGATTTCCATCGCGAAGACGCGCCGGCCGTTGGCCTCGCCCGCCATGATCTGCGAGCCGGAGCCCGAGAACGGCTCGTAGCAAAGCCCGCCGCGCGCCACATGCTGGCGCATCGGGATTCCGAAGGCGTCCAGCGGCTTCGGCGTCGGGTGGTCGGGTCGCTCGTCCTTCGCGAAAGACGGCAGCGCCCATGTCGACGGCAGCGTTTCCTCAGCCACCTTCGGCGGACGGTTGGGGCGGCGCCAGCCCATGAAGCAGGGCTCGTGCTTCCAGAGGTAATGGGACCGGGTCAGGACGCCGCGGTCCTTCACCCAGATGATCTGTTGGTGCACGAAGGCTCCGGCTTTCTCCCAGCAGGCCTCCAGCATCGCCTGGCGGCGCGAGGCGTGCCAGCAGTACCAGGCCGCATCGTCGGCGATGGCCTCAGCCACGGCGGCAGCGATGAAGCTGTCGTAGAGTTCGGCGCCCTGGCCGCTGTCGTCCCAGGTGGTGCCATAGGACGCGGACCAATCCTTGTTGCGGGTCGGGTGGTTCGAACCGTCGTAGTCGACGAGGTACGGCGGGTCGGTCGCGAACAGCACCGCCCGCTCGCCATTCATCAGGCGGCGCACATCGGCAGCGCTGGTGCTGTCGCCGCAAAGGAGGCGATGGTCTCCGAGGATCCACAGATCGCCCGTGCGCGACGCCGGGTTGCGGGGTGGTTCGGGGATGGTCACCGGCGGCACGGAGCCCCCGGCGCCACCTTCTTCACCGTACCCCTCCGGCACGAAGGCCAGCAGCTTGTCCAACTCGCCGTCCGAGAACCCGACCCGCGACAGGTCGAAGTCCTCGGCCAGCAGGTCGTTCAGTTCCGCCGACAGCAGCGCCTCGTCCCAGGTGCCGAGTTCGGTCAGCTTGTTGTCCGCGATCCGGTAGGCCCGGCGCTGCGCCTCGGTCAGGTGCCCCAGCACGATTACCGGCGCTTCGGTCAGCCCGAGCCGCGTCGCGGCCAGCACCCTGCCATGCCCCGCAATCAACTCGCCATCTTCGGCCACGAGGCAGGGTACCGTCCAGCCGAACTCCGCCATGCTGGCGGCGATCTTCGCGACTTGGTCCGCGCCATGCGCCTTTGCGTTCTTCGCGTAGGGCTGCAGGCGCGCAAGCGGCCAGGTCTCGATCGCGTCCGGTGCGAAGCTCAGCGTCATGATGGGCAAAGTTCCTCGGTCGGGTGGATGCCGATGGCTTCCGGACTCCGGATGCCGGGCTGGACTCCCAGCGGGGTCCAGCGGCTACCAGCGGTGTCCGGTCGAAAGGCCAGCGTTTATTGGTGTTTGCGTGGGGTCAGGTGGATCCGGCTTCCGGGTGGCTTCCCAAAAATCCGGCCCTGTCGCTGGCGATGTCCCGCGCTTCGCCCGCCAGCATACGAATGTCGCCAGGAAGGAACCGGAAACTGCC
>JBDHSQ010000191.1:0-3641 GCA_039808285.1 Paracoccaceae bacterium
CTACTCCGCCTCCGCCACCACGCAGTCGCTTTCCCCCTCCCGGATCGCCGCGGCGAGAGCGCCGGCCGGCGGCCGGTCGGTGATCAGCGTCAGCGCCGGGGACCAGCCGCGCAGGAGCACCAGCGCGCGCTTGCCGAACTTGGAGTGGTCGGCGAGGACGACGCCGCGGTTGGCATGGGCGAGCATCGCGGCATAGACCTCGCCCGCGCGCAGCATCGCCTCGCTGACGCCGGAGGGATCGAGGCCGGAGGCGCCGATGACGGCCACCTCGGCGCGGTAGCGTTCCAGCGCGCGGATCGTCTCGGGTCCGCAGACCATGCGTTCCTGCGGCTCGAACGTGCCCGGGAGCAGCATGACCTCGATCAGCGGGTTGGGCGCGAGTTCCACCGCGACCGGATAGGCGGGGGTGATGACGGTGATCCGCTGGCGGGTCTCGCGCAGCGCGCGGGCGAAGGCGAGCATGGTTGCGCCGCCGCCGAGCACCAGCGTCTCGGCGCTTTCGTAGCGGGCCGCGGCAGCCCGCGCGATCGCCCGCCGCTCGGCGACGAAAAGCCCGAGCCGTTCGTTCAGCGCCGGCTCGAACCGGTTTTCGGTGCTGACCGCGCCGCCGTAGGTGCGGCTCAGCCGGCCGATCTGGTCCAGCTCGGCGAGATCGCGCCGGATCGTCTCGGTGGAAACGTCCAGCTCCTCGGCGAGCTGGTTCACCCTGAGCGAGGGATTGGCCCCGAGCGCGGAGAGTATCTTGCCCTGCCGCAGTTCCTTGCGCGATTGCGTCCTTGCCACCGGAAAACACCAGATTGCCAGACCCCTGTCCGAAGGAAGCAGGCCAGCGCGGGGCGGTCAACAGAATATTTGACCGACTACCAACATTTAATGTTGCCAGATGCAAAGTTAAGTGACAGGCTTCGGTCAAACGGAGGTGCCCCGTGTTCAACTACGGATTCTTCAGTTTCGACTCGAAGGACGATCTGCTGGCCAAGGCGATCGACTACTGGAACCCGGGAAAGACGAAGTTCTGGCAGGACGCCGGTATCGACCTGGTGATCGACCGGCGCGAGGGATATTTCCTCTACGACATGTCCGGCCGCCGGCTGATCGACCTGCATCTCAATGGCGGGACTTACAATTTCGGCCATCGCAACCCTGAACTGGTGGCCACGCTGAAGTCGGCGCTGGACTATTTCGACATGGGCAACCACTGGTTCCCCTCGGTGGCCCGCGCCGCCTTTGCCGAGAAGCTGGTGAAGTCGGCGCCGGGGATGAAATACGCGATCTTCGGGGCCGGCGGGGCCGAGGCGGTGGAGATCGCGCTGAAAACTGCCCGATATGCCACAAAACGCCGCAAGATCGCCTCGATCATCAAGGGCTACCACGGCCATTCCGGCCTCTCGGTGGCCACCGGCGACGAGCGCTTTTCCAGGATCTTCCTCGCCGACCGGCCAGAGGAGTTCGTCCACGTCCCGTTCAACGACGCCGAGGCGCTGGAGCGTGCGCTGAAGGGCCGCGACGTCGCCGCATTCATCATCGAGACGATCCCGGCCACCTACGGCTTCCCGATGCCAGATGACGGCTATCTGAAGGCCTGTCAGGACATCTGCCGCCGCTACGGCACGCTCTACATCGCCGACGAGGTTCAGACGGGCCTGATGCGCACCGGGGCGATGTGGGGCTGGCAGTCCTACGGGCTGGAGCCCGACATGTTCGTCACCGCCAAGGGGCTCGGCGGCGGCATCTACCCGATCTCGGCCTGCGTGGTGACCGAGAAATGCGGCGCCTGGCAGCACGAGGACGGGGCGGCGCATATCTCCACCTCCGGCGGGTCGGAGCTGGGCTGCATCGTCGGCCACCAGGTGATCGAGATGCTGGAGCGCCCCGAGGTGGTCGCCAACGTCCAGTATGTCGCCGAGTTCTTCCAGCGCAGCCTGGCCGAGATGATGGCCGCCCACGGCGACATCTTCGTCGGCGTCCGCCAGCGCGGCGTCATCCTCGGGCTCGAGTTCGATCATCCGGAAGGCGCGGTTGCGGTGTCGCGCGCGCTCTACGAGAACGGCGTCTGGGCGATCTTCTCCTCGCTCGACAAGCGGGTGTTGCAGTTCAAGCCGGGCGTGCTTCTGGACGCCGCGACCTGCCAGGAGATCGTCGACCGGATGGAAGCGGCGATGCCGCGGGCGCGGGCGCTGCTGCGCAACCCGCGCCGGGCCGCCTGATCCGGGGAGGAGACTGAGATGCAGCTTCACGAGGACGCGCCGCGGCTCCAGGTGCCCGACCGGGCGGAGACGACCGCCCGGATGAAGATCGACCGGGCCGGCTGGGCGGTGCGCGCCTATGCCCGCTACGACCGTGCCGCGGTGATGCGGATCGTCCGCGCTGTGGCGGAGGCCGCGCATCAGGCGGCCGGGCATTACGCCGAATGGGCGGTGCGCGAGACCGGCATGGGCGTGGCCGAGCACAAGCGGTTGAAGAACGAGCTGTCGGCGCATCCGCTGGTGGATTTCTACGAGGACATGGACCTCGTGAACCCGCGCGTCGATCCGGGCCGCAAGATGGTGGAAATCCCCAAGCCCGCCGGGGTGATCTTTGCGCTGACCCCGGCCACCAACCCAATCTCGACGCTTTACTACAAGACCATCCTCGCGCTTCTCGGCCGCAATGCGGTGATCTTCAGCCCGCATCCGCTGGCCAAGGCCTGCTGCAACGACGCCGCCGCGCGGCTCGAGGCGGCGGCGGTGGCGGCCGGCGCGCCGGTCGGCCTGATCCAGTGCGTCGAGGAGCCGTCGATCCCGCTCGTGCAGGCGCTGATGGCCTCGCCCAAGGTGCAGGTGATCCTCGCCACCGGCGGCGGGCCGATGGTGCGCGCGGCCTATTCCTCGGGCACGCCGGCGATCGGGGTGGGGCCGGGCAACGCGCCGGTCTATGTCGATCCCGATGCCGACCAGACTGCCGCCGCCCGGCGCATCGTCGACTCGAAGTCCTTCGACAACTCGGTGCTCTGCACCCACGAGAGCGTGCTGATCTCGCTCGAGGAGGACCACGGCCGGCTGGAACGCGCGCTGCGCGCGGCAGGGGCGCATGTCTGCACCGGGGCGGAGGTGGAGAAGCTGCGCGGATTCCTCTTCCCCGAGGGCCATCTGAACACCGCCACGGTGGGCAAGTCCGCGGTCTGGATCGCCGAGCGGGCGGGGTTCCGCGTCGTGCCCTCGATCCGGGTGCTGGTGGCGCCGATCGAACAGGTCGGGCTCGACGAGCCCCTGACGCGGGAGAAGCTGTCGCCGGTGCTGGCCTGGGCGGTGGCGGAAAGCTTCGAGCGGGCGACCGGCATGGCGCAGATGATCCTGAGGATGGTCGGCGCCGGCCATTCCGCCGCCTTCCACGGCGAGGATGCGCAGAAGGCGATGGATTTCGCCGCGGCGCTCTCGGTCTACCGGGTGGTGGTGAACGCCCCCTGCTCGCAGGGCGCGGCGGGCTTCGCCACCCATCTCGCGCCCTCGTTCATGATCGGCACCGGCTATTTCGGCCGCTCCTCGGTCGGCGAGAACATCGGGCCGCAGCATCTGGTGCACTGGACCCGGCTCGCCTGGAGCTCCGACGCCGCGGTGACGATGCCGGACATGGCGGGCGTGCGCGTGCCCTTCGAAGGGCCG
>JBDHSQ010000192.1:0-3631 GCA_039808285.1 Paracoccaceae bacterium
GCGGTGGCGGGGCTCAACCCCCATGCCGGCGAGGGCGGCGCGATGGGCGGCGAGGACGCCGCGCTGATCGCCCCGGTCGTCGAGGGGCTGCGGGCCGAGGGATTCGCCATCGCCGGCCCCCTGCCCGCCGACACGATGTTCCACCCCGCCGCGCGGGCGCGCTATGACGCGGCGATCTGCATGTATCACGACCAGGCGCTGATCCCGATCAAGACGCTCGACTTCGCCGGCGGCGTCAACGTCACGCTCGGCCTGCCCTTCGTGCGCACCTCGCCCGACCACGGCACCGCCTATGACATCGCGGGCCGGGGCCGCGCCGACCCGTCGAGCCTGATCGCGGCGCTCAGGCTCGCGCGCGAGATGGCGCGGAACCGGGCCGGATGACGGCGCGCCCGGCACCGGCTCCGGTATCGGCCGCGGACGGGGGCCGCCTGCCCCCGCGCCCTGCGGGCTCCCCCGCGGATATTTGCGCCAGGGTGAGACATGGCCGCGATTGACGGGCTGCCGCCCTTGCGCGAGGTGATCGCCCGCCACGGGCTGGCGGCACGCAAGGCGCTCGGCCAGAACTTCCTGCTGGACCTCAACCTGACGGCGAAGATCGCCCGGTCGGCCGGCGACCTGAGCGCCTGCGACGTGCTGGAGGTCGGCCCCGGCCCCGGCGGGCTCACCCGCGCGCTGCTGGCCGGGGGCGCGCGGCATGTGCTGGCGGTCGAGAAGGACGACCGCTGCCTGCCGGCGCTGGCCGAGATCGCCGCCGCCTTTCCCGGCCGGCTGGAGGTGGTGCACGGCGATGCGCTGGCGGTCGACGCGGCGGCGCGGCTCACCCCGCCGGTCCGGGTGGTGGCGAACCTGCCCTACAACGTCGGCACCGAGCTTCTGGCGGGCTGGCTGACGCCGCCGGAATGGCCGCCGTTCTGGCAAAGCCTCACGCTGATGTTCCAGAAGGAGGTGGCCGAGCGGATCGTCGCGCGGCCGGGATCGAAGGCCTACGGGCGGCTGGCGATCCTCGCCCAGTGGCGCTGCGAGGCGCGGATCGTCATGGTGCTGCCGCCGGAGGCCTTCACGCCCGCGCCCAAGGTCCACTCCGCGGTGGTGCACCTGACCGCGCTTCCCGGCCCCCGCTTTCCCGCCGATGCGAAGGTGCTGGGCCGGATCGTCGCGGCCGGGTTCAACCAGCGCCGCAAGATGCTGCGGGCGAGCCTGAAGGGCGTCGCGCCCGGCATCGAGGCAAAGCTTCTCGCCGCCGGAATCGCGCCGACGGCGCGGGCCGAGGAGGTGCCGCTGGAAGCCTTCTGCGCGCTGGCGCGGATCGTGGCGGCGGGCTGAGGCGCCGCCGCGCGGATCACTCCGCCGCGTCGGCCGAAGAGTCCGCGGCCGGTCCCGCGCCGGGCGCATCGCCCCGCTTCTCGCGCGGCTTGCGCGGCCCGCGGGGCTTCTTCGCCGGCGCCGGCACGGCCGCCTCGGCCTCGGGCTGCGGCAGGTCCGGCATCATCTTGGCCGACCGCGCCTGCTCCATCCGCGCCTCGGGGGTTTCCACGAGGCCGGGGCCCTCGTCGGCCTCCTCCTCGCGCGGCGCAGGTGCCGGCCGCGGCGCCGCCCCCTCGCGCTCGGGGCGCTGTTCCTCATGCCGCGGGCGGTGCTGCTGGCGTTCGCCCCCCTGGGCAGCGCCGCCCTGGCCGCCGTTCTGCCCACCGTTCTGGCCACCGTTCTGGCCACCGTTCTGACTCCAGGGCTGGCCCCCGCCCTGGCCGCCCTCGCCCTGATGGGCCTGGCGCATCTCGTGTTCCCGGCTGAGCTCGCGCTGCGCCTCGCCCAGCATCCGCGTGTAATGCTCGGCATGCTGGAGGAAGTTCTGCTCCGCCACGCGGTCGTTCGACAACTGCGCGTCGCGGGCGAGCATCAGATACTTGTCGATGATCTGCTGCGGCGTGCCGCGAACCTTGCCCTCCGGCCCCGAGGAGTCGAAGACCCGGTTGACGATGTTGCCGAGCGAACGCTGCCGGTTCGATTTCGAACGCGAACGGGATTTGGATGATCTCATGTGTTCTTTTATGTCCGAGCCTGGGGCCGTGGTCCTGCCTGCCCCTGTCCCCGTCCGCCGCCGGCAAGCCGGGCGATCGCGAGAAGTCATTTCCGGGCGAGGCGCAGCGGGCAGTGAAATTCACCGGCCCGTCACGAGGCCCTTAATGCACGACGCGCCGGTGCTGACAAGCGGATTCTGCGCAACTGCGGCGGTTTGCACCTTTTCCGCCGGGAATCGTGCGGAAATGTCACGGCAGGCCGCCGGTCCCGCGCCAGCGCGATCACGCCGCGCCGCATCCGGTTCCGTCGCCCGGCTTCATCGCGATCACCACCCGGTCGCGCCCGTCGAGGTCGCGGCGCACCTCCGGCGGGGGGAAGCCCTGTGCCACCAGAAGCGCCGCCACCGCGCGGGCCTGGCCGGGTCCGATTTCCAGGATCAGCCGCCCGCCCGCCATCAGCCGCGCCCCCGCCCCCGCCGCGATCGCCCGGTAGGCGCCGAGCCCGTCGCCGCCGGGCGTCAGCGCCCCCCTCGGCTCCCACTCGCGCACCTCGGGGGCAAGGCCGGCGATCTCGGCCTCGGCGATGTAGGGCGGGTTCGAGACGATGAGGTCGAAGCGCCCGGCCACGCCGGCGAACCAGTCCGCGCGCTGGAACCGGGCGCGCCGCGCGAGGCCGAGGGCGCCGGCATTTTCGCGCGCGACGGCGAGGGCCGGGTCGGAGAGATCGGTGCCGGTGCCGGTGGCGAAGGGCATCGCGGCAAGGCAGGACAGCAGGATGCAGCCCGTCCCGGTGCCGAGGTCGAGCATCCTGGCGAAGGGTCGTTCGACTGCCGCCTCCACCAGAAGCTCGGTCTCGGGACGGGGATCGAGCGTGTCGCCCGTCACACGGAAACGATGGCCGAAGAAATCGCGCGCGCCGGTGATCCGGCTCACCGGCTCGCGGGCGGCCCGCCGCGCGACGGCGGCCTCGAAGGCCTGGAGCGCGGCGGGCGCGACCTCCTCGGGCAGGACCAGCGTCACCCGGTCCGCGGCCAGCCCGAGCGCGTGGGCAAAGAGCCTGCGCGCATCGCGGGCCGCGCCGTCGATGCCGGCGGCGGAAAGCCGCCGCGTGGCGGCGGCCAGCGCCTCGGCGCCCGTCATGCGCGGGATTCCCCCGCCGCCGGCCGGGACCGCGGGCGTGCGGGCGGAGGACGGTTCACGCCTCCATCTCCGCGAGCCGCGCCGCCTGGTCGTGGGCCACCAGCGCGTCGATCACCCCGGTCAGGTCGCCGCCCATGATCTGCGGCAGGGCGTAGAGCGTGAGGTTGATGCGGTGGTCGGTCATCCGCCCTTGCGGGAAGTTGTAGGTGCGGATGCGTTCGGACCGGTCGCCCGTGCCCACCTGCGCCTTGCGGTCGGCGGCGCGGGCGTCGGCGGCGCGGCGGCGCTCCATGTCGTAGAGCCGCGCGCGCAGCACCGCCATCGCACTGGCGCGGTTCTGGTGCTGCGACTTCTCCGACGAGGTGACGACGATCCCGGTCGGCAGGTGGGTGATCCGGACCGCGCTGTCGGTGGTGTTGACATGCTGCCCGCCCGCGCCGGAGGAGCGCATCGTGTCGATGCGGATGTCG
>JBDHSQ010000193.1:0-3571 GCA_039808285.1 Paracoccaceae bacterium
CCGCCGGGGCCGACACCGCCACGACGCCGGATGCTGCCGTCGGCACGGATACGACCGCAGCGACCGGCACGACGACCGGGGCCGACAGCACGGCAGCGCCTGACGCCACGGCTTCGGATACGGACACCACCACCGCCATGCCGGACACCACCGCCGGAGCGGATGCCACCACGCCTGACCCGGCGACCGGCACCACCACCCCGGCCGCGCCGATTCCCGAGGGCTATTCGGCCGTCGCCCCCGACGCGCTGACCGCCGACATGCTGGAAGGCGCAAACGTCCGCGACATGACCGACGCCACCATCGCGGAAGTCTCCGACCTGGTGCTGACGCCCGAAGGGCAGGCCACCGATGTCGTCGTGGACGTCGGCGGCTTCCTCGGCATCGGCGCCCGGCAGGTGGCGATTCCGATGGACCGCGTAACCGTGGCGCAGAACGCCGATGGCGCCGTGCAGGTCTATGTCGACATGACCAAGGACGAGCTGAAGGCCCTGCCCGAGTTCAAGTCCTGAAGCCGAACGGCCCGCCGGTTTGCCGGCGGGCCGCTACCTGCGGCGCGGGCCGATGCGGGAAAGCGTCGCGCCGCCCCTGCCGTTCCGCGCGGCGCCGGACCTGACCGGAAACCGCAGCAGCACCTTCAGCCCGCCGGGTCCGAAGTCGCGCGAGATCGATCCGGAAAGCTCCCCCTTCAGGCTGGCGTCGATCAGCCGCGAGCCGAAGCCGGTGGCGGTGCTCTCCGCTGTTTCCAGAGGCGCGCCCGGAGCCACCTTCTCCTCCCATTCGATCAGCACGGCGGGCCGGCCGTCATCCTCCGGCCGCGCCACCGTCCAGGTGATCCTCAGGCCGGCGCCGCCGTCCGACAGGCCGCCGTATTTCATCGCGTTCGTCACCAGTTCGTGGACGACAAGCGCGAAGGCATGGGCCTGGCGCTCGTCGAGCCGCACGACCGGGCCCTCCATCAGATGCTCCACCTCGGTGGTGTCCAGGCACTGCTGCAATTCCTTGCGCAGGATGGCCCCGATGTCGGTCTCGGGGCTGGCGTTCCCCGCGAGGATTTCCTGCACTGCGGCCATCGCCCGCAACCGTGCGTCGAAGGCCTCGGTGAAGGCGCGCACGTCGGTCGCGCCGCGCGCGCTCTGCCGGGCGATCGACTGGATGCGGGCGATGTGGTTCTTGATCCGGTGCTTCATCTCCCCCAGCATAAGCCCGCGGAATTCGGCCTCGCGCGCCGCCGCGGCGGCCAGTTCGCGAGCGCCCGCCACCTCGTCCCGGCGGGCCGCGATGCCGTACGCCGCAGCGGCGGCGAAAAGCGCCGACGTCAGCCCGACGAGAAGACTGCCGAGGTGCCTTTGCCGTTCTGCCGCGGCCCCGGTCTCGTGGACGTCGAAGGCCCATGTCCTGCCCAGGATCCGCACCGTCCGGCGCAGGCTCAGCCCCGCCGCCACCCCGTCCCCGCCGCCGCGGTAGAGCGGACGCTCCGGGGCTCCGGTGTCGCTGACCCGAAGACCCACCGGCAAGGGCGGCCCGGAGGCCAGCGCGGCCTCGATCAGGTCGGCGCCGCGGAACGGGGCGTAGACGAACCCGTCCACCGGGGGCAGCCCCGCCGTCTCCGCCCGCCCGGCGCCCCCGACCGGCAGGTAGACCAGGACTCCGGTCTGCTTGTCCGCGGTGATTTCCTGGACAAGCTCCACCGGCGCGCTGATCCTCGGCGCACCGCTGGCGACGGCGCTGTCCATCGCGGCGCGGCGGACAGGTTCGGAATACATGTCGTAGCCGAGCGCGTTCATGTTGCGGTCGTCCGCGGGTTCCAGAAGCACGATCGGCGTGCGCCAGCCGGCGCCCGTCTGTGGGCGCACCTCGGCCGCCACGCCGTAGTGACCGGCGATCTCCCGCTCCGCCGCGGCGGCGTCGCCGGCCGCGATCATCCGCGCAAAGCCGATCCCCTGCACGCCGGCCAGTTCACGGATGAGGTCGACGGAATCGAGAAAGCGAAGGAACTCGCCGCGTTCGACGGCACCGTTCTTGGCGGCGAAAAGCCCCCGCGCCGCCCGCAGGACGACCGTGTGCTGCCGCAGCCGGGTGATGACGCGGTCGACCGCCAGATCGGCCGCCCTCTCGAACTCCGCCACGGCCTGGCGGTGTTCGGCCCGGTAGACGGTGAACGTGGTCGCGGCACCCAGAACCAGCACCGCCGCGAAGGCAAGCTGCGGAAGGTAGGTGGCGACGAAGCGCTTCATGATCCGGGCTTCGGACACGGGGCCCGGTCAGCGGAACGGGCGGGCATCGTGCGCCCCCGCAGCGGTGCCGTCACGGCGTGTCCGTGCCGGGCCGCACCGGGCGAAGCCGATCCGTGACGCCTGCGCCTCCACCGCCCGGCGCGGCTGACGGGAAGAACTGTCGGGGGCGGTCGTCATTGGCCGAACTCCGCAGTTTCGATCGCCCGTCGAACGTGCGACCGGGTGCGAATTTCGGCCATCCCGCGCCCGCGGTCAACGTCCGAAGGGACACCCCGCCAAAGTCCCGGCGACCGCGCCGGCGCGGCGCAAAGGGAAAGGCCGCACCTTCCCGGGCGCGGCCTCCACCATGTCACTCGTCACCACTTGGCCGGGGGGCGCGGGGTGCGCCCCCGGGGCCTCACTTCAGCCGGGCAACCACGCCGTCGGCGAATTCGTCGACGAGACGCTGATAGGTCTTGGCGGTGTCCGAGGTGCTGAGGATAAGCTTTTCACCGGGAGCGAGCGGCACATGGGCGTTCTCCAGCGAAATGCTGAGGATATAGGCATCGTAGTTGCTGTTCTCGGTCTGGTCGTTGACATTGACCTTGCCCACCAGCACCGCATCGGCCAGGTTCAGCTCGCGCTCGAAGGCGTTGGCCAGTTCGACCTCCTCGATGTCCACGAGGATCTCGGCCCCCTTGTCGGCAAGCCGGTCGCTCACCCGGGCGCCGATCGCGGCCTCGAGATCCTTTTCGAGGTTGCTCCAGTAGTTCGCGGCCTTCTCGTTCTGGATGGCGCCCAGGTCGGCCGTCACGTCCACCTTGGCGATCTTGTCGACGCTGGCCATCGTCGCGGTGGCGACGGTGCCAGCGAGAAGCGCTGCGGCAAGCGGCATGAAACGAAACATGGTAGCTCTCCATTCGTGGGGTGCCATGAGTGGCTTTGCGCTTCGACAACGTGCGCCGGCGCCGGATGGTTCCCCTCCCCCCGCCGCGCGCAGATCGACCGCGGCACCCCCGGGCCGGGTCCGGCGGGGTGCGGCGGGCGACGATCCGCGATCCCCCGCCGGCGGCCGGAACCACGCCGCGGGCGGCGCGTTTCCCCCCTGCATTCACGGCAGAGAACGGAAAGGAGCATCCGATGAACTGGGATCAGATCGAAGGCAAATGGAAGCAGATGAAGGGCAAGGCGCGCGCGCAATGGGGCCGGCTGACGGACGACGAGCTTGACGTTGCCGCCGGCAAGCGTGACGTGCTGGTCGGAAAGGTTCAGGAGAAATACGGGCTCGCCAAGGATGAGGCGGAACGTCAGATCGACGCCTGGTCGAAGACCCTCTGACGCCCCGGCGGGGCCGG
>JBDHSQ010000194.1:0-3520 GCA_039808285.1 Paracoccaceae bacterium
CGCGGGTGCCGCAGCCTCCGGCGTGGTCGCGGGCGGGGGCGCGGCGGGCTCCGGCGCGCGGATCGTGACATACCACGCGGCAAGCGCCGCCGCTGCCGCCGCTGCCGCGCCCAGCACCCAGGCCACCCCCCGCCCGGCGGACGCCCCCGCAACCTTCTTGTCCGTCATGAGGTCCCCCACCCTGCGCGCCGCTTGCCGGGCGCGCTTGAGCGACCATAGCAACGCGTCTATCACCGGTCAAAGCACCCGTTGGAGCGACTCCCATGCCCTGGCACCGGAAATCCGTCTGCGTCTACTGCGGGTCGCGGTCCGGGAACCGCCCCGCCTATGCCGAGGCCGCGCGCGAGACCGGACGCATGCTGGCGCGCAACCGCTGGCGGCTGGTCTATGGCGCCGGCGACGTGGGGCTGATGGGCGAGACCGCGCGCGCCGCGATGGCGGCGGGCGCCGAGGCTCTCGGCGTGATCCCCGCGCATCTCGTCTCGCGCGAGGCCGGCAAGCGCGACCTCTCCGCCTTCGTGGTCACCGAGACGATGCACGAACGCAAGAAGGTCATGTTCATGAACTCCGACGCGATCCTCGTGCTGCCCGGCGGCGGCGGCTCGCTCGACGAGTTCTTCGAGGTGCTGACCTGGCGCCAGCTCGGGCTTCACTCCAAGCCCATCCTGCTTGTGAATGCAGAAGGTTACTGGGATCTGCTGGTGGCGCTGATCGACCGGATCGTCGCGGAGGGGTTCGCGGAAGCAAGCCTCAGGGGCTTCGTGACCGTCGCCGCCGACGCGGCCGGAGCCGAGACGCTGCTGGCCCGCGCCTTCGGCGGCTGACGCCTCAGGCAGCGATCTCCACCAGGGTGATCTCGGGCACCATGCCAAGCCGGACCGGCAGGATCGAGCAGCCGATCCCCCCCGACACCAGAAGGTCGCGGCTGCCCTCGCGCACGTGGCCGTAGGCGAAACGGTTGCCATAGGCCGAGGGCACCCAGGGCGAATAGCCGAAAAGCCGCACCTGCCCGCCGTGGGTATGCCCGGAGAATGTCAGCGCGATGCGGTCGGGCACCTTCGGGAAGATGTCGGGCTCGTGCGCAAGCAGGATCGCCGGGGCGTCGTCGGTGAGCTTCTCGAGCGTCCCCGGCAGGTCGTCGAGGCCACGGAACACCATGTCGCCCACGCCGATCGCCAGTTGGTCGTCCAGCCCCGCCAGCCAGAACGGCCCCGCGTCCGTGCCTTCGCCGAGCTTCACGGCATCGTTCTGCAGGACCGGCACGCCTGCCGCCCTAAGAAGACCGGCGATCCGGTTCGGCCCCCCGCCGCGCGCCTGCGCGGCGCGGTCGTGCCACCAGTCGTGGTTACCGAGAATCGCCCAGACCCCCAGCGGCGCGCCGAGCCTCGCAAGCTCTGCCGCCGTGTCCTCCATCGACACCTTCCTCGTGACGAAGCGATGCCCCGCCTCCAGATCCCCGAGGATCAGGATGATGTCGGCGCCAAGCGCGTTGGTCCGCGCCACGACCCGCCTGAGCCGCGCGAGGCTCATGTAGGGCTCGCCCATGTGCAGGTCCGCGACAAGCGCGATCCTCAGCGGCCCGCCGGTCCAGCGTGGCGGGCGGATGCGCCAGCGCTGGACGCGAAGCCTGAGCGCCGGCTCGATGAAGAAGCCGTAGGCGGACAGCACGATCCCGGAAAGGACCGCCGCCGCGAGGCCCTTGAGGAACCCGCGGCGGGTCATCCTGTCCGAGGAGGCCGGGCCGGGGCGCATCCGCATGTCCGCTGATCCTCACCTGACCGTGCCGCCGAGCCATAGCAGCGCCGCCCCCGACGGTCGAGCCGTCGCCGGAAGGGCGCAGAAGTCGCGGCGCCGCGGTCCCGGTCCTCTCAGATCACGCCCAGCGCGCGCATCGATTCCGCAACCCGGACGAAGCCCGCGATGTTGGCGCCCAGCACATAGTCGCCCGGCGCGCCGTATTCCTCGGCGGTCGCGGCGCAGGTGTCGTGGATGGAGCGCATGATCGTGGCAAGCCGCGTCTCGGTCTGCTCGAAGGTCCAACTGTCGCGGCTGGCGTTCTGCTGCATCTCCAGCGCCGAGGTCGCGACCCCGCCCGCGTTCGCGGCCTTGCCGGGGGCGAAGAGCACCCCCGCCTCCTGGAACACCCGCACCGCTTCCGGCGTGGAGGGCATGTTGGCGCCCTCGCCCACGGCGACGACGCCGTTCTTCACCAGTTCGCGCGCGTCGCGGCCGCTGATCTCGTTCTGCGTGGCCGAGGGCATCGCGACGTCGCAGGCCACGTCCCAGATGCTGCCCTTCTCGATGTAGTGAGTCCCCGTGCCCCTGAGCCGGTGGTATTCCGAGATGCGGGCACGGCGGACCTCCTTGATCTCCTTGAGGAGGTCGAGGTCGATCCCGTTCTCGTCCACGACATAGCCGTTCGAATCCGAACAGGCGACGATGGTGCCGCCGAACTCCCTGATCTTCTCCATCGTGTAGATCGCGACGTTGCCGGACCCCGACACCACGCATTTCCGGCCCTCGAAGGACTGGCCCCGGGTCGCCAGCATCGCCTGCACGAAATAGGTGTTGCCATAGCCCGTGGCCTCGGTCCGCGCCCGCGAGCCGCCGTAGAGCAGGCCCTTGCCGGTGAAGACGCCGGCCTCGAACTTGTTGGTCAGGCGCTTGTACTGGCCGAACATGTAGCCGATCTCGCGCCCGCCCACGCCGATGTCGCCGGCGGGCACGTCGGTGTATTCGCCGAGATGGCGGTAAAGCTCGGTCATGAACGACTGGCAAAAGCGCATGATCTCGCCGTTCGAGCGGCCGCGCGGGTTGAAGTCGGACCCGCCCTTGCCGCCGCCGATCGGCATTCCGGTCAGCGCGTTCTTGAAGGTCTGCTCGAAGCCGAGGAACTTGATGATGCCGACGTTCACCGAGGGATGGAAGCGGATGCCGCCCTTGTAGGGACCGAGCGCCGAATTGAACTGGACGCGGAAGCCGCGGTTGATCTGCACGTTGCCCTTGTCGTCCACCCACGGCACGCGGAAGATGATCTGGCGTTCCGGCTCGCAGATCCGCTCGATCAGCGCGTCCTCGGTGAAATCGGGGCGCTTCGCCACGACCCGGCCCAGGCTTTCCAGCACCTCGCGCACCGCCTGGTGGAATTCCGTCTCGCCCGCGTTCCTGCGGACAACCTCGCCGAAGATGGCTTCGAGTTTCTCGTCAAGCTGAACCAATTTGATCTCCTCGCTCACTGCACACCGATTAGGCGACAGCGGGCGCGATGCCAAATGATTCGCCCAAGGTTTGAGCGCCGCCGGATGCGGCGGACGGCCCCGCCGCGCGGCCTGCGGGCGGGGGGCGTCAATGCCTGAAAATCTCGGAAGTTCAGTTTCCTGAGCGCGGTCTTTCACGTTCGGCCGGCCGACGTTTTCCCGAAGCGCGCGAAGCTGCGCGGGCGGATGCGACAATTTCGCAGCGGCCGCAGCGCCGGCCGCGCGGGCGGACCGGAATGCGGGCCGCCGCGGCCCGGGCCGCG
>JBDHSQ010000195.1:0-3472 GCA_039808285.1 Paracoccaceae bacterium
GAGACCGTGTCGAGCCAGATGCAGTACTGGCACGGGATCTGCGCCGCAACCGCCAGCGAGATCAGCGATTTCTCCTTGGGCGTCAGGGCCGTCTTGTCGCTGAGCTCCAGGTCGCGCACCTCAGCCCAGGCGCCGGCGATCCCCGCCTTGGGGAACAGCTTCACGAAATCGGGCACGCCCCCCATCGTCTTCGCGACCTCCGCATAGGTCGCGTTCGCCTGCGCATCCGCGTCCTGGGCCAGGGCTTGCCCGCCCGCCGTCGCCAAGGCCCCCGCCAGGATGGCCACCCCAAGCCCGCCGCCGGTCTTCGCCCCCATGATCTTCATCCGCATGATCCCCTCCATCGCTGCGCCGTACAGCGTACGGTCGTGCTCATGATGAGACTTGCGCCCCGAGTCTGTCAAGACGTACAGTGTACGGAACCTGATCGAGGAGACGAAGGCGGTGTCGGAATTCCCTTCGGACGGCGTGTCCGACCGCGCGCCGCTTTCACCCGAGCGGATCGAGCTGGCCGCCCTGGCGCTGATCGAGCGCGAGGGCCTCGGCGGCTTCAGCATCCGCAAGCTCGCGGCGGCGCTCGGCTGCAAGGCGATGAGCATCTACCACTATTATCCATCCAAGGGGCATCTGCTGGACGCGCTGGTCGACCAGGCGCTCGCCGACCTCCTGCCGCTGCCGCCGGCCGAGCTCGGCTGGCGCACGCGGCTGCGCCAGGCGGCGCTCGACTGGCGGCGGATGGCGCTGCGCCGGCCGGGCCTGTTCCTGTTCCTCGCCACCCATCGCATGAACACGCCTCTGGCGCTGCGCTGGCTCGATGACCTGCTCGCCCTCGTCCGCGGCGGCTGCGCCAGCGAGGAGGAGGCGGCGCGGCTGTTCCGGGCGATCGGCTATTTTCTTGCCGGAGCCGGGCTCGACGAGACCGCCGGCTATGCCCGTGGCCCCTCGACCGTCACCCCGGTCCCGCCCGAGGCCTTGGCGCGCGACTATCCGAACGTCACCGCCGCCGCCCGCTGGTTCGCCCCGGACGAGCGCGAGGCGACCTTCCTCCGCGGGCTCGACGCGCTTCTCGATGGCTGGGCCGCGCAGCGCCCCGATGCGACGCAATAGCCGCCCCCGCGCCGGCGCGCTGGCCTGTCGGGCGATCCCGCATCGTGCTAACGCTCTTCGCGTGCAACTGCGAAGAGGCTGCTGCGATGAAGGATACTTTCGTCCACCTGGTGCTGGGCGTCGCGCTGGCGCTGATGATCGGATGGATCCTGCTGATCGGCCGCTCGATCATCTTGCCGGTGGTCGCGGGCGTGGTCGTCGCCTATATCGTGCTCGGCCTGGCGGAGCTCTTCAATCGACTGCCCGGGCTCGTCGGCCGCGTGCCGTCCGCGCTGCGCTACCTGCTCGCGGTGCTGGTGATCGGCTCGGGCCTCGTCGCCGTGGTCTGGCTCATCGTGATCAATGTCGGAGAGATCGCCGCGCGGCTGCCCAGCTACCAGGACCAGATGCTCGCGGCGATCCAGCGCGGCGCGATCGTGATCGGCCTCGACCACGAGCCGAGCTGGGACACGATCCGCCGCGACGTGCTGGCCCAGATCAACCTCCAGCGCACCCTGGGGCTCACCGTCCTCTCCACGCTCTCCACGCTCGCCACCCTCGCCGCGATCTTCGTCTATGCCGGCTTCATCCTGATCGAACGCGGCAACTTCGCCGCCAAGATCGCCCGCCTCTCCGACGATCCCGCCCAGGTCGCGCAGATCCAGGAACTGGTGCGCGACGTCAACAACCGGATCGGCGTCTATCTCGGCATGAAGACCCTGATCAATCTCGGCCTCGCGGTGGTGAGCTACGCCGTCCTGCGCCTCTGGGGCATCGAGTTCGCCGGCTTCTGGGCGATCCTGATCGGGCTCTTCAACTATATCCCCTATCTCGGCGGCTTCATCGGCGTGACGCCCACCGTTCTCGTCGCGCTGCTGCAGCTCGACGGAATCGGCGCGGTCTCGGCCTTCCTCGCGGCGATGATCGCGGCCCAGGTCCTGCTCGGCAACTTCATCGAGCCCTGGCTCATGGGCCGCTCGCTCAATCTCAGCCCGTTCGTCATCCTGGTCAGCCTGGTCGCCTGGGCCTCGATCTGGGGCATCCCCGGCGCCATCCTGTCGGTGCCGATCATGGCGATCCTGGTGATCCTGTTCTCCGAATTTCGCAATACCCGCGCGCTCGCCATCCTGCTCTCGAAGAATGGCGAGCTCGAGTGACCGGTCTCCCGCTCGCCCGCAACGATGGCGCAACGAAACCACTCATTCTTGCCGGCGATCCGGCGCGGTTGTTCGGCTCCTTTCAACTGTCGGACGGTCGGTCCGGACAAGTCGCGTTCGGCGCGAGACAGGCCCCGGTGCAAGCGGCTAGCTGCGAACACCGAGGTCAGACGGATCGAACGCATAATGCGCGCCGCAGAACTGGCAATCGGCGGTGACACGCCCGTCCTCGGTCGTCATCCCCGCGATCTCCTCGGCCGAATAGACCGACAGCGAGCGCACCACCTTCTCCGCACTGCAGGTGCAGCCGAACCGCACCGGCTGCGGCTGATAGACCCGCGGCTCCTCCTCGTGGAACAACCGCAGCAGCAGCTGCTCGGCCCCGACATGCGGCCCGATCAGCTCGGTCTCCTCGACCGTGTCGAGCAACAGCGTCGCCCGCCGCCAATTGTCCGCCTCCGCGCCCTCCAGCATGTCCTCGGGCGCGAGCAGCCCGTCGAAGCCCGACGCCTCCTGCCGCGCATAGGGCGAGGCCGCCGGCATGTGCTGCAGCATCACGCCCCCCGCCCGCCAGCGCGCCGGCTGGCCCGGCTCCGCCGCCTCGCCCATCGCCAGCGCGAAATGCGTCGGCAACTGCTCGGACTGGGCGAAATAGGTCTCGGCGCAGTCGATCAGCGATCCGCCGGCCAGCGGCGTGATCCCCTGATAGGGCGTGCTGCCCGGCCCCTGGTCGATCAGGATCGCGAAGAGCCCGCCGCCCAGCAGATCGAAGGGCCGCCCCTCCAGAGCCGCCTCGCGATCGAAGCCGGCATAGGCGCGCATCAGCGCCGGCGCCCCCTCGGCGCTCGGCCCGAAATAATCGGTGGCGATCAACCGGATCGGCCCCTGCCCGCGCACCTGCAGGCTGAGCTTCCAGCCCTGCTTGATGGTCTGGCCGATCAGTGCGGTGATCAGCGTCGCCTCCGCGACCAGCGCCGCAACCGGCGCCGGATAGGCATGCTGGCCGAGGATCGTCTCGAGCACGCTGTCAAGCCGCGCGACCCGACCCCGGATATCGGCCCGGTCGAGCTGAAAGGGCAGGATCGTGTCGTCCCAGGCGATTCGTCCGGCGAGGCTCATGGCGGCATTCCCGTTGGTTCGCGCCTGCACATAGGACGTCACTCCCCGGAGTGCAAATCCGGCCAGCGCCGTCGCGGAACCGTCATGCCCGCGTCACCGGATCGTCCCGA
>JBDHSQ010000196.1:0-3435 GCA_039808285.1 Paracoccaceae bacterium
AGTATCATTCTAATGTGGATTGCGGAGTGCACCCGATGAAGGGCGATAAGAAGGTCATCGAGTATCTCAACAAGGGGCTGCGTTCGGAGCTCACCGCCATCAACCAGTACTGGCTGCATTATCGCATGCTGGACAACTGGGGCCTGAAGGAGATGGCCAAGACCTGGAAGAAGGAATCGATCGAGGAGATGGTCCATGCCGACCGTTTCGTCGACCGCATCCTCTTCCTCGAAGGCTTCCCGAATCTGCAGACGCTCGACCAGCTGCGCATCGGCGAGACCGTCAAGGAAGTGATCGAGTGCGATCTCAAGGCCGAGATCGAGGCCCGCGCGCTCTACCAGGAAGCGGCCAAATACTGCCGCGAGGTCGGCGATTTCCCTTCCGAGGACCTGTTCAAGGCCCTCATGAAGGATGAGGAAGGCCATATCGACTTCCTCGAGACGCAGCTCGACCTGATCGCCCGCATCGGCATCGAACTCTACACCCAGAAGCATATCGGCGGCCTCGAAGGCGACGACCACGACCATTGAGTCGGGTTCGCGCGGCGTGCCGCTCCGGCTGCGTGCTTTGCGACTGGGACGCTGTTCCAAAAGAAAAGGCCCGCCGGTTGGCGGGCCTTTGTTGTTTTCGGCGAAGCGGTTCGCGTCAGATGAAGCTGACGTTGGCGGCTTCCGGGCCCTTGCGGCCGGTGCGGATCGAGAAGCGCACGCGCTGCCCGTCCATCGGCGGCTGCAGGCCGCTGCGGCTCAGCGACGAGACGTGCAGGAACACGTCCGGGCCGCCCTTGTCCGGGGCGATGAAGCCGAAGCCGCGATCCGAGTTGAAGAACTTCACGGCGCCGTCATAGGGGCCTTCGACCGGGCCGCTGTCGCGGTCCTGGAAGCCACCGCCGCGCGGGCCGCGATCGCCGCCGCCGAAGCCGCCGCGATCATTGTAGCCGCCGCGGTCGCCGCCATAGCCGCCACCACGATCCCGGTCGCCATAGCCACCACCGCCGAAATCATCGCGCGGAGGACGGGGCGAGAAGGCGCGGGGAGCCGGCGCGGTCTGCGAGGCGGTCGAGGCGTCGATCTCATGGACCGCGACGACCTGGAGGCCGCGGCGACCTTCACCGAGATCAGCGACGATCGTGGCGCCGGGCAGCAGGTCTTGCTGATCCAGCGGGCCGATGGCCGAGACATGCAGGAAGACATCGCCCGAACCATCGGAGGGCGATGCGAAACCGAACCCCTTCTCGGGGTCGAACCAC
The DNA here is from genome assembly GCA_039808285.1 of Paracoccaceae bacterium. GTDB lineage: Bacteria > Pseudomonadota > Alphaproteobacteria > Rhodobacterales > Rhodobacteraceae > Albidovulum. The sequence goes on from JBDHSQ010000196.1 coordinate 1,250, forward strand.
TTGACCTTGGCTTCGATGTTTTCGTGGGTGACGAAAGGCTGGGCAGCCGGAGGCTTGCGACGATCGAACATGGAGCTTCAAATATGAGTGACCGGGAGCACGCAACTTAGCTCATGCCGGGCGCGCCGTCATCGGGGTCAATGCGAAATTATTGCATGTCATTTTACGGCGCAATAGTGGTTTTTTCGCCTGCCGGACCCAACGTCATCTTTCGCTTTTGTCATGCATGGGATGCATGTAGTGGCGGGGTTTTGGGCCGATCTTGCCGGAGGGTCGGCGAAAATGCCGCAGGTCTTGCCCTTGCAATCAGGCGCCGATGGTACGATGTGGAGGGTGAGTTAGGGAAGACAACGCCTCCTGGTCGGTTAGCGCGGCACATATGCGCTGTTCAGGAGATGATAATTTGGTCCGTACGCGACAATCCGGCAGGAAAGCCGGCGATGGCGTGATCCGGCGGCTGTGGCCGACGGAGCGCGATCTTTTCAGAGAGCATCTGCTCAGGCTCGATTCCGTCACGCGCCATCAGCGCTTCGGCACGGCGGTGAACGACGAGTTCTTGGAGACCTACGCCCAGACGACCTTCGGCGTCGGCGGGCTGGTCTATGCCTATGTCGTCGACGGGGTGGTGCGCGGGGCAGCCGAACTGCGCGGCCTCGACGATATCATCGCGCTGACCGGCGAGGCCGCCTTCAGCGTCGAGGCGCCGTGGCGCCGGCGCGGCGTCGGCGCGAAGTTGTTCGGCCGCCTGATCACGGCGGCGCGCAATCGCGGCGTCCGGACGCTCTATCTGACCTGCCTGCCCGAGAACATGGCGATGCGCCGGCTCGCGGCGAAGTTCGAGGCCGATCTCGTCAGCGGCTATGCCGATGTCGAGGGCGTGATCGCGACCGGTGCGCCGACGCCCTTCACGATTCTCGACGAGGCGCTCGACAACGCCAAGAGCTTCGCGACGATGGCGCTCTCGATCCAGAAGAGCTTCTGGCCGGGCGCCTTCCTCGCCCGGACGCTCCGGGCCTGAGGCCTTCCTGCCGCCGGCGCCCGCGATGCGGGTGCCGGCTTTACCGATTCAGCGAGAGCGAGGCGCCGGACTTGGTGACGGCGCCGTCGAGCGCGCCGGAGCCGGAACTGCGCAGCCGGGCCGCGACCGTGCCGCCCTGCTGGTAGAGATAGACCTCGCCATCCCGGAAATCCCAGGCCGAAATCTTCTGCAGATCCTTGTTGGTGCAGCCCGACGAGGAGGCGCGGTAGAGGTCGAGCGTCGGCGTGCTCGACAATTGCACGCGGCAGGAGCCGCCCGTGGCCTCGCGCGCGGTCCAGCCGCCGACGACGCTGTCGCGGCTGGCCGAGGGGCGCGGCGCTGCCGCCGGAGCCGAGCCGAGGCCCGCGACCTGATTATTGCTGCCGCGCAGGCCGGGGGCCTGTTCGGGCTGGCCGGTCGGGGGCAGGCCCTGGCCCTGCGGCGCAGCGCCGGCATCGGGGTCGAAGAACGGATCCTGCGGCGGGGGCAGGGCGCCGCCCTGCGGGCCGCCCGCGACGGGGTAGCCACCCGCTTGGGGAGGCGCAGCGGGATAGCCGCCCGGCGGCGGCAGCGGCTCCGAGGTGATCGGGGCGGAGCTGACCGGCGGCGCGGAGGGCAGGGGCTGGCTGTAGGAGGGCTGGTTCATCACCGGCCCGCTGAAGCGCTGCGAGCCGGCGCAGGCGGTCAGGGCCAGGAGGGGCAGCAAGGCGGCCGCGCGGGCGAGGGCGGCGGTCGATGCGGGTTTGATCGTCGTCGTCATCAGGCGCGGGTTCCGATCTCGGTCAGCCGAACGTTGCGTCATTATCAGGAAACGATGAACGCGGCATGAGCATGGTCTAGCGCAGGCCGGCGGCATTGCGAACCCTCGATATCCGTTCCGGTTCCTGCCTTCTGGGCTGGTTTGTCACGAAAATGGCCCGTCCCTGGTGGGGCGGGCCATTTTCAATATCATCGCCAGGGGGCGGCAGCGCTTGGCGGCTCAGCCCGCCTTGCGCTTGTTCTGGCGGTTGGCGACGAGATCGTCGACCACGGCGGGATCGGCCAGCGTCGAGGTGTCGCCGAGCGCGCCATACTCGTCCTCGGCGATCTTGCGCAGGATGCGGCGCATGATCTTGCCGGAGCGGGTCTTGGGCAGGCCGGGCGCGAACTGGATCAGGTCCGGCGAGGC
>JBDHSQ010000197.1:0-3431 GCA_039808285.1 Paracoccaceae bacterium
GTCACCGCCGACGAACAGCCGGGCCTCGCCCGGCCCGAGAAGATCCCGGCGCTGAAACCCGCCTTCCGCAGGGACGGCACGGTGACGGCGGCCAATTCGTCGTCGATCTCCGACGGGGCGGCGGCGCTCGTCCTCGCCTCGCGCGGGGCGGCGGAGGCGGCGGGGCTGACGATCCGCGCCCGCATCCTCGGCCATGCCAGCCACGCCCAGGCGCCGGCGGATTTCCCCACCGCGCCGGTCCCGGCGGCGGGCAAGCTCCTCGCCCGGCTCGGCTGGCGGGCGGAAGATGTCGACCTCTGGGAGGTGAACGAGGCCTTCGCCGTGGTGCCGATGGCCTTCATGCGCGAGACCGGCGTGAGCCACGAGCGGATGAACGTCAACGGCGGCGCCTGCGCCCTCGGCCATCCGATCGGCGCCTCGGGGGCGCGGATCGTCGTCACGCTCCTCAACGCGCTGGAACGGCGCGGCCTGAGGCGCGGCGTCGCGGCGATCTGCATCGGCGGCGGCGAGGGCACCGCCATCGCCATCGAGCGCCTCTAGGTTCACCCGTTTGCAAATATCCTCGGGGGTCCGGGGGCAGACAGCCCCCGGCCGCTGCCGGAAGGAGCCGCCATGCAGGCCGATTACGCCACGCTCGCCCGCACCATCGCCAGCCTCACCGAGGGCGAGACCGACGAGGTCGCACTGATGGCCACGGTGGTCTGCGAGCTTCACCATGCCGACGACCGCTTCGACTGGACCGGCTTCTACCGGGTGACGGAACCCGGCGTCCTGAAGATCGGCCCCTATCAGGGCGGGCACGGCTGCCTCGCCATCCCCTTCGGCCGCGGCGTCTGCGGCGCCGCCGCCCGCACCGGACAGGTGCAGCTCGTTCCCGATGTCGAGGCATTCCCCGGCCACATCGCCTGTTCGTCCAGCACCCGGTCCGAGATCGTGCTGCCGGTCTTCGCCGGCGGCGGCCGGCTGATCGGCGTGCTCGACATCGACAGCGACCGGCCTGACGCCTTCACCGGAACGGACGCGCGCGAGCTTGCCGCGATCCTCGCCGCAACCTTCGGGCAGCTCTGATGCGGTCGGTGGAGGGGGGGTGCCTCTGCGGCGGCGTGCGGTTTGAGGCCGACCCGCCCTTGCGGGAGATCGTGGCCTGCCACTGCGGCCAGTGCCGGCGGTGGAGCGGGCACGTCTGGGCGTCGACCTCGGTGCCGCTCGACCGGTTCCGGCTGACCGCGGAGGCGGCGCTGCGCTGGTTCGCCAGTTCGGCCGCGGCGCGGCGCGGCTTCTGCACCCGCTGCGGGTCGAGCCTCTTCTGGCGACCTGCCGACGAGGACCGCATCGCCATCGCCACCGGCGCGCTCGACGCGACGGACGGGCTCCGCCTTACCCGCCACATCCACACCGGGGACGCCGGCGACTACTATCGCCCCGAAGGGCCGCCGCCCCCGCCGGCGCGCGACGGCCCCCGCGTGCTCGACTGCGCCTGCCTCTGCGGCGGCGTGGCCTTCCGCCTGCCGGGGCCGGCGGGGCCCGTCACCGCCTGCCACTGCCGCCAGTGCCGCCGGCTCTCCGGCCATTACGCCGCCTCCTTCGACGCCGGGGAGGCGACGATCGACTGGCTTCGCCGCGACACGCTCGGCGAATACGCTACTCCGGCCGGCGGGCGGCGCGGCTTCTGTACCCGCTGCGGATCGTCGCTCTGGTTCCGCTCGGCCGCGGGCGAGTTCTCGGTCGAGGCCGGTGCGGTCACCGGGCCGACCGGCGGGCGGATGGCCGAGCATATCTTCGTCGGCTCGAAGGGCGCCTACTACGAGATCGACGATGGCCTGCCGCAGGCGGGCCGCGGGTAGGGCGCTTGCCTTTCGCCGCCGTCCCGGCCAGTTTCGCCCGGTGGCAGGGGGAACGGCATGACGCGGGAGATCACGCTGCTGGACGGCGGCATGGGGCAGGAGGTGGTCGCGCGGTCGGGCGACGCGCCGACGCCGCTCTGGGCGACGCAGGTAATGATGGATCATCCCGGTCTCGTCCGCGCTGTCCATGCCGACTATTTCGCCGCCGGCGCGACGGTGGCGACGACCAACACCTATGCGATCCACCACGACCGGCTGGCGAAGGCCGGGATCGACGGCCGTTTCGCCGCCCTCCACGCGCAGGCGCTGGCCGAGGCGCGGGCGGCGCGGGACGCCCACGGTTCGGGCCGGATCGCCGGCTCGCTCGGGCCCCTCGTCGCCTCCTACCGGCCGGAGACCCATCCGCCGCATGACGCGGCGGTGGGGAGATACGCCGAGATCGCCCGCCTTCTCGCCCCCGGCGTCGATCTTCTGCTGTGCGAGACGGTGGCCTCTCTCGCCCATGCCCGCGCCGTCCTCGAAGGGGCGGCGGCGGCGGGGCGGCCGGTCTGGCTTTCGGTCACCGTCGACGACGAGGACGGATCGCGCCTGCGCTCGGGCGAAAGGGTGGCCGACCTTCGTGCCGTGGTCCGGGATGGGGGCGCGCAGGCGGTGCTCGCCAACTGCTCCGCGCCCGAGGCGATGGCGGCGGCGCTCGAGGTCTTCGCAGGCTTCGGCCTGCCCTTCGGCGCCTATGCCAACGGCTTCACCCGGATCACCAAGGAGTTCCTCAGGGACAGTCCGACCGTGGACACCCTCACAGCCCGGCCGGAGATGACGCCCGCGCGCTATGCGGAGTTCGTCATGGGCTGGGTGGCGGCGGGGGCCACCATCGTCGGGGGCTGCTGCGAGACCGGGCCCGCGCATATCGCCGAAATCGCCCGGCGGCTCCGTGCCGGCGGCTACCGGATCGTCTGACCCTCAGGCGGCGTGGGCGCCCTCGGCGAGGCCCTTCACGAAGGTGAGGATTTCGGCGACGGGGCGCTTCTCCTCGACCAGCTTCACGATCGCGGTGCCGACCACCGCGCCGTCGGCGACGCCCGCAATCGCCTTCGCCGTCTCGGGCGTGCGGATGCCGAAGCCGACGATGACCGGCAGGTCGGTCGCGGCCTTGATCCGCGCCACCTCCGGCGCCACCTCGGCCGCCTGCGCTGCCGCCGCGCCGGTGATCCCGGTGATCGAGACATAGTAGAGAAAACCGCTGGTGTTCTGGAGCACCTTGGGCAGGCGCCTCGCGTCGGTCGTGGGCGTCGCCAGCCGGATGAAGTTCAGCCCCGCGCGGTTCGCGGGGAGGCACAGCTCGTCGTCCTCCTCCGGCGGCAGGTCCACCACGATCAGCCCGTCGACGCCGGCGGCCTTCGCATCGGTCAGGAAACGGTCGACCCCGCGCGAATGGATCGGGTTGTAGTAGCCCATCAGCACGATGGGCGTGCGGTCGTCGCCCTTGCGGAACGCGGCGACCATGTCGAGCGTCTTCTGGAGCGTCTGGCCGCCTTCCAGCGCGCGCTGGCCGGCAAGCTGGATCGTCGGGCCATCGGCCATCGGATC
>JBDHSQ010000198.1:0-3395 GCA_039808285.1 Paracoccaceae bacterium
CTGCCGGCCTTGGAACGCGAACAGGCAGCACCTGCGAAGGTGCTGCCTGTCATCGCCTGCGGGGGGGCGGGCGTCTGTGGGGCGCCCCGGCCAGGCCGGCTTATTCCGTCGCGAACAATGCTGCGATGCGCACGCCGAGCCCGAGCGCGATGAGGCCTACCTCGTCGAGATGAGCATCGGCCGCTGCCGCCTCAATCGCCCCAATGCGACGTGCTGCAATGCCGGTCAGGCGGGCGAGATCATCGATCGTCAGGCCGCGTTCTTCGCGCAACCGCCGCAGGTTGCGGGCGAGGAGTTCAGCGGCCTTCAGTGGTTCAGCTGGATTCATGTGGGGTTCCCGTTCCGGTTGGATCGGAGTTCCCTTTTCCTGCCGCCTCTCTCGGACTGACGGCATGACGCCGATCAGCTCTTCGGCTAGCGGCCGGCGCGCAGCGGCGGTGGTGCGGTGTCGTCCTGGCCGGGTTCGGCGAACATCGGCCTGTCCGCCCTTTCACTCCTCCTCGTCGTCATGCCGAAAGGCGCGCCGGGTGGGCGCGCCCCTATCATTGAGGATTGGGCTTGGCTTGAGCCGATCAGGGGAGATCAGTGACCGTCCTGCCGAGGTCGATGGCCCACTCGATCGCCGCCCGCATGTGGTCGGGATCACGGCCGCGCGGCGCGATCAGGTCGAGGGCGGCCTGCTTGACGGCGAGGTCGTCCTCGTCGAGGGCCCGCCACACGCCGATGCGGGCGAGACGGCCATAGGCGAGAAGCTCTGCGCCCCTGATCGGATCGTCCAGGCGCGAAGGATCCGCGATCTTGCCCTGGAGACGCCGCCAGACATCGACTTGAGCCAGCAGCGTGCGCGCGCCGTCGAAGAGATCGGCGAGGTCGACCGGCGTCGCGAGCCAGAGCTGCAGCGACCGGGCCATCGCGACCGGATAGGCCGCGGGTTCGCTTGCCCTGGCGCTGAGGCAGTGCTGGGCTAAGACCTTCGGCAGCCTGGCCGGCCGCATGCCGTCCTCGCTGAGTGCGACGAAGTCACCGCCGCACATCCGGCTGACGCGATAGGCGATGTGAGGTTCGCCCGAACGGCGGGCCTGATGACGCAGGGCGCGGCGCAGATCGGCGCGTGCGCGATAATCCCCATCGCTGCGCGGCGCGATCAGCATCGTCGCGACATTCCCGTTATTGATCAGGATCGCCCAGGCCCTGACGCAATCGGATTTGAGGTCGTCGACCTTGACGATGCCGTCGCCGAGGGCCGTCAGCAGGCCTTCGATCTGCGCGGCATGGAAACGGGCTCGTGACCGGACCGGCAAGAGCGAGGGACGGTCGCGCCAGACCGAGGCACACCGCCGCAGACCGGACTGATCGTCGTCGCCGAGGAACTCGAGAGCCTCCAGCTCGTCGATGATGGTGACGAGCGGCGCTTTTGTTGCACCCAGGCTCCAGGCTGTTGGGATGTCGGCTTCAATGGCGGACTTCACGAGATGCTCTTTCATGAGGGGGGACCTGCTCTCCGCAGCGCCCTTCCTCTTCTTCCCCACCTGCGCCGACTGAACGCGAAGGGGCGGCACCTCGCGGCACCGCCCCTTCCTTGGAACTCCTATGGTCAGGTCGGGACTACCCCGGCCTACACGATCGGGATCCAGTCCGGCTCAGCCACGACCGTGGCGGTAGGGCGCCAGCCATGGGCCGGCCAGGCCGCCTCGGTGTAGAGATGGCGGATCGCCGCCTGCATGTGCGCGGGATCGCCACGGCTGGCGCGCGCGTTGATGACGGTGACGAGCCGCTCCTTGACTGCCGCCTCCGGCGAATGCTTCAGCGCCGGCCAGGTCGCGATCTGCGCCGCTGCCAGATAGGCGAGGATGAGCGCGCCCTCGCAGGCCCAGCGCAGATCACGCACGCCATCCTCGGCCTGCCGTGCCAGGACCCGCAGCCTATCGGCGATCGCGAACATCTGCTCGACGCGAGCGAGACATGCCTCGAAGGACGGCTCCGCCTTCAGGAACAGGCCCCAGCGTGCGATCTCACGGGGAGTGAGCAGGACCTCCCCCGCCGCGGGCGGGGTGAGATCGACCAGATCGAAGTGCCTGATCGGCCAGTGTGCCAGACCCCGATCGTCCGGGGACGGGGCGGCGGGCTCCGGCGGCACGATCAGCGGATCGACCGCATAGGCTGCGCGCTGCAGCCGGATGCAGGTCGCGGTCGCGGCATCGAGCATCGGCGCCTCGCCGCGCTCGGCATCGTCACCGTGGAAGGCGCCGGCCTCGGCGAGCGCCATCTTGGCATGGGCGTCATGAACGGTGTCGCAGGGCCAGATCGCGACGATCGCGCTGCAGGAGAGCCCTGCGATCGCGAGCGCGACCCAGGCCCGGTTTTGCGGATCGGGGTGATGGCTGCCGATCAGCAGCCTGTGGGCCTCATCGCCACAGCGCTTCGCGTCGATGGCAACGGCCTGCAGATCGGGCGCGCTGCGGCGGAACGCGATGAGCTCCGACACCGAGGGATCGTCACCGACGCTCTCCGCGATCGCCGCCAGAGGATCGCGAATGGGCTCGGTCGGACCATCCTGGCCACCGGGATTTGCGTTGTCATGCGGCGCCAGCGGGCCGCGAGAGTCGTTCCTGGTCATGTCTTGCTTTCCATGTGGTCATAGCCCGATCGGCTACGCCCCTTGTCCCGCCCCGGAATCGCGAGAGGGCACCGCGGTCCGCGGCGCCCTCCCGGCATGCTCCGAGCCTGATCCAGTCGGGATCAGAGCGGCTTGAACTGACCGGCCGCCTCCTGTTGCATGCGACGAAGCTCGCCGAGGCGATCGGCCATTGCGCCGGCGAACATCACGATGTTCCGCAGGCGTTGATCGGCCAGGCGGTGCGCCTGCTCCTCGATCCGAGCCCGCAGGGTGACCTCACCGATCGTGACTGCGTCGAGCAGGCAGGCCCGCGCGAGATCGGCCACCGCCAGCAGGTTGGCGCCGTGGCAGGCGCGCTGAAGCCGATCGAGACGCTCGTGATCGAGATCGTCATCCTCCTCGATCGTCCTGGCGAAGCGGTCGGCGTCGTCGAGCTGCAGGGCAGCGCGCGCGACCAGGATCGCCGGCGAGGTTTGGTCGCGCAGAAAGGACATGAGGCTGAGCCCCTGTTCCAAGCCGAGCGCGGTCGGGCGACCATCACGCGCGTCGTCGAGCGTGGGCACGGTCGCCGCGTGAAACACGGTCTCGAGCACGGCGGGTTCGCCGACGTCGCCATGCGCGAATGCCTTTCGTGCGGCCGCGATGAAGCCGGCATCGCTTCCGGCGGCCGTGATGATGTCGCTCAGCACGCGCCGTCGCGCCGCGACGTCGCGCGGGAGACGCGGCGGCGCGAGCGCGACGGTGATCATCGCGGCATGGTTGAGCAGCAGGAGCGCGA
>JBDHSQ010000199.1:0-3384 GCA_039808285.1 Paracoccaceae bacterium
CCCGCTTCGCCGTCTCCCGCTTCGCCGGCCGCCGGCTGCCGGCCGCTCACGGAGTCGCGACATCGGCGCGCAGCCCATTGGAAGGGCTGCGCGTTGTCTCTATGCTCTGGCGCATGATCGTCGAATTCGGCCATTTCACCCTGAGCCTCGCGCTCATGATCGCCGCGGTCCAGGCCGTGGTTCCCCTCATCGGTGCCCAGAAGGGCTGGCGCGGCTGGATGGCCGTCGCGGCTCCCGCGGCCACCGCGCAATTCCTCTGCATCGCGATCTCCTTCGCGGCGCTGACCCGGGCCTTCGTCACCTCGGACTTCTCGCTGAAGCTGGTGACCGAGAACTCGCACACGCTGAAGCCGATGCTCTACAAGGTCTCCGGCGTCTGGGGCAACCACGAGGGCTCGATGCTCCTCTGGGTGCTGATCCTGTCGGGCTTCGGGGCGACGGCGGCGTGGTTCGGAGGGGCGCTGCCCGAGCGGCTGAAGGCGCGCGTGCTCAGCGTTCAGGCGATGATCGGCGCGGCCTTCCTCGGCTTCATCCTCCTCACCTCGAACCCGTTCCTGCGGCTGGCCGAGCCGCCCTTCGACGGGCGCGACCTCAATCCGCTGCTGCAAGACCCCGGCCTCGCCTTCCATCCGCCCTTCCTCTACCTCGGCTATGTCGGGCTTTCGATGGCGTTCTCCTTCGCGGTTGCGGCGCTGATCGAGGGGCGGGTGGATGCCGCCTGGGCGCGCTGGGTGCGGCCCTGGACGCTGGCGGCCTGGATCTTCCTCACCATCGGCATCGCGCTCGGGTCGTGGTGGGCCTATTACGAACTCGGCTGGGGCGGCTTCTGGTTCTGGGATCCGGTGGAGAACGCCTCGCTCATGCCCTGGCTCGTCGCCGCGGCGCTCCTCCATTCCGCCATCGTCGTGGAGAAGCGCGAGGCGCTGAAGAGCTGGACGATCCTTCTTGCCATCCTCGCCTTCGGCTTCTCGCTGATCGGCACCTTCATCGTCCGCTCCGGCATCATCACCTCGGTCCATGCCTTCGCCAACGACCCCGAGCGCGGGGTCTTCATCCTGGCGATCCTCGCCGTTTTCATCGGCGGGGCGCTGACGCTCTACGCCGCGCGCGCCGGCGCGCTGGAGGCCAAGGGCGTGTTCGGCCTTGTCAGCCGGGAATCGGCGCTGGTCCTGAACAACGTGCTGCTGTCGGTTGCGGCCTTCGTCGTCTTCGTCGGCACGCTCTGGCCGCTGATCGCCGAGCTCGCCTTCGGCCGGAAGCTTTCGGTCGGCGCGCCCTTCTTCAATCAGGCCTTCACACCCTTCATGGTGCTGCTTGCGGCGCTTCTGCCGCTGGGCGCGATCCTGCCGTGGAAACGCGCGCGCCTCGGGCGCACGCTGTGGCAGCTCTCCGGCGCGCTGGCGCTGGCGCTGGCGCTGGCGGCGCTTGCCTTCGCGGTGCAGACCGGGCGCTCGGCGCTGGCGCCGGTGGGCGTGGCGCTGGGATCCTGGCTCATCGCCGGGGCGGCGGCGGAACTGTGGCTCCGGGCGGGGCGCACGCCCGCGCGCCTCTCCCGGCTGCCGCGCGCCGACTGGGGCAAGGCCGCAGCCCATTCCGGGCTCGGCGTCGTCTTCATCGGCATCAGTTGCCTCACCGCCTGGGATGTCGAGGACATCCGCGTCGCTAGGGTGGGCGAAAGCTTCGACGTCGGCGGCTACACCATCACGCTTCAGGGAGTCGACAGGGTCGAGGGGCCGAACTACGTCTCGACCACGGCGACGATGCGTGCGGTGAAGGACGGCCGCGAGGTGGCGGTGCTCCACCCCGAGAAGCGGGTCTACCCGGTGGCCGCGATGCCGACGACCGAGGCGGCGATCGCCAACGGCCTCTGGCGCGACCTCTATGTGGTGATCGGCGATCCGCAGGCCGACGGCGGCTGGGCGGTGCGGACCTACATCAAGCCCTTCGCCAACTGGATCTGGGCCGGCGCGATCCTGATGGCTTTCGGCGGTGCGCTCAGCCTCAGCGACCGGCGCTACCGCGTCGCGGCAGGCGCGCGCAAGGCGCCGGCGCTGGCGCAGCCGGCGGAGTGAACGGATGCGGCGGCTCGCCTTCCTCATCCTTCTCGCGCTGGCCTCTGCCGGCCCCGCGCGCTCGGTCCAGCCCGACGAGGTGCTGGACGACCCCGCACTCGAGGCGCGTGCGCGGGCGCTGAGCCAGGGGCTGCGCTGCCTCGTCTGCCGCAACGAGAACATCGACGAATCGAACGCGGACCTTGCCCGCGACCTCCGCCTTCTGGTGCGCGAGCGGCTGATGGCGGGGGACAGCGACGCCGAGGTCATCGCCTATCTTGTCGACCGCTACGGCGAATACGTGCTTCTGGAACCGCCCGCGACCGGATCGACCCTGATCCTCTGGGTGGCGGGCCCCGCGCTTCTCGTCGCCGCGCTGGGGGGGGCCGCGGTCTATCTCCGCCGCCGCCGTGCGGGTGCCGACGCCGCCCCCGCTCCCCTTTCCGACGACGAACGCGCCCGGCTGGCGGAAATCCTCAAGGAGTGACGCGGGGTTTCGCTTTCCTGCCGGAGCCGCGGGACTAGTCTGCCGCGCGGGGAAGACCGGGAGACAGCCATGACCTACGAGACGATCCGCTACGCCGAAGAGGGCGGCATCGCCACAATCACGCTCGACCGACCCGAGGTGATGAATGCGCTCAACCGCAGGATGCGGGCGGAGATCACGGCGGCGGTGACGGAAGCCGCGGCGCGCCAGCGGGTGATCGTGCTGACCGGCACGGGGCGCGCCTTCTGTTCGGGCCAGGATCTGGGCGATCCGTCGCTGGCGGGCGATTTCGACGTCGGCCGGGTGCTGGCCGAGGAATACGAGCCGATGCTGCGCGCCATCGTCGCCGCGCGGGTTCCGGTGATCGCGGCGGTGAATGGGACTGCGGCCGGGGCGGGGGCGAACCTTGCGCTGGCGGCCGATGTGGTGATCGCGGCGGAGGGGGCGAGCTTCATCCAGGCCTTCACCCGGATCGGCCTCATCCCCGACGCGGGCGGCACCTACACCTTGCCGCGCACGATCGGGGTGGCCCGCGCGATGGGGGCCGCGCTTTTCGCCGACAGGATCACGGCGCGGCAGGCGTCCGACTGGGGCATGATCTGGGAATGCGTCCCCGACGCGGAATTCGAGACGCTCTGGCGCGCGCGCGCGGCGGCCCTCGCGGCGGGGCCGGGGCACGCCCATGCGAGGGTCAAGGAGGCGATGCGCGCCTCGCTTTCCAACGGCTTCGACGCCCAGCTCGCGCTCGAGGCGCGCTTGCAGGGGGAATGCGGCGCGACGGCGGATTTCCGCGAAGGTGTCGCGGCCTTCCTGGAAAAGCGCGCGCCCCGCTTCACCGGACGCTGA
>JBDHSQ010000200.1:0-3358 GCA_039808285.1 Paracoccaceae bacterium
GAGACCGAGGCGAGGATGATCAGGATCGCATCCGCCCCCCAGGCCCGCGCCTCGGCGACCTGATAGGGGTCGTAGAGGAAATCCTTCCTGAGCACCGGCAGCGCAACCGCCGCCCGCGCCGTAGCCAGATACTCCGGCGCCCCCTGGAACGAGGGCGCGTCGGTCAGGACCGAAAGGCAGGTGGCGCCGCCTTCGGCATAGGCCCGCGCCAGCGCCGCGGGGTCGAAATCGGCGCGGATCAGCCCCTTCGAGGGCGAGGCCTTCTTGATTTCGGCGATGAGGCCATAGCCCCTGGCCGAGGCGTCCCGCAGCGCCGCGGCGAAGCCGCGTGGAGGGGAGGCCCGCCGGGCCGCCGCCTCGACCTCCGCCAGCGGCCGCGCCGCCTTCGCCGCGGCGATCTCCTCCAGCTTGTAGGCCCTGATCTTCTCGAGAATGTCCATGCCCCCTCTTACCCCCGCGCCGAGGGGGGGAAAACCCCCGTTTCTTCCCCCGGCTTCTTCGTTGCCGAAATACTCCCGGGGGTGCGGGGGCGGGAGCCCCCGCCGTCGGCCTCACGCGGCCCATCACGCGGCCCAGTCGATCGGCCGCGCCCCCCGCGCCTCGAGCCAGGCGTTCACCCGGCCGAACGGGCGCGAGCCGAGAAAGCCGCGCGCGGCCGAGAGCGGCGAGGGATGGGCGGTCTCGATCCGAAGGTGATCGGCCCGCGTCAGGTGGCGTGCCGCCAGCGCCTGTGCCGGCCGGCCCCAGAGGAGGAAGGCGCGCGGCCCGCCGCGGTCCAGCTCCGTGAGGATCTCGGCCACCAGCCGGTCCCAGCCGAGCCCTGCGTGGGCACCCGGCCGGCCCTCGGGCACGGAGAGCGCGGTGTTGAGCAGGAGCACCCCCTGCCGCGCCCAGCCGGAAAGGTCGGTGTGTTCATGCGAAACCCCGATGTCGTCGTGCAACTCCCTGAAGATGTTGCCAAGACTGCCGAGCCGGCCGGCGAAGCCCGGGGCGATGGAAAAGGCGAGGCCATCGGCCTTGCCGGGCGTGTGATAGGGGTCCTGGCCGAGGATCACCACTCGCACCTCCTCCGGCCGGCAGGCGGCCAAGGCGGCGAAGATGCGTTCCTTCGGCGGAAAGACGGCACCGGGCTCGGCGGCGAGCGCCGCCTCGATCCGCGGCCAGTCGCGGGTGAAGAAGGGCAGGTGCGCCCAGCCTGCCGGGATCATGCGTCCTGCGTCGCCCGCGCCAGCGCCGCGACCTTCGCCTTCGCCGCGCCGCTGTCGATGCTCTCGCGCGCCATCGCCACGCCCTCCTTGAGGTCCGCCGCCCGGCCGGCGACGACGAGCGCCGCGGCGGCGTTCAGCAGCACCGCGTCGCGATAGGCGCCGGGCGCCCCGTCGAGCAGCGCATTCAGCGCCGCCGCGTTCTCCTCCGGGGTGCCGCCGAGGATCGCCTCGAACCGGTGGACCGGCAGGTCCGCCTCCTCGGGATGGACCTCGAACTCGCGCACCGCGCCACCCTCCAGCGCGGCGACCCAGCTCGGCCCGGCGATCGACAGCTCGTCGGTCCCGTCGGCGCCGTGGACGAGCCAGGCGGAGCGCGAGCCGAGTGCCGCCAGCGTCTCGGCCATCGGCCGGATCCAGGCGCGGGCGAAGGCGCCGGTGAGCTGGTATTTCACCCCCGCCGGGTTGGTCAGCGGCCCGAGCAGATTGAAGACAGTGCGGGTGCCAAGCTCGGCCCGGGTCGGCATGACATGGCGGATCGCGGGGTGGTGCATCGGCGCCATCATGAAGGCGATGCCGCAGCTTTCCAGAACCCTTTCAACCGCTTCCGCGCCGATCATCACGTTGATGCCGAGCTGCGTCAGCGCATCCGCCGCGCCCGACTTCGACGAGAGGTTGCGGTTGCCGTGCTTGGCCACCGGCACGCCCGCGCCGGCGACGACGAAGGCTGTGGCGGTCGAGATGTTGAGCGTCCCCTTGCCGTCGCCGCCGGTGCCGACGATGTCCATCGCGCCGTCCGGCGCGCGCACGGCGTTGCACTTCGACACCATCACGCGGGCGGCGGCGGCGATCTCGTCGACGGTCTCGCCGCGGGTCCGCAGCGCCATCAGGAAGCCGCCCATCTGCGAGGGCGTCGCCGCGCCCTCGAACAGCGTCTCGAAGGCGCGCTCGGCCTCTGCCCGGCTCAGCGGCCGTTCGGCCGCAAGCCCGATCAGCGGGCGCAGGTCATCGCTCATGCCACCGCCCTGAGCGGCACCTTCGCCGCCCGCAGGAAGTTGCCGAGCAGCCGGTGGCCGTGTTCGGAGGCGATCGATTCGGGGTGGAACTGCACCCCCTCGATCGGCAGGTCGCGGTGCCTCAGCCCCATGATCGTGCCGTCCTCGACCCAGGCGGTGATCTCGAGGCGGTCGGGCAGGCTGTCGCGGTCCACCGCCAGCGAATGATAGCGCGTCGCCTGGAAGGGCGAGGGCAGGCCGGCGAAGACGCCCCGGCCGGAATGGTGGATCGTGCCCATCTTGCCGTGCACGATCTCGCGTGCGCGCACGACCTTGCCGCCGAACGCCTCGCCGATCGCCTGGTGGCCGAGGCAGACGCCCAGAAGCGGCGTCCGCGTCTCGGCCGCGGCGGCGGTGAGCGCCAGGCAGATGCCGGCCTGCGCCGGATCGCAGGGGCCGGGCGACAGCACGATGGCGGCGGGCCTCAGCGCCATCGCCTCCTGCACGTCCAGGGCGTCGTTGCGGTGGACCGCCACCTCGGCGCCAAGCTCGCCCAGATAGTGGACGAGGTTGTAGGTGAAGCTGTCGTAGTTGTCGATCAGAAGCAGCATGGTCCCGCCTTCACGCCGGGGATCGCAATCTGGGGGTGAACGCGCCCGCGTGTCGGGATATACATGGTCAGAGCCGCGCGGCCGGGTCAAGGCAAGAAGCGGCAAAAGAGGCAAGACGTCGGAGGCGGACGTGGGCAGAGGTTATCTTTTCGGTTTGCTGGTGGGTGCCCTCGTGGCGGCGCTGGGACTTGGCGGTGTGTCGCTGATGGTGCCGGTCGGCGGGACCGGCGCGGGCGGCGCCGGCGGGACCGTGGCTGACGCCGACAGCTCCACGGCGCCCGGGTCCGTGGCCGAGTCCGCGGCAGCGCCCGAAGCCGGATCCGGGCCTGCCGCCGAAACCGTGGCCGAAGCCGCGCCCGAACCGGCACCCGAAGCCGCGCCCGCACCGCAGCCGGCAGCAGCCCCCGAGACCGCTCCCCAGCCCGCTCCCGCGGCGCCCGAGGCCGGTGTCGGGACCGCCGCCGCCGAGCCCGGCGTCGAAACCCCCCGCCCTGCGACCTCCCCCCCCCCCCCCCCCCCCCCCCCCACGCCCCCCCCCCCCCCCCCC
>JBDHSQ010000201.1:0-3314 GCA_039808285.1 Paracoccaceae bacterium
CCCGGCCACATCGGCGATGCCCGAGGCCTTCGAGGCCACGAAGCCGGTATATTGCATGTCCGGCGCCTTCTCGTGGCCGAGCGCCAGCACCAGCTTCAGCGGCACGCCGTTCATCCGGGCGTTGATCGGCGGGATCGGCGCCGAATAGCCGAGGTCGGCCGAGCCCGAGGCCAGCGCGGCCACCACGGCCGGGCCGCCCTGCGCCTCGAAGATCTCCAGGTCGATGCCGGCGGCCTCGTATTCGCCGGCGTCCTTCGCCACCATCACCGACAGCATGGAATCCGCCATCAGGTAGGCGAGGCGCAGCTTGGTGTTCTCGGCCAGGGCCGGAGGGGCGAAGAGGCTGCTGCCGAATGCCGTCGCAACGGCCCCGGCCGCAAGAATGCGGGTCAGGACGGGGGTCATGGTGGCTCCTTGTCGGGTGGGGGACTCGTGCCTCTGCGGGCATCTTGCTTGATAAAGTCAACTTTAAACTTGATCTTGTCAAGTATGTTTTTGGGCCGCATGGTGGGGCCGTTCCAACGCGAGTTCCTTATGACCGACGACATCCGCGACCTGTTCTCCTACCGGCTGGCGCGGCTGGCGCGGGCGAACGACCGCGATGCGCAAAGCTCGCTCTTCGGCCGGCACGGCATGGTGCTGAGCGAGTGGCGCACGCTTTCGGTGATCCGGGTGACGAAGCCCTGCACGCTGCGCCGGCTGGCGACCGAGGATTTCCTGGACGAGGGCCAGATGAGCCGGACCGTCAAGATGCTGGTCGACCGCGGCTGGGTGGCCAGAACGCCCGCGCCGGACGACGGGCGGTCCTTCCTGCTGGCGCTGACGCCCGAGGGCGAGGCGGTCTACCAGTCGATCCTGCCCGAGGTCATCGCCGCCAACGAGGCGATGCTGGTCTGCCTGACCGCCGAGGAACGGCAGCACCTGATGAGCGCCCTGCAGAAGATCCTCGACGCCCTGCGCGCCGCGGCGCAGTAGGGGGCGGCTGGTCAGTGGGGCATGGGGAAGCTGCGGCCTGCCTGCACCGGCGGCCCGGGTAGAAACCAGTTCTTTCAAGGAGATATGGCGGAGGGGATGGGTCTCAAATCCAACCTTCTCCACCCAGAAACCCAACAATTGCTACCCAACCGTGACGCCAAACAGCGCTCCCACCGCTGCTGTCGCAGCCATTGCGAGAGCGCCCCAGAGGGTGACCCTCGCGGCGCCCCGAACGACACCGGCGCCGCCGGCGGAGGCGCCCAGGCCGCCGAGAACCGCGAGGCCGACGATCGTCAATGCCGCCACGAACAGCGCGATCGACGTTTGGGGCGCCAATAGGACGACGATCAGCGGAACGACCGCCCCCACGGCGAATGTAAGAGCCGAGACCAGCGCCGCCTGGATCGGGCGTGCCGTCACGGTCTCTGAGATGCCGAGTTCGTCGCGGGCATGCGATCCGAGCGCGTCGCGTTCGGTCAGCTGGTGGGCAACCTTTTCCGCCAGGTCGCGATCCAGCCCTCGGTCTACGTAGATCCGGGTGAGCTCCTCGAGTTCCGCCTCAGGCGTTTCCGCCAGCTCGCGGGTCTCGCGGGCAAGATCGGCTTGTTCCGCATCAGTCTGGGAACTGACCGAGACGTATTCTCCTGCCGCCATGGACATCGCACCGGCCACGAGGCCAGCCAACCCCGCGATCAGGACCTCAGGCTTTCCGGATCCTGCCGCGGCGACGCCGACCACGAGGCTCGCGGTCGAGACGAGCCCATCGTTGGCGCCGAGAACGGCGGCCCGCAGCCAGCCGATGCGATGCACCATGTGGATTTCGGAATGCGAGAGGCGGCTCATGGCGTGGCTCCTTGCGTGATGTCATTCTGCGCGGAGGAGACAGCCTTTGGTTTCGGAGTGGTGGGTTCGTGGGGCGCGATGCGCAGCGCGCGGAGGGCGTTCAGGATCACTGCAACGTCGATGACCTCCTGCAGGAGCGCCCCCTGCACCGGAGTGAGATAGCCGAAAGCCGCCGCGATCATGCCCATGACCGACAGGCCGATCCCGGCGACAACGCTTTCGACAGCGATGCGGCGCGCGCCGCGCGCGATCTCGATCCCCGGCCCGAGCCGGTCGATACGGTCGACAAGCAGCACGACGTCCGCCGCCTCCGCCGATGCTGCGGCCCCGCGTGCGCCCATCGCGACACCCACATCGGCCGCAGCGAGAGCCGGCGCGTCGTTGACGCCGTCGCCCACCATCATGACCGGCCCGTGCTTGCGCTCGGAGAGAACCAGCAGCACCTTCTGGTCGGGCGTGAGCCCGGCGCGCAGCCCGTCGAGGCCAAGCCCCTCGGTCACGCGCTCAGCCACGTCCGCGCGGTCGCCGGTGGCGAGCAGGATGCGAACGATCCCCTCCCGCCGCAGCCCGTGGAGCATCACGCCCGCGCCCTCGCGCAGGGGATCGGACATGACCAGATGCCCCGCCATGTGACCGTCGACCGCCACAGCGACGAGGACCGAACCGGCGGCAATGGCGGAATGATCGCCCGGCTGGCGCCCCACGCGCGAGGCCACGAAGCCGTCGCCACCGACGATCACCTTGCGACCCTCGACATGGCCCACGACGCCTTCGCCCGGAATTTCTGCGACATCTGACGGAACGGGCAGCGTGAAGCCCCGTGCCTTTGCGGCGACGACGATGGCTTGCGCCACGGGATGCTTGGACGCCTGATCGAGCGCAGCAGCCAGACGCAGGATATCGCCCTCGGCCATGCCGTCATGGCTGTCGATCGAGACGATCTGCGGCCGACCGTCCGTCAGCGTGCCGGTCTTGTCGAGGATCAGCGTTCGGATACGCGCCATCGTCTCGAGCGGTCCCGCGCCCTTAATCAGCACCCCGAAATGCGCCGCGCGGGACAGGCCCGCGACTAGTGCGACCGGCACGGCGAGGATCAACGGACAGGGCGTGGCGACGACCAGCACGGCAACCGCTCGGATCGGATCGCCAGTGAACCACCAGGCCGCGAATGCGATGCTGACCGTGACCGCGAGAAACCCCAGTGACCAGCGGTCCGCCAGCCGAGACATCGGCGCCTTCGACGCCTGCGCCTCCTCCACCAGCCTGACGATCGCGGCATAGGTGCTGTCCTTCGCTTCGCGTATCGCCATCAGGTCGAAGGCCTCGCCTGCGTTGGTGGAGCCGCTCATGGCGTCGGCACCGAGCGCGAGTCGCACCGGAAGGGATTCGCCGGTCAGCGCCGAGGTATCGACGAAGGCCGTCTCCGAGGCCACCGTGCCGTCCACCGGCACCACGTCGCCCAGCCGGATCAGCAGGCGATCGCCGGGCGCGATGTC
>JBDHSQ010000202.1:0-3309 GCA_039808285.1 Paracoccaceae bacterium
CACGCGGGATTTCACGGGGGAACGCACGGGGGAACGGGAGAGGGAAGTCATGGCAGGTCTCCTTCACGAAAGGCCCGGGGCTGAGGCCGGGGACGGTGCGAAGGTGGGCGCGGCGCCTTGCACCGGGCCATCGCGGGAATTGCAAATCCGCAAGCTTCTTCACGCCGGCGCGATCGCCGCGCGACTCCGACGGATTTG
Organism: Paracoccaceae bacterium; assembly: GCA_039808285.1. GTDB lineage: Bacteria > Pseudomonadota > Alphaproteobacteria > Rhodobacterales > Rhodobacteraceae > Albidovulum. The sequence goes on from JBDHSQ010000202.1 coordinate 199, forward strand.
TAATCCCTCCGTCAGCCGCTGCATGGCGCGCCGTGACAAACTCCACGGCGTGTCCCATGTATAGGCAGGCTCAGGATGGAACCGGCGATGAAGCTTCTTCTTGTCGAGGACGACGCGACGACGGCGGCCTATGTCGCGAGGGGACTGCGCGAGGAGGGCCATATCGTCGATCACCTCACCGACGGGCGCGAGGCGCTGGTGCAGGCGATGTCGGGGGGATATGACGCGCTGATCGTCGACCGGATGCTGCCGGGGCTCGACGGGCTGTCGCTGGTGCGGGCGCTGAGGTCGGCCAAGGTCACGGCGCCGGCGATCTTCCTCACCGCGATGGGCGGGGTGGACGACCGGATCGAGGGGCTGCGCGCGGGCGGCGACGACTATCTGGTGAAGCCCTTCGCCTTCGGCGAACTGTCGGCGCGGATCGACGTGCTCGGCCGCCGCGCGGCGCAGCCGGTGGTGGAGACGGTGCTGAAGGCGGGCGACCTGAGAATGGACCTGATCGCCCGAAAGGTCACGCGCGGCGGCGAGACGATCGACCTCCTGCCCCGCGAGTTCGCGCTTCTGGAACACCTCCTGCGCCGCAAGGGGCGGGTGCAGACGCGTACGATGCTGCTGGAATCGGTCTGGGATCTGAACTTCGATCCCCAGACCAACGTGGTGGAAACCCATGTCAGCCGGCTGCGTGCCAAGGTCGACAAGCCCTTCGGCCGCGAACTGATCCGCACCGTGCGCGGCGCGGGCTACAAGATCGAGGGCTGAGTTGGCCCCGCGTCTTGTCCGCCTGATGAGCCGCAGCGCGGGATCGACGCCGGTGCGCCAGGCGATGGGCCTCGTCGCGGTCTTCGCCGTGGTCAACCTGGTGACGCTCGGCCTCGCCTATGTGAGCCTGAGGAACGCGGCAGAACGGGCGATGGAGGCGAATCTCGCGCAACTCATGGCCGGCTTCGAGGTCGCGGCCTCTCCGGCCGCGGCGGAAGTCATGGTGATGGCCGCCGCCGACGCTGCCGACCCGGCCCACCGCGTCTTCGCCTACGTCGCCCCCGACGGCCGCGTCACCGGCAATGCCGACGCGCGGCTTGCCCCCGATGGTGTCGAAATCCGCCCGATGCCGGAAGGGCGGCCGCTGGGGCAGGACGGCTACATGCCGCTGATCCGGCGGATGGCAGGGGGCGTGCTCATCATCGGCGAGAGCCTGATGCCGATCCATGAGCTTGGCCGCACCTTCCTGGGACTCCTCGCCCTCAGCCTCGGGCCGACGGTGCTGATCTCGCTCGGGCTTGGCGCCATGCTCGCCACGCGGGCGAGGGCGCGGGTGGAGCAAATCGAGCGCGCCCTCGGCCGCCTGTCCGAAGGCGCGCTCGACACGCGCATCCCGGTCGAATCCGGACGCGCCGACGACCTCGCCCGCATCGGCGCGCGGATCAACCGGATGGCCGAGGCGCAGGAGGCCGCGACCGAAGCGCTGAAACAGGTCTCGGCCGACATCGCGCATGACCTGAAGACACCCCTGCAACGGATGACCGTACTCATCCACGAGCTGCGCGACGGGCTCGCCGACGGCAGCCGCGAGGCGGCGCTGGCCGACCGCGCGCTTTCCGAGGCCGAAGGGGCGGTCGCGGTCTTCCACGGGCTTCTGAGGATCGCCCAGATCGAGGGCGGCGGCGCCCGCGTGGTCTTCGGCCCGGTGGACCTCAATGCCCTCGCCGCCGGCATGGCCGAGATCTACGGCCCCGACGCCGAGGAATCGGGCCATCCGCTGACGCTCGATCTCGCGCCCGCACCCGTGGTCGTCGAGAGCGAACGCGGTCTTCTCGGACAGGCTTTCGCCAACCTCATCGAGAACGCGCTGCGCCACACGCCGCGGGGCACGGCGATCACCCTGCGCACCGGCACCGAGGGCGGGCGGGCGGTGCTGGAAGTCGCCGACCAGGGCCCCGGCATCCCCGAGGCGGAACGCGGCAAGGTGCTGCGCCGGCTCTACCGGCTCGAGCGCAGCCGGACGACGCCGGGCCACGGGCTCGGCCTCTCGCTCGTCGCCGCCACCGCGCGGCTCCACGGCGCGGAGCTTGCGCTTCTCGACAACGCGCCGGGGCTGAAGGTGCGCATCACCTTCCCCGCGGCCTGACGCTCAGGCCACCCGGTCGTGCGGGGGGCGGCCGGCGAAGAAGTCGTCGAGGTTGGCGATCACCCGCATCCCCATCGCCTCCCGCGTCTCGCGCGTGGCCGAGCCGAGGTGCGGCAGCAGCACGGTGTTGGGTGCGGTCAGGAGCGCATCCGGCACCCGCGGCTCCCCGGCATAGACGTCGAGCCCGGCGCCGCCGAGCCGGCCGGCGTGCAGCGCCGCGGCCAGCGCCGCCTCGTCCACCACCTCGCCGCGCGCGGTGTTGACGAGGATCGCGCCGGGCCGCATCAGCGCCAGCCGCCGGGCGTCCAGCAGGTTGCGGTTCTCCGCCCCGCCGGGACAGTGGAGCGAGACGAAATCGCATTCCGGCAGCAGTGCCTCGATGCTGGCCACCTGTCCGGCCCCGTGCGTCTCGAGCACCTCGGGCGCCACGGCGGAGCGGTTCTGCACCAGAACGCGCATTCCGAACCCGCCCTTCGCGCGCGCCGCCATCGCCTGCCCGATCCGGCCGAACCCGATGATACCGAGCGTCTTGCCGCTGACCTTCGTGCCGATCATGTGGGTGGGCCGCCAGCCGGTCCATTCCCCCGCGCGCAACTCCCGCTCCCCCTCGCCCGCCCGGCGCGCGGCCATCAGGAGCAGCGTCATCGCCAGATCGGCGGTGCAGTCGGAGAGCACGTCGGGCGTGTTGGTGACGGCGATCCCGCGCGCCGCCGCGGCGGCGGTGTCGATATGGGCGAAGCCCACGCCGTAGTTGGCGAGGATGCGGGTGCGGATGCCGGGCCGGTCGAACATCTCCGCCCCCAGCCGGTCGGTCACGGTGGGCAGGATGGCGTCATACTCGCCCAGCGCGGCCCTGATCCGTTCGGGCGCGAGGGCCGCGTCGGCCGGGTTCAGCGTCACGTCGAACCGGCGCGCCAGCTCCGCCTCGACGGTTTCGGGCCAGGCCCGTGTCACCAGCACCCGGGGCCGCGTCATTTCCCGCCCCC
>JBDHSQ010000203.1:0-3306 GCA_039808285.1 Paracoccaceae bacterium
CGCCCTCCATCGGCGTCACTATGGCCCCAGACACAAAATCCCTGACAGTCCCGTGCTTATGCACCGTGCAGCGCTGCAGGGGCACACCCTCCCACACCGCCGCGAGCGCCTGCTCCAGGCCCGGCGCCCCGTCGACGATGACAAAGGCCGGCCGGCGCAGCTGGCGCGCGACGAGGTCGTCGAGCACCGCACGCCAGGCGGCCGTGGTCTCGCCGCCCATGTTCCGGACCGCCAGCAGCACCTTCTGGCCATCCTCGCGCACACCCATCACCACCAGCAGGGAGATCGAGGTGGCCTTCCGGTCGAGCCGGACGCGCACCACCGTGCCGTCGAGGATCAGCCGCACGATCGGCTCGTCGGCGAGCGAGCGCTGGTTCCAGGCCTGCCAGTCGGCCTGCACCTTGCGCCAGACCCGGCTGACCGTGTCCTTGCCCACCGCGCCGCCGAACAGGGCGGACAGCGCCCGGCGCACCCGCCGGGTGTTGGTGCCGGCCAGATAGGCCGAGGCGATCAGGGCATCGGCAGCCTTGGTGCGGCGCTGATAGGCCCGCAGGGCAGCGCTCCGCCACTCGCTGGTGCCGCCATCCTCCGTGTGCAGGCGCGCCCGCGGCACCGCGATCTCGGTCGGCCCGAAGGTGCCGGTGAGCGTGCGCGACCGGTAGCCATTGCGGTAGCCGCGCGTGCCGACGGACGGCTCGCCAGCAGGCGGCCGGCCATAGCGGGGGCGGCCGAGAGCGGCCTCCAGTTCGGCCTGGATGAGGCCTTCGATCCAATCGCGCACCCGCTCGCGCACGCCGGTCTCGATCGGGTCGATCCAGTTGTCGAAAAGTCGGGTGTCAGGTTGGCCGGTCAGATGCACAGAAGCTGACTTGCTGATAGGGTCCGTCATGGCGTGGTCTCCAATGGGACCCTGGCGCTCCAACGCCCGAATCCCGTTTTGTGGGCTTCAACACCCGGAGACTACGCCACCCTCTCAAAAGTCCACCACATCCCAGACGGCACCGCCCATCCAGCCAAGCGCAGCAGCGAAGATGCCCAGAGAACGGTAACATCTCTCACCAGAGGCTGCACTTTCATTCAATTTTTGCTGCGCACAAGGCGCCAGACATCCCGCAGCGACAGGCCGCACCGCTTGAGCAGGTAAAGAATGCCCGGCAGGCACATGACGAGCACGCCTGCACCGATCACGCTGCGCCAGAGCCAGTCGAGCCCCGGCACGGCCTGTGCGACAAGCCCAAGGCCAATCAGGACCGCGATGGGGCCGACCAGGCTGATCCGGGCGATCACCGGATCGAACAGCAGCTTTTCGCCACCGATCTGGATCGAGATCAGCAATGCGGCAAACTCGCAGAAGCTCATCGTGAGCAGGAAGATCGAGAGGTCGTGCGTATAGAACAGCGTCAGCGCAGCCGCTGCCATGCCGAGCAGGCTGCCGGCCGACGCGATCAGCACGAGCCGCGTCTCGCCGAAGGCGAGAACCGGAACGGAGACGATCCCGAACAGGATCTTCGTCACCATCATGATCGCGACCGCGCTGATCAGCGCCTGCGGCGCCAGATAGGCCGCGCCGAAGACCAGGGCGATCACCGGCTGGCCCACTGCCCAAAGCCCGACGCCGAGAACCGTCGCGACAGAGCCCGCGACGAGGGCGAAGGCGCTGACGACGGGAACGGTCTGGGGACCGTGACCCGAGTTGATCATGCGCGGCATGAAGACCGCCACCAGATAGCGCAGCACGATGCCGCGCGGCATCAGCCCGACCATCACCGCGACGCTGTAGACGGCAAGCGCGCTCGCGCCGACGATCAGTCCGACGATGATCCGGTCGCCGACATTCTTCAGGGCCAGCGAAATGCCGTTCGGGACCAGCGGCAGGCCATAGGCAATCACCTTGCGAGCGGCGGCCGCGTTCCAGCGCAGCCGCCAGGGCTGGGGCGCCAGCACATGCGACACCAGCGACTGGATGACCTGCCCTGCGATGATGCCGTACACCATCGCGGTGTAGGATCGGGTGATCAGCGCCACGACGATGGTGATCAGCGTCGTCGACACATAGAGGGCGAGGTTGGTCAGGCCTTCGGGGCCGAACTTGTAGTCGCGCGTCATCTCCTTCACGCCGAGATGCAGGAAGCCGCGAGCCAGCGCGGCGACCGACAGAAGGGCAAAAGAGCCGGTGGCGCCGGGAGCCTTGAACAACGGCGCCAGGAAAGGGGCGGCAGCCAACAGCAGGGCAGCGAGCAGCGCCCCTCTCAGAACGGATAGCAGATGCAGCGTGTCACGCTCGACATCGGCATCCATGTCCTGGCCCAGACGGACGATCGACTTGTCCAGGCCGATATCCGAGCCGATATCGACGAGGGTGATGACCAGCATCAGCGAGATGGCGATGCCGAACTGGTCGGGCGGCAGGATGCGCGCGAGCGCGACCGCCCTTAGCAGCGAACCGACCAGTTCGGCGATGATGCCCATCTCGAAAAGGAACGGCAGCCCTGACGCCGCGCGCAGCCATCGCACCATCGTTCCGGTCGCTCCATCTCGCCGCCGGGCCGTCTGCGGCCAATCCGCGACACAGGTTTCAGGTCGCCGACCATCCCCGGCAGATCCGGCCGATCGTTCCCGATCGCGTCGCTTTTGTTCCGCTACGGCAATTCTGGCAAGCACTGTCATGCGCGGGACGATTCGAATAGTCTGTGGCCTCACCGTGCAGAGCTTGGAAGCGCAGGCGGCCCGGAGGCCGCGACCACCCTCTTCCGTAACGCCCGCGTCAGTCCGGCCGCCTCGATGCACGGATGCGCGGCCTGAATTCTTGGAAAAGCCGGCGGGAACAACGAAATCGAAACGCATCCCATCCTATCTGCAAGTCCTGAATGCGGCCATGCGATGGGCGGCAGCAACAGGGAAAGGCGAGGTCTCGTGATCGGGTGTCGCATCGGTTCGCGCGCATGACGACAAACGCCGGCGAACTCAGAACGAGCATGGCCTCGCCCCTGCTGCTGCGGCTTTACCGGACGAAGCGACTGCGCCGCCGGGTGCTGGCCCTGGCCGGCCGGCTCGAGGGCGGACAGTTCCGCAGCGCCACCCTGCGCCTGATCTTCGCGCGCTTCCACGACATGGAGATCGGAGCCCATAGCTACGGCTCCTGCTTCGAGCCCGGCCAGTTCCCGGGCGGGGCCCGGATCGGGCGCTATGTTTCGATGGCGGGCGGCGTCATGCGGCGGCTCAACCATCCGCTCGATCATCTGATCATGCACCCCTATTTCTACAATGAGAACCTGGGCTATGTCCGGCAGCGGACCATCCGGCACG
>JBDHSQ010000204.1:0-3269 GCA_039808285.1 Paracoccaceae bacterium
CCAGCTCGGCCGACCGGCGGCGCCGGGGGCGGACGCGGGCTGGCTGGGCTGGGTGGACGTGGTGGGCTGCTGCGGGGCGTGGCCCTGCGCCGGGGCAGCGGCGAACTGCGGCGCGACCGTGCCCATCAGCGCGGCGTAATCGCGATGATCGGGGGTGACCGAAGCGCGAATCTCGTTCTTGTCCTCGCCGTTGGTGTCGGTGCCGATGTCGATACGGGCGACGAACTCGACCCCGTCGAGATCGCCGAACCCGTTGATCCGGCGGCGGGCCTGCGCCTCGGGCGAGTTGTCCTTGTCGGACACGCCGCGCGCCGAGTTGAGGATGCCGCGGATCAGGCCGCGCCCCATGTTCGCCCAGTCCGGGCCCTTCGGGCTGTAGAGGCCGATCAGCGACCAGACCTTGCGCCGGGCATAGGGCCCCTCGAGCACCGTGTACTCGGCGTCGAGATAAACGGCGCCGGTGGCGGCGCGGCGCGCCCAGCCGCCGGTCCAGCCCTGCGAGGGGTCGTCGAAGCCGCCGGGGCGGAGCGTCAGGCGCACCTTGGCGAGCGTGCCCTTCGGGATGACGTTGGTGTTGGATTGGGCGGAGTTGAAGTCGTTCCAGGGTCCGGACATTACGCGGCTCCTTTCAGTTGGAGGATGGGACGCGCAGCGGCGTCAGAGGGGAAAAGCCACCCCGGCGACCGGATCGGGACACCCGGCATGGCGAGAGGCGCTCAGCCATGGCCGGGCTCCTGCGCGGGGGCGGGATCGGCCGGGGTCACCGGCGGCCAGGTCAGGCGTTCGGAGGCAGGCGCCGCGGGGCGCTGGATCTTCTCCATCAGCCGGCCGAGATGCGGGACCTCGACCCTGTCGAGGCGGCCGGAGCGGTCCTTCGCCGGATAGCCCCAGGGGTTCAGCGTCTGGCAGACGAAGGCGCGCTGCGGCTGGCCGTTGGCATCGGCGATGTCGGCCATGGTGATGACCTGATCCACGATCCCGGGCAGTTCGAGCCCGGTCTTCGAGCCGTCGATCTGCGGCTGGAAGACCTTGCGGTTGAAGTCGTCGAGCCGCTCGTCGAGGATGCCCACGAACCAGACATGCTTGCCGCGCGTGTGCTGCAGGTGGGTCAGCCAGCCGATCATCTCGCGGCCATGCAGCCCGTAGGCGCCGCGGATGTCGGGCTTGCCGGTCTTCTCGGAGAACGCCTCGGGCTGGCCACGGCACCACTGGAAGCAGAGCCGCCCGGCCACGGTGATCGAGTCGATGAAGACGGTCTCGTATTTCCCGATCACCGTGGGATCGCCGTAGCGGCCGCAGACCTCGTCGAAATGCGCCTGGCTGTATGGTTGGTCCTCGCGCAGCGCCGGGTTCGGCCCGCCGATGAACACCGCGAAATCGCGGCATTCCTTCCAGGTGCGGGGCCGGAGCGTGTCGATCTCCAGCCCCTCGACCGCCAGATCGCCAGCCTCGAGATCGAGGAAGAGCGTGGTCGAGGCGTTCAGCGTCCAGAGCAGGCTGGTCTTGCCGATGCCGGACCGGCCGAAGATGACGCCCTTGATCCCCTTGCGCTGCGCGAGCCGTTCGTCGGCGCCGATGATGGGAAGGGCCATCACCGGCCCTCCTTCTTCATCACCGCCGCGGCGGCGCGATCTGCGCCGATGCACCCGGCCTCGCGGGCAAGCTTGTAGAGGCGCTTCAGCGCGTCGGCCCGGCGGTAGGCGGCCGTGCTCTCACGCTCCGCCTCCACGATCGCGAAGGCGATCTCGTCCACGGTCGCCTCGACGACCGGCAACGGCTCGCGCGGCTCGTCTTCGGCGCGCTGCGGGAAGGCGATGGTTTCGGGGAGGTCATCGAGCGCGTAGCTCGCCTTGCGAAGACGTGTGATGTCGTCCGGCTGGTCCGGCATGGCGGTTCTCCGTGGGATGATGTGATCGAGGAGGCGCATCACGCGGCCTCGCGGACGTCGGGCGCGGGCTCGGCGACGTAGATCGCTAGGAGCGGCGTCCCGTCGGCATGGGCGCCGGCGTCCTCGATCTGATAGTTGCGGTTGGGCTCGCAGACCTCGGTCAGCTCCCAGCGGCGATAGAGCCCCGGAAGACGCCTGAAATCCTCGAGCGACAGATCGGCAGTGCGGTTCATGCGTGTCTGCTTTCGGTTGGAGGGAAGGCGCTCGGGGCGCTCGAATGGAAAAAGCCACCGGCGGGACCGGATCGGGACATCGGTTCAGGGGATTTCCTGGAGGGCGTCGTTCAGCCGGCGCATCGCGCGCTGGTACCGCTTGCGAGCGGCGGCCTCGGTCAGCCCCAGTTCGACGGCGACCTCGGCTTGCGAGAAACCTTCGATCGCCACGCGGATCACGAGAAGGGCGTCGTCGCCGAGCAGCTTCCGAACGGCGTCGTTCAGCCGGGCGTACCCGGTTGCGCCGATCCCGCTGTCGCCGCTGTCCGCCACCTCGTCGGGATCGGCGCCGCTGGCGAGATGTTCGCGCGCCGTGTCGCGCTGGCGCACGCGGATCATGTCGCGCTCGACATTGCGCAGGACCGTGGCCGCGATCCAGTTGACGCGCCCGAGGTCGAGGCTGCGGACTGCCTCGGTGGTGCGCGCCAGCATGTCGGACGCGATCTCGTCGGCGGTGCCGATCCTGCGCCAGATCGACCGGCGGCGGATGGCGTCGAGCCCGGGCCAGAGCGCCAGCAATAGCAGCGTCAGGGCGCAGTCGGACGCGGGCCCGTCGCCCTGCGCCGCCCTGACCAGCGCGGAGAGGATCACGTTCTTCTGGCCCTGATCGCCGGGCGTGCGGTGCAGCCCGTCCAGCAGGGCCGCCGGATCCCGGAACGGTGCGAGGGCGGCCTGCGCACGCCGAACGGCGTCGAAACTGCGCTGGAAGTGGAGGTTGGAGGATGAATGCATGAGGTGATCACGGATCTCGTGCCACGCGAAGGACATCGGACGCCTGCCTTGCGGCCAGGCGTCCGGCGCCTTCTCGTGGCCAGGTCAGGACGTCGCGCGTCTCTGCGATTTCATGGGGTTGGGTGAAAGCGCGTGTCAGCGCGCGGGTGCGGTCGCGTTGTTCAGCGTGCCGCAGCCCCGACAGGTGGCCTGCACCGGGAAGCCCACGAGATACTCGTGCCCCCGCGCGAAGCGCAGGTGCATGCGGCCGTCCCGGCAGACGCCGAGCAGCTTGTCACAGCGCGTGCAGCGCCATTCCGAGTTGAGGGTGGTGGGCTTGGTCTTCGCGGCGCCGGACCAGCTCGTCGGGGCTGCCTGGCGCGGGGGGAAGGGAGTCG
>JBDHSQ010000205.1:0-3155 GCA_039808285.1 Paracoccaceae bacterium
GCCGCGACGCCCGCGATCCGCCGCAGCGCCGCGCCCGCCTCGTCGCCGGCCAGCAGCATCAGCGCCGCCGGCGCCAGATAGGCCGGCTCGACCGAACCCGCGATCTGCGCCCATTCCGCCCTGCGCCCCGCGGCGCTGAGCCGGCCGCCCGCCACCTCGCGCTCCAGCAGCGCCGCAACCCGCGCCAGCCCGGCCGACAGCGACGGTCCGTCCCGCCCGACCAGCACCACGTCGATGCCGAGCGCCATCAGCGCGACCGCCAGCTCGGCCGCGACCTCCCCCGTTCCAAGGATGCCCGCGCGCGCGACCTGCCGCGCCGCCGCCCCCCCGAGGTCGTCCAGACGCGCCGCCCGGCGTTCGGCGAGGAAGGCATGCGACAGCGCCGCCGCCTCCGGCGTCTCCGCCAGATCGGCGAAGGCCGTGCGCTCGAAGGCAAATCCCTCGTCCTCGGGCAGCAGAAGCGCCGCCTCGACGCAGTCGATGATCCGGGCGGGCGCGGGAAGGCGCGCGGGCCCGAGTCCGTCGCGGGCGGCGGCGACGGCGGCAAGCCAGGCCTCGGGTTCGACCGCGCGCCCCCCGGCACGTTCGGCGGCGGTGGGAAGCTCCGCCTCGCCCGCGACGAAGGCCCGCGCCAGCGCCTCGGCCGCGGCCTCCGCGCCGCCCTCGGTCACCACGTCGACAAGCCCGATCGCCGCTGCCCGCCGGGCCGCGACGGGCAGGCCGCTGGTCAGAAGCCCCAGCGCCGCCTTCGCGCCGACAAGCCGCGGCAGCCGCTGCGTGCCGCCCGCCCCCGGCGAGAGCCCGAGCGTCACCTCGGGCAGGCCAAGCTCGGTTCCCGGCTCGGCCAGCCGCAGTGCCGCGGCAAGCGCCAGTTCCAGCCCGCCACCCAGCGCCGTGCCGTGCAGCGCCGCGATCACCGGCTTGCGGCTTTGCGCGACGGTCGCGCAGATGTCGCCCAGCGCCGGCTCCTCCGCCGGCGTCAGGAATTCGTGGATGTCGGCCCCCGCGGGCCAGGTCCGCCCGGCGGCCGCCAGAACGATCACCCGCACCGAAGGATTCCGCCCGGCCGCCTCGAGCGCGCCGGCGAGGCCGCGGCGCACCGGGGCGCTCAGAAGGTTGAGCGGCGGGTTGTCGATGGTGATCCGCGCGATCCCCTCGGCGGTGGCGATACGCACGAGCCCGGTCATCTGCATCCTGTCTGCCGCATCCGTCCTCGGGCCAGTCTAAAGGCCCCGCCCGGTTTGGCAATGGCCGGCTCCGCGTTCCGGCCGCGCATGGATCACCGTCCCGGCGCGCAGTTCGGGCAGAAGGGCGTCGCCGGCAGAAGGTCGAGCCGCTCCTCGGCGATTTCGCTGCCGCAGGTCACGCAGAAGCCGTATTCGTCCTCCTCGATGCGGGCAAGTGCGGCCTCGATCATCCGCAGCTCGGCCCGCGCCGACTGGCCGAGATCCTCCAGAACCTCGTCGGCCTCACGCTCGATCGCCATCTCCTCCCAGTCCTTGGCGTCGTGGCTGTCAAGTTCGGCGCCGATTCCCGCGATGCGGCGCATCAGATCGGACTGGCGCACGAGAAGCTCGGCCTTGCGTTCAGCGACGGATTTCATCGGGTACTCCTCTGCCTTCCCGCCCGTTCTAGGCGGCCAGTCTCCGGCACGACCTTGATGCAAGTCAATCCCGCCGCGCCGCCCCCCGGCCGGGCTCGTCGCCCCGTGCCCTCCGGTCGCGGCACCCGCCGCCGGTCCTGACCGGACACCCTGACGCGGAACATGGCGGTGCCGGTCCCCGCCGGACACATGGCCGGACACGTGGCCGGACACATGGCCGCCCCTGTGGCGCGCCGCTCGCCAACGGCTGCGCGCCGCGCCACGGCGTCAGCGGCATCTCGCGGCTTTCCCGCCGCAGCGTCGCGGCTGCCGTCGTCTGCCTGCGCGGCGGCGGGGCGGCGGCAGGGCGGCGGCGGGGGTTTTCCGCAGCCTTCCCGGAGCGGTCCGGGATGCCGCGCAGCCTTTCCGCAGCCTTCGCGGGCAGGCCCTTCGGCCTCGGGCCGGTGATCTCCGGCCGGACCGACACCCCCGGGGGCCGGATCGCCCGACACCCTCGGCGAGCGGGGTCGGACGCCCGCCTTCGTGATCTGCGGGGCGCGGAGGCGGCGAAGACGGCGATCCGGCCGGTCGCGCGGCCCCCGCGGCGCTCGGCGCGCGGCACTTCCCTGCCCCCCGGCCCCGGTCCGGCCGCGGCTCTCGGCTTCGGCGGCTGGCCCGCGGCCCTCTTCCTTGTGGCGAGGATGGCGGGTATGGTCGCCGCGCCCGCGATCCGGGGCCGCCCGCCCGGCCCGCCGAGACCTGAGGAGAATCATGGACATCCGCCATCTGACACCCGACCACGCCGTCTCGCCGCAGATCGCGCCCGAGGACATGGAAGCGATCCGGGCCGCCGGGTTCGCCACCGTCATCGACAATCGCCCCGACGGAGAGATACCGCCCGATCTTCATGCCGGGGTGATGGCCGCGGCCGCCCGGGCCGCGGGCCTGCGCTTCGTCGCCAATCCGGTGGTCGGGGGCGCGATCAGCGACGCGAACGTCGCGCTTCAGCGCGAGGTGCTCGACGCCGCGGACGGCCCCGTCTTCGCCTATTGCGCCTCGGGCAACCGCTGCTCGATCGTCTGGGCGATGGCCAATTCCGGGCGGCAGCCGACCGACGCGCTGATCGAGGCGGCGGCGCGCTGGGGCTACAACCTCGAACCCTACCGCGCCCGCATCGACGGATTCGCCGGAACGCGCTGAGCCGGCCGGGGAGGGCACCCGGCGGCCGCCACCCGAAGGCCCCGGCGCGAGGAGGGCGCCCGCCCGCCGCCCCTGCGCCGCCGACCGCGGGTGCAGACAGGCGGGGACACCGGCCCGCCGCCACCTCGCGGCATCGCCGGGCAAGATGGCCGCGCATGTCCCCTCCGCCGCCCCCGTGCGGCCATGCCAGGCGGTGCCCGGCGGTCCCGCATCGGCGCCCTTCGCGGCGGGGGGCCGGGCGCGCCCTGCCCGTCAGCGCGGCCACGCGGGCTGCCCGATGAATCCCGCCCGGCGGTCCCGTCACCTCTCCGCCTCGCCGGCGCCGTCGCCGGCGGGAACCTCGGCGGCCCCGGCCCCGGCGGGCGCCTCCTCG
>JBDHSQ010000206.1:0-3068 GCA_039808285.1 Paracoccaceae bacterium
GGGGCTGGCGAAGGGGCGGCACGACTGCCTGAACCTGCGCTTTCCGGGCGCGACGGAGTTCCAGTGGACGCTGGTCACGCCCGAGGGTCCGCGGCGCTACGACGTCTCCGGCCCCTACGAATCGGATGACGGCGACGTGCTGACGGGCTGGGCGCTCGACGGGCGGGGGATCGTGATGAAGCCGATCTTCGAGGTGGCGGACCATCTGCGCGCGGGGCGGCTGGTGCCGGTGGCGCGCGCCACCCCGCCGATCCCGGCGCAGCTCACCTGCCTGACCCAGCACCGGCGCCTGCGCGACCCCAAGATCCGCGCCTTCACCGACTTCATCGTCGCCCGCTGCCGCGCCGATCTCGCCCGGGCGACCGAGGGGCTGGTGATCTGAGACCGGGCGATTGCCTTCGCGCGGCGGCCATGCGCCAATGCGCCGCCAGCCCGGAGGGGAAGCGATGCAGAGCTATCGCAATTCCGAACCGCCGCCGCCGATCATGGAGGGCGCGCCGCCTCCCGAGGACATGCGCGTGCCGTTCATCGACTGGGACCGGCCGCCCTGGAACCGCTGGGCCTTCCAGCGGGTGCGGCAGATCGTGCCCACGGCGCCGATCCGGAAGGGAGTGCGGGTCTCGGCGCTGCCCGCCGACGCGGACCGACTCGATGATTTCGCCTGGCGGGGCCGCAACGGCGAGGAGACGCGTTTCGCCCGGATGCTCGACGAGACCTACACCGATGCGATGTGGGTCTGGAAGGATGGCCGCGTGCTGCACGAAAGCTACCACAACGGCATGGACGCGCGGTCTGTCCATCTGCTGCAATCCGTCTCGAAGTCGATCACCGCCACGGCGGGGGCCGCGCTGATCGACACGGGCCTGATCGACCCCGCTGCGCCGGTGACGGAGTATCTGCCCGAACTGGGCGGGACGGCGTGGCGGGGCGCCACGGTGCAACAGGTGCTCGACATGACCAGCGGCGTGCGGTTCGGCGAGAGCTACGACCAGCGCGACAGCGACATCGGCAAGATGGACTATGCCAGTGGCTGGAAGCCGGCGCCGCCGGGGGCCGACGTCACCGGCTGGCCGGGCTGCATCTGGGACCAGATCCTCCAGATGAGGCATCAGGAGGCTCCGCATGGCGCCCGCTTCGCCTATCGCTCGATCGAGACGGATGTCTTCGCACACATCATGGAGCGGGTCAGCGGCAGACGCCTGCCGGAACTGATCTCGGACCGGCTCTGGCAGCCGTTGGGGGCGGCGGAGGATGCCGAGATCACCGTCGACCGGGCGGGCTACGGCCTTGCCTGCGGCGGCATCAGCGCGACCCTGCGCGACCTGGGGCGTTTCGGGCTTGCCTACCTGGACGGCGGACGGGTGGAGGGGCGTCAGGTGATCCCGCGCGGCTGGGTCGAGGATGTGCGGCAGGGCGCGCATGGCGTGTTCGACGCCCCGGCGCGGGCGGAATTCCCGAGGGGCGCCTACCGCAACCAGTTCTGGATCGAGGACCGCGGCCTTGCGCGCCACTATTGCCTCGGCATCTTCGGCCAGATGATCTTCGTCGCCCCCGATGCCGGCCTCGTCGCCGTCAAGCTTTCCAGTTGGCCCGAGGCCACGGGCGGCGGGCGCCTGATGCAGACGGTCGAGGCGCTGCACGCGGTGGCGAGGCTTTAGCGGCAGCGGCGCGCACGGGTCGTCCCCCGATCGCCCTGCGGCTGAACGGGACGCCGGTGCGGTTCCGGCAAATGCCTCTTCCGCGGAGGGTCGCGGCAAACGGGTGACGGCGATCAATGCGTGCCGCCCGGACCGGGGCGGGGCCGGTGCCGGGGCAGGGAGTCCGCCCCGCAGAGGAGCGCGATCATGGCTCCCGATGCGATGGTCCGGCAGGAGGTTCCCGGTGGGGGGGGAGCGCGCGGCGCGCCGCCCGTACAGGAGCCGGGCCGGGGGGCGTTCGCGCCTCCGGCGGTGTGCCGCCCGGCGGGAGAGGGCTGTCACGCCTGGCGCCGGCCGTTCGCCGCCCGCGTGGCCGGGGCTCGGGCCGAGGCGGGCGCTCCTGGCCGGCGTTTCGGACAATGGGGCCGAGGGCGCCGGCATCGCCGACCCGCGGGGCCCGGCGAATGGCATCCGCCTGCTCCGCGATCTGCCCGGGGCGCGCGGTGTCCGGAGGACCGGCATCCCTGGCGTCGGTATCGGCGCGCGCGCCGGGCGCCCGGGCCGGGCCGCGATCCCCGATGCGCCGGCGGCGCTCGCGGAGGGGTCGGGGAAGCGCGATCCGGTCATCTTCACTTCGGCGGCCGGGGCGCGCGGCAGTTTGACCGGAACGGCGACGGGACGGACGGGCTCGCCGAGGTCTTTTCGCCATCGACGCGAGCGCCGGCGCGTCGGGCAGCGGGCCGGCCGCGAACGCCGTGAGCGGCGACGAGATCGGCGGTGCCGTCGCGGCAATCCCCGCGGGGCGCGCCGATGTCTGGCGGGTGCTCATCCCGGCCGACCGCGCGACGGAGAAGGATGACGGGCTTCTGACGGCGGGCGAGATCGCGGCCTTCGACCTGCCGGCGCGGCTGGTCGTGCCGTCCGCCTGCAAGACCGCTGCCGGTGAAGGTGGCGCGGCGACGGGCTTTCCGGGTTGACGCGGGCGTTCTTTCATCCGCGCGCGCCCGATCGCCCGAGCAGGTTGCGCTCCGGAAAGCGGCCACGCACCAGTTCTTTAAC
Organism: Paracoccaceae bacterium; assembly: GCA_039808285.1. Lineage (GTDB taxonomy): Bacteria > Pseudomonadota > Alphaproteobacteria > Rhodobacterales > Rhodobacteraceae > Albidovulum. The sequence goes on from JBDHSQ010000206.1 coordinate 2,697, forward strand.
GCCCACGCCCGCCCGGCCGCCCCTGACGCAGCGGGCGGTCTGTTCGGACGCGGCGCCGCAGGTCTCGACGGGGCTTCGGCCGGACCTGGAGGCGACGGGGCGACGGCGCGGCCGAGGGGGCCCCGCCGCGGGCGCAGGTCGGCATTCTCGACGATCCCCGCGGCGGGACGTTCCGCCAGCATCCGTCCTATCGGGCACCCTTCACGCGCGCCGGGGCGGTCCGGCCGCCGCCCGGCGCTTGCGGGCCCGGCCCGGCGGCACCGCCGTCAGGAAGCGCGGGGTCGTTGATGCCGCCGAAGCCGCCACCGAAGCGACTGGCGCGCGCGCGTGCCACCCCCGAGGGGCAGGCGTAGAGCTTCGGCATCACCACGT
>JBDHSQ010000207.1:0-2984 GCA_039808285.1 Paracoccaceae bacterium
CGCCGCCTGATCGCCGAGGAGAGCGACGGGATCGAGGATCTCCTGGCCTCCGGCGCGACGCTCGAGGATGTCGCGAAGGAAAAGGGGATGGAGCTTGCCACCATCGACTTCTCGACGGAAACCGAGGACGGAATCGCTGCCTACACCGCCTTCCGCGATGCCGCCAAGGCCGCCAAGGCCGAGGACTTCCCGACGCTCGCGCAGCTCGACGACGGCGGTGTCTTCGCGCTCCGGCTCGACGGGATCGACCCGCCGGCGCTGAAGCCCCTCGCCGAGGTGAGGGACGACGCGATCGCCGGCTGGCAGCACGAGGAGACGCACCGCAAGCTCGTGGCGCTGGGCGCGGAGATCAAGGCGAAGGTCGAGGCGGGCACGCCCCTCGCCGCCACCGGTCTGGTGGCCACGCGGTTCGAGGGCTTCGCCCGCGGCGGCTTCATCGCCGACACGCCGGCCGAGGTCGCGGCCGAGGCGTTCAGGCTGCCCGAGGGCGGCACCGCCGTGGTGGACACGCCCGACCGCGTCCATGTCGTTTCCGTCACCGCCCTGCACCCCGCCGACCCGGCCGGCGACGAGGTGGTGAAGATTCGCGAGACGATCGAGGCCCAGCTTGGCCAGTCGCTGGCGCAGGACATGTTCCAGCTCTTCACGCAGGGGCTGGAGAACCGGGCGGGCATCCGGCTCGACCCCGCGGCGATCAACGCCGTCCATGCGCAGATGAACTGAGGCAGCCCCGTGGCGATGACCCCTTCCTTCGAGGATTTCGAGAAAGGCTGGGCCGCGGGCAGGAACCAGCTTGTCCACACGCGGCTCGCCGCCGATCTCGACACCCCGGTCAGCCTGATGCTGAAGCTCGCCGAGGCGCAGCCGATGAGCTTCATGCTGGAATCGGTCACCGGCGGCGAGGTGCGCGGGCGCTATTCCGTGGTCGGGCTGAAACCGGACGTGATCTGGGACTGCCGCGGAGAGACAAGCCGGATCAACCGCCAGGCGCGGTTCGACGCCGACGCGTTCGAGCCGCTCGAAGGCCATCCGCTCGCCACGCTGCGCGCGCTGATCGCCGAAAGCCGGATCGACATGCCCGCGGGCATCCCGGCCCTTGCCGCAGGGCTTTTCGGCTATCTCGGCTACGACATGATCCGGCTGGTGGAACATCTGCCGGCAACGAAGCCCGACCCGATCGGGGTGCCCGACGCGATGCTGATGCGGCCGACCGTGGTGGCGGTGCTTGACGGCGTGAAGGGCGAGGTGACGGTCTGTTCGCCCGCCTGGGCGGCCTCTGGCCTTTCGGCCCGCGCGGCCTATGCGCAGGCCGCCGAGCGGGTGATGGACGCGGTGCGCGATCTGGAACGCCATCCGGCGGGCGAAACCCGGTCGCTCGGCGATGCCGCCGCGGTCGGGCCGCTCAGGTCGAACTTCACGCCCGAGGCCTACAAGGCGGCGGTCGAGACGGCGAAGGACTACATCCGCGCGGGCGACATCTTCCAGGTCGTGCCGTCGCAGCGCTGGACGGCGGACTTCACCCTGCCGCCCTTCGCGCTCTACCGCTCGCTCCGGCGCACCAACCCCTCGCCCTTCCTCACCTTCTTCAACTTCGGCGGCTTCCACATCGTCGGCGCCAGCCCCGAGATCCTCGTCCGCCTCAGGGGCGGCGAGGTGACGGTGCGCCCGATCGCCGGCACGCGGCCGCGCGGGCGCACGCCCGAGGAGGACCGCGCGCTGGAAGCCGACCTTCTGGCCGACCGCAAGGAACTGGCCGAGCACCTGATGCTTCTCGACCTCGGCCGCAACGACGTCGGCCGGGTGGCGAAGCTCGGCACCGTGCGCCCGACCGAGAAGTTCATCATCGAGCGCTATTCCCACGTCATGCACATCGTCTCGAACGTGGTGGGCGAGATCCGCGAGGACCAGGACGCGCTCTCGGCGCTGCTGGCGGGCCTGCCCGCGGGCACCGTCTCCGGCGCGCCCAAGGTCCGGGCGATGGAGATCATCGACGAGCTGGAGCCGGAGAAGCGCGGCATCTACGGCGGCGGCGTCGGCTATTTCGCCGCCAACGGCGAGATGGACATGTGCATCGCGCTGAGGACCGCCGTGGTGAAGGACGGCAGGCTCTACATCCAGGCCGGCGGCGGCGTCGTCTACGACAGCGACCCGGAGGCGGAGTTCCAGGAAACCGTCAACAAGTCCAGGGCACTCAAGGCCGCGGCGGAAGAGGCGGGCCTCTTCGTCCGCCGCGGCAACGGCTGAGGCGGCTCAGTTCCCGAGCATCGCCGCCGACACCGGGCCGACCGCCACGCCCCTGGCGCCGCCGGCGATCCATTCCTCAAGCGCCGCCACCGTTTCGGGCGCGGTCGTGCCGAGAACGACGACGGCGCCCGACCGCGCCGCCTCGAATGCCGCGCGATCGAGATAGCGGATGATCGTCGCCGGGTTTTCCCCCTCGGCATCCAGGTCGCGGAACACCGCGGCATGGGGCAGCCCCTCGCCCTCGGCCGCCTGCCCGGCGGGGTTGAGCCCGCCCGTGAAGGTCACCAGACCCCGGCCCTCGCTCGCCAGGAGCGAGACCAGATGCTGCGCGACCCGGCGGTCCGTCTGGAAGAGGGAGTCGGGCCTGCCCACCACGGCCACGGCCTCGGGCAAGGCGCCGGCCATGCCCTGATAGCTCACCTCCAAGTCGCTCGGCGTCGCGGCGTCGGGCAGATCGGAGGCGAGGATGGCGATCTCGTCGCCGCCCAGCCGGTAGACGCTTGCCCGCGCCCCCGCCGCGGCCTCTGCCGGGTCGATCGCGACCGTGACCGGCCGGCCGAGGGCCGCGATCGCGTCGGGCGCGACACCGCCCTTCGCCTCGCCGATGTCGACGAGGACGACGGCGACCAGGGGCTTCTGCTCGGGATTGTCGAAGGTGGCGGCATAGCGCCTGAGCGCGGTGTCTTCCTGTGGCCCGGCCGGGGGTTCGCCGAGGGATGCGCCCGGGGATGCGCCCGGGG
>JBDHSQ010000208.1:0-2974 GCA_039808285.1 Paracoccaceae bacterium
CAGAACCGCCAGCCCGGCCGCCAGCGCCAGCGCCGCCGCAGCCCCCGCCCGCTGTGCCGCCCCCTGCCCCTTCCCCGTCATGACGCGGACCGTCCCGAACGCGGGGAAATGCGGGCGCCGGTTCCGGCAACTGCGCCGGGTACGACGCCATGCCCGGCCGACAGATGCGCAAGGGGGCCGGCCGTCCCCTCACCCGGCCATGCCGGGCGCTTTCCGGCAGCGGTCAGCGCGCCGGGTGCCCCGCCCTCTTCGCCACGGCTCCACGCCGCCTTCGACCGCGCCATCCGGCCCGTCCCTCCGCCTGTTGCGCCATCCACGCGCCGGCGCCCCGCGCCGGCCCGGCATCGCAATTATGCGCGTGTCCGCGATTTGTTGCCAGAGCCGGAACGCCCCCCGCCGCGGTGCGGAATTTCCCTGACAGCGGCGCAACCGCGTTATAGAAGACGCCATTGCACGTGCCCGATCCGGGCCATTGGAAACGGGGGCGCGATGGCGCGGACAAAGGTCCAGAGCACAGGCGGGGTCGCACCCCCTCCGGCCCCGGCCCGCGCCGCGGCGGCGCGCCCCGCACCCCGTGCGGACGCCCCCACGCTCAGCATCGTCGTCGCCGCCTACAACGAGGAGGACGTGCTCGACCTCTTCTTCGCCCGCCTCGGGGAAACCCTCGCGAAGCTCGGCGAAAGCTACGAGATCGTCTGCGTCAACGACGGCAGCCGCGACCGCACCGCGCAGATTCTCGCCGCCCACAACGCCCGCAACCCCCGCATCCGCGTGATCAATCTCGCCCGCAACTTCGGCAAGGAACTGGCGCTGACGGCGGGGCTGGATGCCACGCGAGGCCGCGCGGTGGTGCCGCTCGACGCCGACCTTCAGGATCCGCCGGAACTGATCGCCGAGTTCCTGCGGCTCTGGCGCGAGGGCTATGACGTGGTCTATGCGGTGAGGGACGCGCGCGACACCGATAGCTGGATGAAGCGGACGACGGCAAAGGCGTTCTACGCCATGCTGCGGCGGCTTTCGAACGTGGACATCCCGCCCAACGCGGGCGATTTCCGGCTGATGGACGCGCGCGTGGTCGAGGCGCTGCGCGCCTTGCGCGAACGCAACCGCTTCATGAAGGGGCTCTTTTCCTGGGTGGGCTTCCGCCAGACCAGCATCGGCTACGAACGCCCCGTGCGCGCCGCGGGCAAGACCAAGTTCAACTACTGGAAGCTGTGGAACTTCGCGCTGGACGGAATCACCGGCTATTCGACGGTGCCGCTCAGGCTCGCCACCTATTTCGGTTTCCTCTTTGCGGTCGTCGCGATGTTCTACGGGCTCTACCTGCTCGTCCGGACGATGATCTGGGGGACGGACGTGCCGGGCTATGCCTCGACGATGGTGGCGGTGATCTTCATGGGGGGGATGCAGCTCGTGGTGCTCGGCATCATCGGCGAATACCTCGGGCGTCTTTACAGCGAGGCCAAGCAGCGCCCGCTCTACATCGTCGACAGCCGGATCGGCTTCGAGGAAAACGGGGAAGCGGATGACTGACCTCGCGCCGTGGCGGCGGATCGACGCGCGGGGCGCGCTCCTGGCCGCACTCGTCCTCTATCTGGTCACGACCGGCTGGGGCGTTCTCACCGACGGGTTCCATTCCGACGACTGGCGGCATCTGGGCGGCACCTCGGCGCTCTGGACCGCGGCCGAGGGGCGCTGGCTTCTGGAGGTGATCTTCCGCGACCTCCTCGGCGAGAGGTTCCTGCTGCCGGTCCAGGTGGCGCTGGCATTTCCCTGTCTCTGGTGGGTCGCCCGCGCGCTCGCCCGCCATGCCGCGCCGGAGGCGGCCGCGCCCGCCGCCGCGCTCGCGATCTTCGCGGTGGCGGTCAACCACATCTACATGGGCGATGCGCTGAGCTTTGCCAGCAACGTCTTCGCCTACCCGCTCGCGCTCGCGCTGTCGGTGGGCGCGTTCGAAATCCTGTGGCGGGTCGCCGGGCGGGCGGCAGGCGTGCAGGCGCTCGCCGTCCTCGGCGCGGCGCAACTCCTCGCCTTCAGCATGGCGATCTACCAGACCTTCGCGGTGGCCGGGCTGATCGTGCCGGTTCTGGCGCTGGTCAGGATCGATCGCGTTCCCTTCGCCGCGGCGCTGCGGATCGCGGCTATCGGCGCGGCGGCGTCGATCCTGGCGATCCTGCTCTACCTCGCCGAATGGCGCGCCTATGCCGGGCTTCACGGCATCACCATCGCCTCGGACCGTTTTTCCCAGACCGATGCCGCGGGCTTCGCCCAGAAGCTCGCCGCCCTGCCCGCGCTGATCCGCAGCCTCTACACCGGCACGCTGATGACGCTTCCCCACGGGCTCAGGGCGGTGCTCGGCCTCTTCGCGCTCGGCGCGCTCGCGCTGCTCGGCCTCGGCTGGGTCGTGCGGGGCCGGGGCGGCCGCGTCCTGTCGGCGCTGAGGGTGGGCCTTGGCGGGGGGCTCGCGCTTTTCGTCTTTCCGGTCCTCTTCTGGCTCGGCTACCAGGGCGATGCGCCGCCGGGGCGGGCCTTCGCCTATCTCGGCTACTGGGAAGCGGCCCTCGCCGTCGCGGGCCTGACGCTCCTGTCCGGTCCCGCCCCCTGGCGGCGGGGGCTGGTGGCGGCGGGTGCGGCCGCGCTCGGCGTGACCGCTGTCGTCTTCGCGCTGACCTCGGCCGCCTTCTGGTCCGACAGCGCCCGGCTCGGCGCCCGCGACATGGAGCTCGCCCGCGCGATCCGCGCCCGGCTTTCCACCCTGCCCGGCTTCACCGGGCCGCCGTTCCGGCTGGTGGGCGGGGTCGAATACCCCGACATTTCCTGGGGCAGCATCGCCGGATGGTCGACGTTCCATGCGGGCAACCCGAACATGGGCATCTTCAAGGCGCTTTACGGCGATGCGGTGGACACCGGATCGCTTCCGGCCAGCCCGCGGGCCTGCCACGCCTTTCCGGCCGCGGATTCAGCCTTCCTCCAC
>JBDHSQ010000209.1:0-2907 GCA_039808285.1 Paracoccaceae bacterium
CGGCGTGTCGCGCTCGAACCTGGTCGAACGCCTGGCGAGAGGCGCGAAGCCGCGTCGGCGCTATCAAAAGGCGCAAGACGCGGCGGTCCTGCCGCTGGTGCGCCGGCTGGTCGACGCGCGGCCGACCTAGGGCTACCGGAGGATCACGGCGCTGCTGAACCGCGATCTTGCCGTGGAAGGGTGTGGATCGGCATGGAATGTTGACCCCCTGAGCGGGAGGATCGGCGTCCAAAATTGACCCCCCTTCGCCCGCGGTGGCGCGGACACTGCCCGTCCATGTTGGCGGATGGGCGGGAGGGGGATGAAGGGCGTGGACACGATTGCGCGGGTTCGCCGCGAGTTCTTCGTGCGGGGCAGGACGATCAAGCAGATCAGCCGGGACCTGCACATTGCGCGCAACACGGTGCGCAAGATCCTGCGGTCCGAGGCGACGTCGTTCGACTACGAGCGCGAGGTTCAGCCGCAGCCGAAGGTCGGGCCCTGGCGCGACGAGCTCGACCGTCTGCTGGCGACCAATGCGGCGCGGTCGGCGCGGGACCGGCTGACGCTGATGCGGGTGTACGAGGAGCTTCGCGCGCTCGGCTACGAGGGCGGCTACGACGCGGTGCGGCGCTACGCGGCGACGTGGCGGCGGCGCGAGAGCGCGGCGTCGGCGTCGGCCTTCGTGCCGTTGAGCTTCGAGCCGGGCGAGGCCTACCAGTTCGACTGGAGCCACGAGGTGGTGCTGATCGACGGCGTCACCACCACGGTCAAGGTGGCGCATGTCCGGCTCTGCCACAGCCGGATGCTATTCGTCCGGGCCTATCCCCGAGAGAGCCAGGAAATGGTGTTCGACGCCCACGACCGGGCGTTTGCCTTCTTCAAGGGCGCGTGCACGCGTGGGATCTACGACAACATGAAGACCGCGGTGGACGGGGTCTTCGTGGGCCGCGAGCGCGCCTACAACCGCCGCTTCCTGCAGATGTGCGGCCATTATCTGGTCGAGCCTGTGGCGTGCACGCCGGCCTCGGGCTGGGAGAAGGGCCAGGTCGAGAACCAGGTCGGCGTCGTGCGCCAGCGTTTCTTCTCGCCGCGGGTGCGGGTGAAGAGCTACGACGAGCTGAACGCCTGGCTGCTGGATCGCTGCGTCGCCTGGGCGAAGGCCAACCGGCATCCCGAACTGCGCGACCGCACGATCTGGGAGATGTTCGAGGCCGAGCGACCGAGCCTCGTGCCCTATCGCGGGCCCTTCGATGGCTTCCACGCAGTGACGGCCTCGGTCTCCAAGACCTGCCTCGTCCGTTTCGACACCAACAAGTACTCGGTCTCGGCGAGCGCCGTAGGGCGGCCGGTGGAGGTCCGCGCCTACGCCGATCGGATCCAGATTCGCCAGGACGGCCGCGTGGTCGCCGAGCACGCCCGCGCTTTCGGCCGCGGCGCCACGGTCTATGACCCCTGGCATTACGTGCCCGTGCTGGCCCGCAAACCCGGCGCGTTGCGCAACGGCGCGCCCTTCAAGGACTGGGTGCTGCCCGGCGCCATCGAGCGCGTCCGCCGCAAGCTGAAGGCGTCGCCGGACGGCGACCGGCAGATGGTCGACATCCTCGGCGCGGTGCTGACCGACGGTCTGGCCGCGGTGGAGGCGGCCTGCGCCGAGGCGCTGGCCGACGGTGTCCATTCCGCCGACGTCGTGCTCAACATCCTCGCCCGCAGCCGCGATCCCGGGCCGCCGGCGACGATCATGACGCCCGACGCGCTCCGGCTCGCCTGCGAGCCGATCGCCGACTGCGCCCGGTATGACAGCCTCAGGAGAGCCGTATGATGGAGAGAACCGAGATCCTCGCCGCCATGAGCGGGCTAAAGCTCTTTGGCATGAAGGCCGCCTACGACGAGATCGTCGCGGCGGCGGTGAAGCGCCAGCACGAGCCCCAGAAGGTCGTCGGCGACCTCATGTCGGCCGAGCTCAGCGAGAAGCAGGCGCGCTCGATCAAGTACCAAATCGCCATCGCCAAGCTGCCGCTCGCCAAGGAGATCGAGGACTTTGTCTTCGACGACACGCCGGTCAACGAGACGCTGGTGCGCGACCTCGCCGGCGGCGGGTTCCTCGAACAGCAGCGCAACGTCGTGCTGATCGGCGGCACGGGAACCGGCAAGTCCCACATCGCCGTGGCCATCGCCCGCGCCTGCATCCGCGGCGGCGCCCGCGGCCGCTTCTTCAACGTCGTCGATCTCGTCAACAAGCTCGAGGCCGAGGCTCGCGGCGGCAGGCAGGGCCGGCTCGCCGATCATCTCGGCCGTCTCGACTTCGTCGTGCTCGACGAACTCGGCTACCTGCCCTTCGCCCAGGCCGGCGGCCAGCTGCTCTTCCACCTGGTCAGCAAGCTCTACGAACAGACCTCGGTCGTCGTCACCACCAACCTCGCCTTCGGCGAATGGCCCAGCGTCTTCGGCGACGCCAAGATGACCACCGCGCTCCTCGACAGGCTGACCCACCACTGCGACATCGTCGAGACCGGCAACAAGAGCTGGCGCTTCAAGACCCGAGCCTGATCCCCGCCGGTGCGCCCAGAGACGGGCCTGACGCGCCTGCGCCGTAGGATAGCTCCCGCGCGTCAGGCCCGTCTCTCTAACTGGACAAGGGGGTTAAAATTGGACGCCGATCGGGGGTCGAGTTTGCGCGCCGATTGACAAGCAAGGGACGCTCCTCCGCATCTGGGCGCCGCGCCCGCTCCCAGTCGGCCTACATCCTCGGCGCCGTCTGTCCGGGCCGCGGGGTGGCGGCCGGCCTCGTCATGCGCTTCGCCGACCCCCCAGCGATGAACTCCCCACCCCGTCGAGATCGCCCGCGCCGTCCCACCGGGCGCCTGTGCCGCGCTCGCCCTCGATGGCGCGGCGGAGGCGGCCTCGTCCTCCCCGCCAACATCTCCC
>JBDHSQ010000210.1:0-2859 GCA_039808285.1 Paracoccaceae bacterium
CGCCGCGCCGACGATCTGGCAGCGGTCGTGGCCTTCTTCGAGGCCCGCAACGGCCGTCTTCACGGCTTCCGCTTCAAGGACTGGGCCGACTTCAAGTCCTGCCTGCCGTCGCAGACGCCCGGCCCGACCGACCAGCCCATCGGCACCGGCAACGGGGCGGCCACGCAATTCCAGCTGGCCAAGCACTACAGTTCCGGCGCGCAGACCTGGACGCGGGCGATCACCAAGCCTGTCGCCGGAACGGTGACCATCGCCCTGAACGGCACGCCCCAAGCCTCCGGCTGGTCGGTCGCGACCGCAACCGGCCTTGTCACCTTCACCTCGGCTCCCGCCGCTGGCGTCGTCCTCACGGCCGGTTTCGAATTCGACGTGCCCGTCCGGTTCGACACCGACGCCCTCGACGTCACCCTCGACCTCGAACGCCTCGGGTCGATCACCTCGATCCCGCTCCTGGAGATCCGCACATGAACGACGAGACCGGATTTCTGGCGGCGGTGCTGCGCGAGCTTGCAGCCTCGACGGCGGTAATCCTCGCCGCCTGGGGCGCACTGGGCGGGGCCACCAACGCCCTGACCACGCGGATGCGGCTGCGCGACGCGCTGCGCCACATCCTCCTCGGCGGGCTGATCGCGGCCGGAATGGGCAGCTTCTCGATGGCGCTCGTCACCGCCTGGCTCGCCCTGCCACCGCAGGCGATCCCCGCGGGCGGGGCGGCAGGCTCGGCCGCCTATCTCGTGGGCGTCTTCGGCCCGGCCTTCATCGAACTCGTCCTCGCCCGGCTGCGCGGCGCGAAGGGAGGGGCGGACGATGAATGACCTTCTCCGCCTCGCGCGCGCCCTTCGCTGCGACCCGGGCGATCCCGGTCTGGCTTTCACCCACCGCCTGCGCATCGGCCTCGCCGTCGCCGCGCTGATCCTCGTCCTCTCGCTTTTCAGGTGATCCCATGCACATGACCGACCGGGGCCTCCTGGCCCTCGTCCGGCACGAGGGAATCGTGCCCGGACCCTATCTCGACGTGAAGACCGTCTGGACCTTCGGCATCGGCCACACGGCCGCCGCGGGGCCGCCCGATCCGGCGCAAATGGCGCGCGGCATGCCGGCCGATCTCGATGCGGGGATCCGCGAGGCTTTCCGGCTCTTCCGCGCCGACCTCGCCGCCTACGAGGCCGAGGTGCGCCGCGCGGTAAAGGTGCCGCTGGAACCGCATGAGTTCGATGCGCTGGTCTCGTTTCACTACAATACGGGCGCCATCGCCAAGGCCACGCTGACGAAGGCGCTCAACGCCGGCAATCGCGTTGCAGCCGCCGACGCGTTTCTGAACTGGCGGCGACCAGCTTCGATCCTGCCGCGCCGCGAGGCCGAGCGCGACCTGTTCCGCCACGGTCGCTTTCCCGGCGGGACGATCCCCGTCTGGGCCGTGGATCGCGGGGGCCGTGTCGACTTCTCGCGCCCCGTTCGCCGCCTGACTGAGGCCGAGGCGCTGGACCTGATCCGGTCGCTGGCCACACCGGCAACACCCGATCCGTCACTGCAGCCCGACATGCCGCACGGTTGGCTCGCCCGGCTGTTCGGCACTTTCACCACCCTGATCCGGAGGGCCTGATCCTATGCGCTACATTCGTCCCACGTCTCTCACCTGGTGGGCGGGGCTGCTCGCCTTCGCGACCGGCGCCGCCTCCCTCGCGCTGCCCGCCACCGGCCCGCTGGCCGACCTCGCCCGCCTTGTCGCTACGCTGGCAGGCTCAGGCGATGCATCGCCTGCCGCGCTGATTGCGCTCGGCCTCGGCTTGATCGGCCTGCGCGACCGGATCGAACGCGGGTTCCGCGGCGATGATTGAGTTCTTCGCGGGCATGGTCGTGGGCGGAGCGATCGGCGTCTTCGTTGCCGCCCTTTGCGCGGCAGTGGCGCGGGGAGACCGGCCATGAAGTCCCTCCCGCCCGCGCTGCAGGCGCACCTTGACGAGGGCACGACGACCCTCGCCTGGTGCTGGCGGATCACGCAGGCCGATGGGGTGACGTTCGGCTTCACCGATCACGACCGGACGCTCAACTTCGACGGGACGGAATTCGAGCCGGAAAGCGGGCTGACCGCCTCCGAGGTCCGTTCGGGGTCCGACCTGTCCGTGGACGCGCAGGACGCTCAGGGCGTGCTCTCCTCCGACCGGATTACCGAGACCGACATCCTCGACGGCCGCTGGGACAACGCAGTTGTCGAGGTCTGGCGGGTGAACTGGTCGAACCCCGCGCAGCGCGTGCTCTTGCGGCGCGGGGCCATCGGCCAGATCCGGCGCGGGCGGCTGGCCTTCGTGGCCGAGGTGCGGTCACTGGCCCATGTTCTCGGCCAGACCGTGGGGCGGACGTTTCAGGCGAGTTGCGACGCCGCGCTGGGCGATCCGCGCTGCGGCGTGAACCTTGAGGCCCCGGCCTTCAAGGGCAGCGGAACGGTCATCGATGTGCTGCGCGATCGGGCCTTCACGGCCTCTGGCCTCGGCACCTTCACTGCAGGCTGGTTCACCTTCGGCCTGGTCGAATGGACCAGCGGCGCGAATGTAGGGCGACGCGTTGAGGTGCTGTCGCATGACCTCGTCGACGGCGTGGCGATCCTGACCCTGCTCGAAGCCCCGGTGCGCCCGATCACGGCTACGGATGCTTTCGTGGTCCGGGCGGGCTGCGACAAGCGGATCGCGACCTGTGGAACGAAGTTCGCCAATGTCGCGAACTTCCGGGGCTTCCCCCACATCCCGGGCCAGGACGCGGTCCTGCGTTACGCGACGAAGGACGGCGGCCACGAGGGGGCGGTGCTGTGACTCATCCAGTGACGACCGCCGATCCCGCCCTCGTCATCGCCGTCGCGCGGTC
>JBDHSQ010000211.1:0-2809 GCA_039808285.1 Paracoccaceae bacterium
TCGGCGCTCGACGGCACCATTGCGGGCGTTGTCGGCTTCGGCGACCGCACTGTCGCGATCTTCCAGGGCGCCTATGACGGTGCGGTGGCGATCTGGGGCAGCCTGCCGGGCGCCATCGGCGACTTCGCCTACCAGGCCGCAAACGGGCTGATCGGCGGGGTCGAGGCGATGCTGAACGGCGTCGTCACCCGCATCAACAGCTTCATCGAGACCCTGAACGCCGCGCTGGCCCTGCTGCCCGAATGGGCCACCGGCGAGGGCGGCGTGCGGATCGGCACGCTCGACGCGGTGGACCTGAGCCGGATCGACAACCCATTCGAGGGGGCCGCGACGGCAGCCGGCACCGCGGCGGCCGATGCGTTCTCGGCGGCGCTTTCTCGGACCTACATCACTCCGCCCGATCTCGGTCTCGGCGCGATGGCGGAAGACGCGCGCGCCCGGGCCGATGCCTATCGCGAGGCCGCGGGTATGTTGACCGATGCCGCGACCCGGCCGCTTGCCGCCTGGCAGGCGCTGAAGGATGCCGTGACCGGGTCCGGCACGGAGGCCGAGACCGCGCTGACGGACGCCGCGACCTCCGCCGATGCGCTCGCGGCTGGGCTCGACGACACCGCAGCCGCTGCCAATGGCGCTGATGGTGCTGCCCGCGATGCGGGAACCGCCGCTGGCGAAGGGGCGGAGCGTGCGCTGACCGGATGGCAGGCCGTGACGGCCGCGCTCTCGGACTATGCCAGCCGGGCCCGGGAGATCGGCGGCGATATCGGTCAGAGCCTCGTCAGCGCGTTCCAGTCCGCCGAAGATGCGGTCGGGGAGTTCGTGAAGACCGGCAAGCTGAACTTTCGCGATCTGGTGACCTCGCTCATCGCGGATCTCGCCAAGCTCGCGGCGCGGCGCTTCATCCTCGGTCCCATCGCCAACGCGCTCTCGGGCGCGCTCGGCGGCGCGGGCGGGATTTTCGCCAATATCCTGCACGCGGGCGGCATGGTCGGATCGGCAGGTCCCTCGCGCATGGTCCCGGCCATGGCCTTCGCCGCCGCTCCCCGGATGCATTCGGGTGGCGCTGTCGGCCTTCGCCACGACGAGGTGCTCGCGCGGTTCACCGAGGTCGAGAGCGGGCGCAACCCCGACCGGCCTGAGCTTGGCAAGGCCATCCGGCTGGCCCGCCTCACCGGCGCCACCCTCGTCATCGCCAAGCTCGACCGGCTCTCGCGCAACGCCGCTTTCCTGCTGACGCTGAGGGACTCGGGCGTGCGGTTCCTTGCCTGCGACATTCCCGAGGCCAACGATCTGACCGTGGGCATCATGGCGCTGGTCGCCCAGCAGGAGCGTGAAGCCATCTCGCGACGGACGAAGGAGGCGCTCGCCGTCGCCAAGGCCCGTGGAGTCAAGCTCGGCAACCCCAACGGTGCTGCGGCGCTCCGGCGTGCTGGCAAGGGCGGCGTGGCGGGCAGGACCACGGTCGCTGCCAATGCGGATCGGTTCGCGCAAGACCTCGCGCCGGTTCTCGCCGACATCCGCGCCAGGGGGCACAACAGCCTCCGCGCCATCGCGGCGGAACTCGATGCGCGCGGGATGCGGACACGACGTGGAGGGCGGTGGCGTGTATCGAATGTGCGAAACCTCGAGCGCAGACTAAGAGATTTTGCATGCGCAGCCTTGCGCAATGACCGCGATCAGTCCCACGATTGGTCGGGTGCAGAAAAAACGAAGCCTGCGGATGTCTCCGCGAGCCAGTGTGGGATTGAATGTTGTTGTCACTACGCCCCGGGAGAGAGAATTGGGCGTTGTCGTAGGGATGTCGAGGCCGCCGCCGCGATGGAGTGACTGTTGTCCCCGTTCCGTTGCTAGTCAGCACCAAGACTTCGACGGTCTTGCGACCGCCGACGCGCATCGAGGGGACCGAAAGTACAAGATGATCTACCTGCCTCACCCTGAACTGCTGATCGGCTTCTCGGCGCATGTGCAACCATCGCGCAGTGATACTGCGGATCCAAGATTTCTCGGTATGCTTACACTCGCTCAAGGGGTACACGCGGATTATATGCGACGGCCTCTCTGCAATCAGAGGTTGCATGTCTTGCGTTGCGATGTGTCCGAAATGTGTTCGCTATCGGTCCATGTAGGGGCTAAGCAACAGTAAGTAAAAACAAAGTGTTCTCAGTCTGAAATAGCCGTGACTGCACCGAAAATCCGAACTTCAGCCATGTCCATTGTGCCGCCCAGACAGCAGTCCTGGGGCCTCCAGCTCACATCGCATCATCCGCGTTCGGTCGCGTCCCTTAGCATGATGTCGACTCGGCCTATGTGGCTGTCGAGCCAGCCGTCCACCATATCCAGCATTGCCTCGGCGCTGGCTCGGGTGAAGCCGTCCGTCGAGAACCGCGCCTGCTCCTTCTGCACCAGCTTCAGGAACAAGCCGTGCTCGTGCTTATTCTGCTCCGCAACTGGGCATTTGTTCGCCATCATGCACCTCTCTTCGACCGAGAAGTGCGCCTCCGCGTAGGCGGCAAGAAATTCCAGGAACAAGTCATAGGTCTTCCGACCCTCTCCGGCCTCCAGTGTCTGCCGGAACTGGTCGGACGACTCGAACAGCATCATGTGCTGCTGATCTATCTCTGGATGACCCGTCGCATAGTGCGGTTGCCACTTCATTCGTCTCTCCCGGTGCGGTCGGCCGCAAACTCGATTGGAATGTGATGAACGGCGCTACGACCGCCTGGTTCCACAGCATGGACAAACCGCAACTGAAAACCAAGAAGATTGGGTCGAATGCAGGATGCGGGAAGCCCGTCATTGGCTTCAAGGATGC
>JBDHSQ010000212.1:0-2778 GCA_039808285.1 Paracoccaceae bacterium
GGCGTGCCCGAAGAGGCGCTGCGCGCCGCGCTCGCGGCGGCCCATGTCAGCGCCTTCGCCGACCAGTTGCCCCAAGGGCTCGACACCCCGGCCGGGCCGCGCGGCTCGGGCCTTTCCGGCGGCCAGCGCCAGCGCGTCGCCATCGCCCGCGCGCTTCTGCGCGACGCGCCGATCCTCTTGATGGACGAGGCGACCTCGGCGCTCGACGCACAGAGCGAGAAGGTGGTGCAGGAGGCGCTCGAGGGCCTGTCCCGCGGACGCACCACGCTTGTCATCGCCCACCGCCTGGCGACGGTGCGCAATGCCGACAAGATCGTGGTCATGGACCGGGGCCGCGTCGTCGAGGAAGGCACCCACGAGACGCTTCTGGCCGCAAACGGGCTTTACGCCGGGCTCTGCCGGTTGCAGTTTTCCGATTGAGCGCGACAGGACCGGACCGATGGAGATGCAAGGCGAAGCCGCCCCCGACCGCAGGCTGTTCGAGATCACCGGCAAGGACCGCGAGCACTTCCTGCAAGGGCTCGTCAGCAATGACGTTCGGCGCCTGGAGGACGGCATCGTCTATGCCGCGCTGCTGTCGCCCCAGGGCAAGTATCTGGCGGATTTCTTCCTGGTTCCGGCGGGCGAGGCGATCCTTCTCGACGTGCACGCGAGCCTGGCCGAAGGACTCTTCCGCCGCCTGTCGATGTATCGTCTGCGCGCCGAGATCGTGATCGCGGCCTCGGCGCTACAGGTCTCGCGCGGGGTCGGACCGGCGCCCCGGGGCGCGTTTGCCGACCCGCGCCACCCCGCGCTGGGCTGGCGGCGCTACGCGGCGGACCCGGGCGGCGCGCCGACAATTGGCTGGGACAGGATCCGCGTCGAACACTGCATCCCGGAGACCGGAGTGGAGCTGATCCCCGACGAAAGCTACATCCTCGAAGCCGGGTTCGAACGGCTGAACGGCGTCGATTTCCGCAAGGGCTGCTACGTCGGGCAGGAAGTGACGGCGCGGATGAAGCACAAGACCGAACTGCGCAAGGGCCTTGTCACCGTCCTGGTCGAGGGCGCCGCGCCGGTCGGGACCGAGATTCTCGCCGATGGCAAGCCCGCGGGGCGGCTTTTCACCCAGTGGGGCGGCAAGGGCATCGCCCATCTGCGCCTCGACCGGGCCGCAGGCGGGATGCGGGCCGGCGCGGCCCGCGTCAGCCTGCCGTGACGGTCAGGCGCGTTCGGAATATTCCATCGTGTCGGTGTTGATGATGATCGCCTCGCCCTCGCCGATGAAGGGCGGCACCATCATCCGGACGCCGTTGTCGAGGATCGCCGGCTTGTAGCTGTTCGCCGCCGTCTGCCCCTTCACCACCGGCTCGGTCTCGGTCACGGTGCAGGTCACCTTCTGCGGGATCGAGACCGACAGCGCCTCGTCGCCGTAATATTCGATCGTTGCCGTCATGCCGTCCTGGAGAAAGGGCCGCCGCTCGCCCAGAAGCTCGGCATCAAGCTCGATCTGCTCGAAGCTCTCGCTGTCCATGAACACCAGACGCCCGTCGTTCTCGTAAAGGAACTGCTGGTCCTTCTGCTCGAGCCGCACCTGCTCCACCTTGTCTTCCGAGCGGAAGCGCTCGTTGAGCTTGCGCCCGTCGCGGAGATTCTTCAGCTCGACCTGCGCGAAGGCGCCGCCCTTGCCGGGCTTGACGTGGTTGACCTTCACGGCAGCCCACAGACCCCCGTCATGTTCCAGGATATTGCCGGGGCGAATTTCGTTGCCGTTGATCTTTGGCATGGAGAGAACCTTGACAAAAGGTTGAACGTGATTGGGCGGCACCTATATATGCCGGGCCTGTTTCTGGCAAGCCAACTAGATACGGTGTTTCCCAAAGGTAAGCCATGCGCCAGACGCATGACAGTCATTCGCCGGCGGGCATACCGAATCAAAAGCGAAACGCCATAAACAGCAGGACGCCGGGAAACGCAAGAGCAATAAGACGGATCAGGAAATGCGCGATTTCGTGGACGGCACCGCATTCAACTACGAGCAAGGCCAGCGGTCGCGGAAGCTTTTCGCCGCGGTGGTGCTGGCTGCGCTCGACGATGCGATTGCCGACGACAAGAAGTATGGCAACGGGCCCGAGCAGATCGCCCGTTGGGCCCGCTCGCGGGACGGCCGCGAGGTTCTGTCCTGCGCCGGGATCGATCCCAACGAGCGGGTCGTGAAGGGGCTGATGGAATTCGTGTCGAAAGGGGTTCGTACCTCTGTCGCGCTGTCGCGCGAGGAAAGCGAACGCCGCCACGCCGCGGAAGAGGCCGAGGCCGCCTGACCGGGCGGAACCGGCCGCGCCGCCGAAGGAACGCGCCCCTCGGGCGCGTTTTCCTTTTCCGGCCGGCGGTCTTCCGCCCTATTCCAGGCCGCGGGCCTCGAGCGCGCGGTTGATCTCGCGCCGGACCAGCATCCGCACGTTGCGGGTGATCCGCTCGCCGAGCGCGCCCTGAAGCTCCTCGCGGATGATCTCGGCCACGAGGTCGCGCAGCATGTCCATGTCGATCAGTCCGTCCTCGCCGGGACCGAAGATCGAGCTTTCCGCCTCGCCCTCGGCCGGGCCGCCCTCCGGCGCCTCGCCGGCCAGGGCCGAGACGAGCCCCGGCGCCTCGTCCGGCATCTCCGCCGCTTCCGCCCCGGAGGGCGCGTCGGCGGGCGGCGCGTCGCCGCGCTCGCCGGGGGCCGGGCCCTCCACGACCGCGTCGGCCGCGGTCAGGGTCAGCCGGCGCAGCCCCATCGGGCGTGGCGCCTCGGCCGTC
>JBDHSQ010000213.1:0-2659 GCA_039808285.1 Paracoccaceae bacterium
GCCGAGCCGGCCGAGATCGACCGCATCCTCGGCCAAGGCGCGCGCCGCGCCGACGCGCTCGCCCGGCCGATCCTCGAACGGACCCACGACATCGTCGGCATGATCCGGTCGCGGTGAGGGGCGATGGTGTCGCGGAAGGCCCATCCCCTTCCACCCAAGCAGACCAGAATGCACTGAGAAGACGGGACCACGAATGCAGAAGTTCATCGTTTTCGGCCTGCCGCGAAGTGGCACGACCTACCTGATGACCACGTTGACCTCGCACAGCCGGATCATCTGCGGCGGCGAACAGTTCAATCCCTGGGCCATCATCGACGCGCATTCGGCGATCCGGGATCCCGAGCGCGTCAAGGAGCGTGACTATCGCGCCGTGGAGTTCGGGCGGGAGATTTTCCGCCGCTACGAAAAATCGAAGTTCCTCGCGGCCGGTTTCAAGTTCATGATCGGCCACAGCCTGGACGTTCTGAAGGACATCGCCAGCCAGGATGACCTCAGGTTCATCTACGTCCAGAGGGACAACAAGCTTGCCCAGGCTTCGTCGTGGATCAGGGCCGAGCGCACCCAGAAGTGGGCGCAACTCGAGAAGTCGCCGGACGACGACGCCAGGATGCCGGTCAACCTCCTCCGGCTTTCGCAGTTGTGGCAGGAGTTCTCCACCTACGACTTCCTCTTCTCGAGGTTCCTCGACGGCCTGTCCCAACCGAAGATGTGCATCGAATACCGGGAGATGTTCTCGCCCGACTTCAACCGGCACCTGACCGATTTTCTCGGCGTTCCCTACGAGGCCGGGATGCGCAGCCCGCTTGTGAAGCAGAACATGAACCGCGTCATAGACCGGTTCAGGAACCCCGAACCGATCGAAACCTATTTCAGGAAGATGGGGCGCGAGCATTGGCTGGGTGAGGAAATCTGACCCGGAACGTCATCCGCAGGTCGCCGCGCTCGGGAAAGGTTGCCATGAAAATCCTCTATTACAACTGGGTCGACTACCTTGATCCCGAAAGGCGTGGAGGAGGCGTCACGGTCTATCAGCGCAACATCATCGAGGCGCTGGATGGCGTGCCCGATGCCGACGCCTGGTTCCTGTCGTCGGGAATCTCCTATGACCTGAACGCGGCGGCGCCCCGGTGGGCCCCCGTCCGCCACGGCCCGAAGGAACGGCGCGCGCGCCGCTTCGAGATCGTGAATTCCGAGGTGCTGGCGCCCTCGCATTTCTCGTTCCGCAACGCGAGCCAGATTTCGGCGCCGGCGACGGTCGCGCAGTTCGTCGATTTCGTCGAGACGAACGGACCCTTCGACGTGATCCACTTCAACAATCTCGAGGGTCTTCCCGCCGAAGCGCTCGACACCAGGGCACGCTGGCCGGGCACGCGCTTCGTCTTCTCGATGCACAACTACTATCCGTTCTGCCCGCAGGTGAACCTCTGGTTCAACGAAACCGCGCATTGCGACTACTTCGACGACGGCCGGGCGTGCCGGGATTGCCTGGAGAAGCACACCGAGGAAAGCCTGGTGCGGAAGGCCAATGCGGTGGCCTTCCTGCTGAAGCGCAACGGGGTGGCGCCGGGCACGCTACTCTTCGATATCGCCTTCGGGCGCATCCTGCGCAACTCGGCGCGCGCCTACCGGCTTTATGGCCGGGTGGCGAAGGCCCTGCGCCGCCGCCTGCGCCTGCCCGCCGGCGCGCCGGCGGGCGAGGACGCATCGCGGGGCCTGAAGCGCCTTGCGCCGCTGGCCTCGCAGTTCGCGCTTCGCCGCCAGACCTTCATCGACATGATCAACAAGAACTGCGACGTCGTCCTCGGCGTGTCCGAGCGGGTGAGCCAGATCGCCTGCAAATACGGCATCGACCCCGCGATCGTGCGCACGTCCTACATCGCGACGCGGCAGCACGAGAAGTTCCAGACGACCCAGCCCAGGCCGTCGCTTCTGGACGAGGATGGCGTTCTGACGCTTGCCTATCTCGGCTACATGCGACGCGACAAGGGCTTCTTCTTCCTGATCGACGCGCTCTCGGAACTGCCGAAGCCGCTGGCCGAACGGGTCCGGCTTGTCGTTGCGGCACCGAACGGCGGCGACAAGGCCATGAAGGCGCTCAGCGATCTTTCCGACCATCTGGCCGAGGTGGATTATTCCGACGGCTATTCGCACGACGACCTCGACGCGATCCTCGCGAATGTCGGCGTGGGCGTCGTGCCGGTGCTGTGGGAGGACAATCTGCCCCAGGTGGCGATCGAGATGCACGCCCGGCACATCCCGCTTCTGACCAGCGACCGCGGCGGCGCACGGGAGCTTGGCAACAGCCCGGAGTTCGTCTTTCCCGCCGGCGACGTGGAGGCGTTCTGCGAGCGGATCGCCAGCATTCTCGACGGTCGCGTCGATGTCGGCGCCTACTGGCGCGATGCGCGGGCCCCGGTGTCGATCCCGGACCACATCCAGGAGCTTCTGGCGATCTACCGGTCCGCCTAGACCGGCCTCGCCACGAAGGCGGGCATCGCCTCGCCGCTTGCGGCGGTATCGAGAAAGAGGCGCGCCGCATCGAGCGCCTCGCGGATCGTCACGTCCATGTCGAGGTAGCGGTAGGTGCCGAGCCGCCCGACGAAGGTGACGCCGCGTTCGGCCGATGCCCGCTCCACATAGGCGCCGAGCAGCGCCTTCT
>JBDHSQ010000214.1:0-2658 GCA_039808285.1 Paracoccaceae bacterium
CGTCGACGCGTTCAGGGTCCAGAGCAGCGAGGTCTTCCCGATGCCGGATTTGCCGAAGATGCAGCCCTTGATCCCGCGCGGCTCGGCCAGCCGCTGGTCGGCGCTGATGATCGGGAGCGCGCCGGTCATGCCAGCACCTCCTGACGCGCCCGCGCTGCATCCGGGTCGTTGCTGGTCACGGCCGCGAAGAGCGCATCGAGACGATCCGCCTCGTCGAGGCATTCCTTGCCCTTGCGGCGCATGAAACGCCGCGCGTCATCGAGCAGCTCGGGCTCGGCGATGATGTGCGGGATGGCGACGTATTCCGCGGCGGACTCAACAAAGTAGGACTTCGAGCGCAGATCCTTCACCAGCGGCGCGAAGGACTCGCACACGTCCGCGAAATCGGCCTGGCCCACAGCATCGTCCTGCGTGCGCAGGATCCGCTTCACCTCGGTGATGATGCCGGTCCGCAGCATCCGCAGCGCACCTTCCTGCCGCGCCTGGCTGCAGGTCAGCGGGAAGGCATCCTCCATCATGTCATCGGCGATTTTCGGGGCGTTGTTGCCAAGCTGCGAGGCAACCTCCCAGACACGTTCGGCAAATGCCGCCGACTGGCTATCGAGCATCGAACCACTCCTTGATTGTCGTGAAAGCTGCAGACCCCTCGGCGATGGCCGTGGCATCGAGGTCGTGAAACGGGGTGTCCCTGGCCTCACGCATGCCCTTGCGGGCAAGGGCGAGGTTCTCGGCCGAGGCCCATTCGGCAAAGGCGCGGAACGTGCCGGTGACATGCCGCCACGCTGCCTGCTCGGGCGTCGGCGGGACGTAGAGGGGATTTCGCCGGCTGGCGGACCGCTGCGGGCGGAGCCCGCGCATTGCGGCGTCCACCACCATCTTGCGCAGGGCCGCGCGTGTCGGTTCCTCACCGCGTTCGAGGCGGTCATCGAGGGCGCGACGAACGACGCCGGGGTCAGCGGCTTCGGCGTCTCTGATCTGACGGGCCTCGTGGATCTCGTCGCGGCGCAAGCCGAGGTCGGCGGCGGTAGCAGGTGCGTTGTCATCTCCAACGCAGGTCCGCGAGCGCCCCATGACCTCGCCCCGCGCCTGCGCGGCATCGTATTCGTCGGCCAGCCGACGCTTGGCGCGGGCCTCGATCTCGAGCGCGTGGGCCTGCGCGCGATGCGCTGCCGCGACGAGATCGTCATGGGCGCTCTTGGCGCGTTGCAGCCGGGCGGCGCGTTTCGCCACGTCGTAGGCCAGCCCGGCGACCTCGCGCGCCTCGAGCACCTCGGCGGCGGTCTTCGCGCCCGAGAGCATGCTGGCCGCGCGGTCGATCAGGCTGGGCAGATCCTGAGATTGGGTCGATATCGGGGCGAGCGCCGTCATTGATCGCCCCCCTGCGGGACGATCTCGATCTTCAGCGTGCCGGGACGGACGGTGCGCGCGGGCTCGAAACCGGCGCGGATGGCGTCGGGCCAGGCGGCGTATTTGCGCTCGGGCACCTTGAAGGCGATGTCGACATACTGGGCGGGATCGTCCCCGGCGCCGCGGATGCGCTCGACCATGGCGGCGAGGCGATCCTGATCCCAATCGACCCGTTTCGGCAGATCGGCGACCACGGTGAAATCCCCGTCGTCGAAGCGGATCGTGCCGGTGTCCTTGCCCGCCGCCTGCCGTTCCTCGGCGGCGCGGGTGGCGTAGCGGACGGTCAGCGCACCATCGAGGCGGGCCTTCGCGGCCTTGGTCAGCGCCATGCGCTCGTCAATCTCGCGCTGCAGGATGGCCAACAACTCGACGGGCAACTGCGCAATGTCCTGCAGGCCGAGGCCCGGCAGGTCGTCGACGGTGGGGGTGTTCGCGGGGAACGGCATGTAAGGGTCTCCATGATCGGCAAAAATGAATTGAGGGCGGTCATCAGGCGGCCGCCTGCTCAGCCAGCAGGAGCGCGGACAGCGAGACGGCTGCGGCCTTCGGTTTGGGGCGGGCGACGGCGATGTACGCGAACTGGTCGGGGCCATTGCGCTCCTGCACCAGGTGCACGAGGCCCTGTTCGGCCGCCCAGAAGGCCCGCGACCCGAGCCGGGCCAGTTCTGCGCGCTGCTGATCCGGCAACCGGGCGAACATCGGGAAGATGTCGAGAACCAGAAAGCCGCGATGGTATTCGAGCCGGTCGCCCGGCACGGCCTGCGCCACCCAGGCGCAGAACTCGATCTCGGTGAGCGGTCGGCGGGCGCGGACCGTGATGAAGGGGGTGGTGCCCATGAACATGATCTCCTCCTTTCGCCTCTACTCAGGCCGCCGCGAGATCGTCCCAGGCGGGACCGAGACCGTGGGCGGTGAGGACGTGACGGAGATCGGCGAGGCGGCGGTAGAGCGCGGACCGGCTGCCGAACCCCTCGGCCGCGAGCGCGGTGACCGGGCGATGCGCCAGCGCCGCGCAGAACCGGCGATCCTCGACCGGGAGCCGCGCGAGGGCGGCCTGCAGGGCGTGGTGAAGTTCGGTGACGGCCGCGGCGCAGCAGGTCTGGCCGTGCCAGGCGGCAAGCCCGTCGTCCTCGGTCAGCGTATCGCCGACCGGCTCGCGGGCTCCGGCCAGCGGCACTTCGATCGAGAGCAGCGACCCACCCTGCGCACGGCGCTGGCGGTGATGGCGCATCGCGATCCGCGAGGACTGGT
>JBDHSQ010000215.1:0-2635 GCA_039808285.1 Paracoccaceae bacterium
TCCCGCAGCACGTCGATGACCGCGCCGGTCCCCTTGAAGGCCGGAGCGTCGAGGTTCACGGCACAGCGGGTATCGCCCAGCGCGGCGTCGCAGCTCGCCTGGAACGTCCGTCCGACTGTCTGGCCAAGGACATGGGCCAGCGACCGGACCTCCGCCACGAAGGCCAGCCGTCCGCGCCGGATCTGACCGATAGCCCCGCGGCGCAGGAGAACGCGCTGCGCCGGGGCCGACCAGTTCACGCGCCAGACCTCGACAGCGGCGTTGTCCCATCGGCCATCGAGGATGTCCGTCTCCGTGATCCGGTCAGAGGACAGCACGCCTTGCGCGTCTTGCGCGTCCACGGAGAGGTCCGATCCCGATCGGACCTCGGAGGCGGTCAGCCCGCTTTCCGGCTCGAACTCAGTGCCGTCAAAGCTGAGGGTCAGGTCATGGTCGGTGAAGCCGAAGATCACGCCATCGGCGCGGGTGATGCGCCAGCACCAGGCGAGTGTCGTCGTACCCTCGTCGAGATGCGCCTGCAGCGCAGGGTTCAGGGACTTCATGTGCGGATTTCCACGAGGGGGATCGAGGTGATCGACCCGAGGCGTTCGAGGTCGAGGGTGACGTCGAGGGCATCGGTGTCGAAGCGGACGGAGACGTCGAATTCGAAGCCTGCGGTGATGGCGACGCCCGCGGCCGGGGCGGTGGTGAAGGTGATGAGGCCTGTCGCGGTGGAAACCGACCAGCCGGAGCCCTGCGGCGTGCCATTCAGGGCGATGGTGACGGTTCCGGAGACGGGCTTGGTGATGGCCCGGGTCCACGTTTGCGCGCCTGAGGCGTAGCGCTTGGTCAGCTGAAACAGGGTGGCCGCCCCGTTCCCGGTGCCAATGGGCTGATCGGTCGGACCTGGGGTTTGTGATGGCAGGGAGGACTTGAAATCGGCCCAATCCTTGAAGCGGAAACCATGGAGGCGGCCGTTTCTTGCTTCGAAGAAGGCCACGACCGCTGCCAGATCATCGGCGCGGCGGATGCCGTAGGCCACGTCGTAGCGGCGGCGGCTGTTCGCCCAGCTGGCGTTGCGTTCCTCGGCCCCGCTGGCCAGCTCGACGATCTGGGTGCGGCGCTCCGGGCCGCCCCGTGCTCCTCGGCTGATTGCATCGGGAAAGCGGACTTCATGGAAGGCCATGGCTGGTCCTCACATGCCGCGCCGCCCGAGCGACACGGCGCGGGCGATGTCGCTGGCGACCTGCGTCCGGGACTGGCGGAAGCTCTCGGCGTCGCGGGCGTTGATCGTGACATTCACGGTCGAGGCGCCCGCCTGGCCGTAGCCTGCCGCCTCACGGCGCGAGAGCACCCGTTCCCCGCGTTGCAAGATCGCGGGCACCTCATCCGGCCGCAGCCCGGCCCAGCCGCCGCTGTGCATCCGGGGCGCACCCGCAAAGGCCAGGGCCGGGACCATGCGTCCGGGACCAGGGGCGCCGACCATGCCGCCCGCATGCAGGATGTTGGCGAAGATGCCGCCTGCGCCGCCCAGCGCGCCGGAAAGGGCATTGGCGATGGGGCCGAGGATGAAGCGCCGGGCGGCGAGCTTCGCGAGGTCGGCGATCATGGACGTGACCAGATCGCGGAAGTCGAGCTTGCCGGTCTTCACGAAGTCGCCGATGGCGTTCTCCGCGCTTTGGAACGCGCCCACGAGCGCGCTGCCGATATCCCCGCCGATGTCGCGCGCCTGCACGGCGTAGTCGGCGAGCGCGGCCGTGACAGCTTGCCAGCCGGTCAGGGCGGTGTCCGCGCCCTCGGCCGCAGCAGCCCCCGCGTCGCGCGCGGCCCCGCCCGCGCCATCGGCGGCGGTGGCGGTGTCGTTCAGCCCGGCCGTCAGGGCATCTGCTGACGCAGCTGCATCCGCCAGCGCGGTCTCGGCCTCGGTCCCCGTGCCTGTCACGGCATCCTTCAGCGCCTGCCAGCTGGCCAGCGGCCGACCAGCGGCGTCAGCGAGCATCCCGGCCGCTTCGCGATATCCGTCGGCCCGGGCGCGAGCATCTTCGGCCATCGCGCCAAGGCCGAGGTCAGGCGGTTCGAGGTAGGTGCGGGCAAGCGCGGCCGAGAAGGCATCCGCCGCGGCAGCCCCTGCGGCCGTTGCAGCGCCCTCGAAGGGATTGCCGATGCGCCCCAGTTCCACCGGATCGAGGATGCCGATGCGCACCCCGCCCTCGCCGGTGGCCCATTCGGGCAGCAGGGCCAGCGCGGCGTTCAGCGTCTCGATGAAGCTGTTGATCCGGGTGACGACGCCATTCAGCATCGCTTCAACGCCAGAGATAAGCCCGTTCGCCGCCTGGAAGGCGAAATCGCCGATGGCGCCGGGCAGACTGCCCCAGATCGCCACGGCTGCGTCATAGGCCCCCTGGAAGATCGCGGCCGTCCGGTCGCCGAAGCTGACGACGCCTGCGATGGTGCCTTCCAGCGCCGAGAGGCCCGCCGCCTTCAGGCCCTCCCACCCGGCCGCCATGCGGGCAAGGGCCGCATCCAGCGCCAGGCCGATGCGCGACCAGACCTCTCGGGCCAGATCGCCCAGCAGGCGAAACGCCTCGCCCACGCCGCCGACCCGGGCCACCAGCTGCGAGAACTGATAGACCAGTTCGCCCGCACCGACGATCAG
>JBDHSQ010000216.1:0-2628 GCA_039808285.1 Paracoccaceae bacterium
TGGCGGCCTTGTCCTTCTTGCTGCCGCAGCCGGCCAGGGCGAGCGCGGCCGCGGCGGCAGCGACGATGACGAGGGTGCGCGCCGGGGCGCTGCGCGCCCGCCGGGGTGCCGCCGGGCGGCCAAGGGGATGGACGGCGGAGATCATGTTCTGGTGTGCTCCTGCCCCGGGGTTGGCGGGGCGGCGATCGAGGGTGCGCTGCGCAGACCATGCCGGGCGGCGGCCGGACGCGGCTGTGGCGGGGCGCGGCCGAGTGTAACGACGAAGATGCGCCCGACCGGGGCCTCGATTCAGGGAGGTGGGGCCTACGGCGTGGGCCGCGGCGTGACGGATTTCCGGCCGGGCCGGCGGCGCCGCCGCGGGGCCGCCGGCGGGCGCGGCCCGGGCCCGATTTACAGACCGTTGCCAATCTGCCCCCGCAATTGCGGCTACCCCCCATGTTCGGGGGGGTGGCCCGGGCATGAAGGCAGGGTATAAACGGGGCCAAGGAGGGCGCCGCATCCGCGGGCCTCGAGAGACGGGAGTACAGGAGATGAAGCTCAAGGCCATCGTCATCGCGAGCGTGCTTGCGGCAGGCTCGGTTGCTGCGCAAGCAACAACCACCGATTGGGGCGGGCACGGCAATCTGGAAGTCGGTTTCAGCCTCGTCAGCGGTGCCTTCACCGACTACTTCAAGTTCGAGATCGCTCCCGATACGCAGACGGTCTCCAGCACCGTGGTGGCGAACAACCTGGGCAACGGCGTCGTGTGGAACGTCGACAACGGTCAGTACTCGCTGTGGTCGGCCGGGGGTGACGGCGCCATCGGCGGCGGCGACGATTCGCAACTCGGCGGCAACTGGGCCTTCGACGGCCAGAGCGGCAATACCACGCACAGCGTGCTGCTCAACCCCGGCAAGTACTTCTACATGGTCACCGGCAACGGCAACGGCTCGCTGGGCGGCGGCTACGTGATCACCTCCACGCTGGCGCCCGTGCCCGAGCCCGAGAACGCCGCCATGCTGCTGGCCGGCCTGGGCATGCTGGGCTTCCTGATGAGCCGCCGCAGGCGTCGCGACGACTGAGCCGCAGCGCGCCGCGCACTCCCGAGCGGCGCACCCGAATGCAAGGCGAGCCGGTGGCTCGCCTTCTTCGTTTGCGCGGTGGCGCGGCCCGCGCGAGCGGGTTGCGCGGCCGCGCCGGGCTGCCCTCGCCGACGCGTGGGCACGGCTCAGAGCCTATGAAGATACGAATCGCAGGCGTGATTCATGTCATCACCGGCTCTCAGCCGCCCGCGGCGCAGCGCTGCAGCCGCTCGGCCGCCTCGGCCGCCATGCGCTCGACGATCACGCCCGCGGGCTCGACGGCATGCACGAGGCCGGCGGCTTCGCCGAACCAGACGCCGGTGTTGTCGGGGTCGCCGGCCTGGAACGCCTGGCGGTAGCGCGGGCCTTCGGTGTGCACGTTGCGCTCGAGCTCGGCTTCTCGGCCGTGCCAGCGTTCGGTGAAGGCGT
Organism: Paracoccaceae bacterium; assembly: GCA_039808285.1. Taxonomy (GTDB): domain Bacteria; phylum Pseudomonadota; class Alphaproteobacteria; order Rhodobacterales; family Rhodobacteraceae; genus Albidovulum. Next base: position 1,491 of record JBDHSQ010000216.1, read on the forward strand.
TGCGGCGGATGCGCGCCGTGAAGCCGCGCGGCCAGGGCAGCTGGCGCGCGATGTCGGCCACCGTGGTGCGGATGGTGCCGTCGCCGTCGGTCTCGACAATGGCCCGGTGGTGGCCTGGTTGCACCAGCGCCTCCTGCGCGGCCCACAGGCGCGTGCCGACCAGCACGCCGTCGGCACCCAGCGCCAGTGCCGCGGCCAGGCCGCGGCCGTCGGCGATGCCGCCCGCGGCGAGGACCGGCAGGTCGCCGACGGCGTCGACCACCGCCGGAACCAGCGCGAGGGTGGCGACCCGGCCGTAGACGTGGCCGCCCGCCTCCCACCCCTGCGCGACGATGGCGTCGGCGCCGTCGCCGACCGAGCGCCGGGCCTGGTCGGCGCTCGAGGCGGTGTGGAGCACGGTTGCGCCGGCGTCGCTGGCGCGCCCGGTCAAAGGCCCGGCCTGACCCCAGAAGAAGGAGAGCACCTTGACGCCCTCCTCGAGGCAGATGGCGAGGCGTTCTTCCTGGGGTTGGGTGAGGACGAGATTGACGCCGAACGGCCGGTCCGTCAGCGCCTTCGTCGCGCGGATCTCGGCCCGCACCGCCTCGGGCGGGCTCCAGCCGAGGGCCAGCGTCCCCAGTCCGCCGGCATTGCTGACGGCCGCGGCGAAGGCGGGCGACGTGGCCCCGCCCATGGCCGCCTGGACGATCGGGACGCGGATTCCGACGAGAGCCGTGAATGCGTTGCCCATTCGCCCCTCCCTTGGTCGCGACCGGAGGTTGCCCGAGATCGGGGCTGCATCAAAGAGAAATCGCGAGGACGGCCGGCGTCGCCCGGCGCCTATTTGCGGGCGCGGGCCAGGGGCGGCGGATCGCCCTCGCCGCGCACCACGGGCGCGCCCGGATCGGCGAAGGCCCAGCGGTCGCGGCCGGCGCGCTTGGCGGCGTAGACCGCGTCGTCGGCGAGCCGGAGCGCGGCGTCGATGCCGCCGGCCAGCGCCAGCGCCACGCCGACGCTCACCGTCGCCGAGATCGGCCCATCGCCGTAGGTCACGGACACGGCCCGCGTGTTCCGGCAGATCGCCTCGGCGAGCCGTCCGACGGCGCTCGGCGCGAGCCCCTCGACGAGGGCGGCGAACTCCTCGCCGCCGATCCGCGCC
>JBDHSQ010000217.1:0-2613 GCA_039808285.1 Paracoccaceae bacterium
GCCGCATCGACGCGGCCGCGTGCGAGGCGCTGGCGGGCCACATCGGCGCCGACGGCCGCATCGCCTGCGCCGCGCCGGCGCGGCTGGTGACGGTCCGTCCCTGATCGCCGCCGCCGGGCGGGGCGGCGTCCCGCCCGGCGCAACCGCCGGGAAACAGTCTTCGCGGTTGAAGGGCATTTCCGCACCAATATCCCGAATAGGCGCGAATTCCCCCGGCTCGGCTTGAATTCGGCCACGTTTCGGGTCTATGCCCCCGCCCGACGGCGGCCGCCCGGCCGCACCCGGTCGTTCAGAGGGTTCATGCCGATGTCGCTTCCCAACCACGCTCCGATTCCGGAGCTGTATGTCTCTTCCGATTCCGCCCAGAAACTGAAGCACGAGGCCGCGGGCCTGCCCTCCTGGGATCTGACCCAGCGCCAGATCTGCGACCTGGAGCTTCTGATGAACGGCGGCTTCCACCCGCTGAAGGGCTTCATGACCGAGGCCGACTATGACGGCGTGGTGGAGAACATGCGGCTTGCCAGCGGCGCGCTCTGGCCGATGCCGGTCACGCTCGACGTCTCCGAGGACTTCGCCGCGAGGGTCGAGCCGGGCCAGGACATCGCGCTCAGGGACCAGGAGGGGGTGATCCTCGCCATCCTGTCCGTCACCGACAAGTGGACCCCCGACAAGAAGCACGAGGCCGTGAGTGTCTTCGGCGCCGACGACATCGCCCACCCGGCGGTGAACTACCTGCACCACAAGGCGGGCCCGGTCTATCTGGGCGGGCCGATCACCGGCATCCAGCAGCCGGTGCATTACGACTTCAAGGGCCGCCGCGACACGCCGAACGAGCTCAGGGCCTATTTCCGCAAGCTCGGCTGGACCCGCGTCGTCGCGTTCCAGACCCGCAACCCCCTGCACCGCGCCCACCAGGAACTGACCTTCCGCGCCGCGCGCGAGGCGCAGGCGAACCTGCTGATCCACCCGACCGTCGGCATGACCAAGCCCGGCGACGTCGACCATTTCACCCGCGTGCGCTGCTACGAGGCGGTGCTGGACAAATATCCGGCCGCGACGACGCACCTGTCGCTTCTGGGGCTGGCGATGCGCATGGGCGGCCCGCGCGAGGCGCTGTGGCACGCGATCATCCGTCGCAACCACGGGCTGACGCATTTCATCGTCGGGCGCGACCATGCCGGCCCCGGCAAGAACAGCCAGGGCAAGGACTTCTACGGGCCCTACGACGCGCAGGAACTGGTCAAGAAGCACGCGGCCGAAATCGGGATCGAGGTCGTTCCCTTCAAGCAGATGGTCTATGTGCAGGAAAAGGCCCAGTATTTCCCGGTGGATGAAGTGCCCGAAGGGTCGACCGTCCTGGACATTTCCGGCACCGAACTGCGCCGCCGCCTGCGCGAGGGGCTGGAGATCCCCGACTGGTTCTCCTTCCCCGAGGTGGTGCAGGAACTGCGCCGCACCTCGCCGCCGCGTGCGCGGCAGGGGTTCACCGTGTTCTTCACCGGCTTCTCCGGCTCGGGCAAATCCACGATCGCCAATGCGCTGATGGTCAAGCTGATGGAGATGGGCGGGCGTCCGGTGACGCTCCTGGACGGCGACGTGGTGCGCAAGCACCTGTCGAGCGAGCTGGGGTTCAGCAAGGAACACCGCGACATCAATATCCGCCGCATCGGCTATGTCGCCAGCGAGATCACCAAGAACGGCGGCATCGCCATCTGCGCCCCGATCGCGCCCTATGCCTCGACCCGCCGCGCGGTGCGCGAGATGGTCGAGCAATACGGCGCCTTCCTTGAAGTCCACGTCGCCACCTCGATCGAGGAATGCGAACGGCGCGACCGCAAGGGGCTCTACAAGCTGGCGCGGGAAGGCAAGATCAAGGAGTTCACCGGAATCTCCGATCCCTACGAGGTGCCCGAGAACCCCGAACTCAGGGTCGAGACCGAGAAGGTCGATGTCGACAACTGCGCTCATCAGGTGATCCTGAAGCTGGAAAGCATGGGCCTCATCAAGGCCTGACCCGAACCGGAACCCGGCGGACGCCCGGGGGCCGCTCCCGGGCGTTTTCCTTTGCCTTCGGCCGCAAAGGGCGTATATCGGCCGGGCCCTTGGGAACGGAGTGGAGCGGTGGCACGCAAGGTCTTCATCGACGGGGATGTCGGCACCACGGGGCTCCAGATCCGCGAGCGGCTGGAACGGCGCGGCGATGTCGCGCTCGTCCGCATCGACCCGTCGCTCAGGAAGGACATTCCCGCCCGCCTTGCCGCCTTCGCCGAGGCCGAGGTGGCGATCCTCTGCCTGCCAGACGCGGCGGCGAAGGAGGTTGTCGCGGCCTGCGACGCGGCGGGGCTGTCCACCCGGATCATCGACGCTTCGACCGCGCACCGCACCCATCCCGACTGGTGCTTCGGCTTTGCCGAGATGGCGCCGGACCAGCGCGCCGCGATCTCTCGCGCCACCCGCGTGACGAACCCCGGCTGCTGGTCCACCTGCGCCATCGCGCTGATCCGCCCGCTGGTCGACGCCGGGCTGATCGACCCCGCACAGCCGCCCGCGATCTCGGGTGTTTCGGGCTATTCCGGCGGCGGCAAGGCGATGATCGAGGAATTCGAATCCGGT
>JBDHSQ010000218.1:0-2611 GCA_039808285.1 Paracoccaceae bacterium
GCCAAGGGCGAGGTCGAGCGGCGCATCGTCGAGCGCTGGCCCCCGCTCGAGGTCAGCTTTGTGACCGTTCCCGCCGATCCGCGCGCGCAGGTGCGTGCGGCCGATCAGGCCAGCTATCCCGTCGAAATCGTCGACACCCGCATGCAAAAGGAGGCATCCATGCCTGAGAGCACGACCACCGTGGCCGGGGATGTCCCCGCCAGCACCGAGACCCGCCAGCCGCCCGTCGCGGCCCCGGCGCAGGCCGAAACGGCCGCCGCGCGTATGCCTGAACCGGCTGCCGCGCCCGACAGCGAGGCCATCGCAACCCGTGCCCGCGAGGCCGAGCGCGACCGCGTCTCCACCATCTACGATCTGGTGGGCCGCCTGAACCTCGAGCGCAGCTTCGCCGAGGATCTGGTCAAGCGCGGCATCAGCGTGGACGAGTCCCGCCGCCTGATCCTCGACCAGGTCGCCGCCAAGTCCGACGAGACCCGGACCTTCCCCCATGTCTCCGTGCCCCTCGGCGGCCGGGACGAGCGCATCACCCGCCGTGACGCGGTGGCGAACGCGCTGCTGCACCGCTACAGCCCGACGCTGTTCCCGCTGGAGGACGCCGCCCGCCAGTATCGCGGCATGACGCTGCTGGAACTGGCCCGCGAGAGCCTCGGCAATGCCGGGGTCAACACGCGGGGCCTGTCGCGCGACGAGGTGGCGACGCGCGCGCTGCATTCGACCTCGGACTTTCCCGAGATCCTGTCGGCCGTCACCAACAAGACCCTGCGGCAGGCCTATGACGCCTATCCCCGCACCTTCGCGCTCTTCTGCCGTCAGGTGCTGGCCACCGACTTCAAGTCCATGCACCGGGTCCAACTGGGCGAGGCGCCGCAGCTTCTGGAAGTGGGCGAGAGCGGCGAGTTCAAGCGCGGCACGCTCGGCGAGAGCAAGGAGAGCTACAAGGTCAAGACCTATGGCCGGGTCGTCGCGATCACCCGGCAGGTGCTGATCAACGACGATCTCGACGCCTTCACGCGCATCCCGGCAATGTACGGCAACTCCATCGCCCAGCTGGAAAGCGACGTTGTCTGGGGCATCATCACCTCGAACCCGGCGATGGCCGACGGCAACGCGCTGTTCCATACCACCCACAAGAACCTCGCAGGCACCGGGGCTGCGCTGGATGTGGCGAGCGTCGGCGCGGCCCGGGCTGCGATGGCGCTGCAGACCGGTCTCGACAAGAAGACGGTACTGAACATCCGTCCCGCCTTCCTGATCGTGCCCGCGGCCCTGGAACTGAAGGCCGAGCAGCTCGTCGCGCAGAACCTCGTCCCCGCCGACAGCGCCAAGGTGGTGCCGCAGTCGATCCGCACCCTGTCGCCCATCAGCGAGCCGCGCCTCGACGCGGCCAGCGCCACCTCCTGGTATCTGGCGGCCTCGCCCAACCAGATCGACACCATCGAATATGCCTATCTCGAGGGCCAGCAGGGCGCCTACATCGAGACGCGCAACGGCTTCGACGTCGACGGGGTCGAGATCAAGTGCCGGCTCGACTTCGGCGCCAAGGCCATCGACTGGCGCGGCCTCTACAAGAACCCGGGCGCGTAAGGTCAGATGAGGCCGTAGAGGTCGCGCCGCCCGTGCACGGCGCGGACGATCTCGATGTCGTCGCCGACGATCCGGTAGAGCAGCAGGTAGGACCCGCTGACCAGATAGCGCAGCCCGGGGCGGATATCGTCCCGGGCCGGGCCCATCTGCGGATTGTCGGCCAGGTGGGCGGCGACCTCGTCCAGCCTGTCGAGAACGCGGTCTGCGGCAGTCGGATCGTCCTCGGCGATATGCGTCCAGATGTCGATCAGGTCGTCGCGGGCCGCCCGCGTGAAGAATACCCGTGGCATGCGTGTCAGGACGCGCTTCTGCGGTTCCGGGCCTCGCGCTTGATATCGGCCATGGTCGTGCCCGGCTCGGCGCGGCCGCTGGCAAGGCCCGCGTCCCAGAGTTCACCCACGACCCGCCGCGCCCGCCACTCGCGCAGCGCCTCGCGGACCACTTCGCTCGACGAGGCATAGGCGCCGCTGCCCACGGCCTCCTGCAGAAGGGCGGCATGCTCGTCGGTGATGGAAATGCTGATCTTGCCGGCCATGTCCGATCCTCCTGCCGCAAAGGTAGGAAAAATTCGCACCACGCGCAACTATCACCAGAAGGGACACCCCCATGAAGAACTACGTCCAGCCCGGCAACACCATCACCCTGACCGCGCCCTATGCCGTCGCCTCGGGCGACGGCCTGCTCGTCGGATCCATCTTCGGCGTCGCCGCTGGCACCGCCGCCCTTGGCGAGGCGGTCGAGGCCGCGCTCACCGGCGTCTACGACCTGAAGAAGGTCGCATCGCAAGCCTGGGCCGCAGGCGACAAGGTCTATTGGGACAACACCGCCAAAGAAGCGACCAAGACCACCACCTCGAACACCCTGATCGGCGTGGCCGTGGTCGCGGTGGCGGGCGGCGCAGGCGATACCATCGGTCGCGTGCGCCTGAACGCGAGCTTCTGATGAGCGCCTTCGCCGCCGCCGTTGGCGCGCTCTTCGCCGATCCGAACATCGGCCGGGACGCGGTCTATATCGCCGATGGCGGCGC
>JBDHSQ010000219.1:0-2568 GCA_039808285.1 Paracoccaceae bacterium
GTGACTGGATGGGTGGCGGTGTGCGGGTGGTCTTGCGGCGGGCCGCTGCAGGCGAGCTGGAGGTGAAGCGCGCCGAGCCCGGTCAGGGCCTCGTCGACCAGCGGGTCGTCCCGGCGGTTTTCGAAGGCGCGGACCTTCCTGAGGATCGTCGAGGCATGGCAGCCCAGTTCCCTCGCCAGCGCGCGGATCGAAAGCCCCTCTTCGACATGGCGAAGATAGAGGCGCAGGTTTTCCGGCAGCCAGGCGGGCAGGACCGCCGGCGGGTGGTTCATTATCGTCATTTCTCACCGATTTTCGGCGACGCTTCACGTCGTCTTAACCAAAACGTGCTCAACCGTTGGTTGATATGGTTACCTGTTGGTTAAAGCTGCGGCCGTGAGCCATAATTCTTTCAAAATCATAAATTTTCGCCAAATCTGCGGACGCCGCTTCGCGACAATAGGCAACATCGCCACTTCCTGTTTCATCTTCCGATTGAATCACTTCAGGAGGATGCGATGCCCGATCTCATGTCCCTTGTCACCGACCTGCGCCGCCCCCGGCTTCTGGTCCGCGCCGCCCGCGCGGGCCTGGCCGACTACAGCCGGTCGCGCGACCTCGGTCGCGTGATGCGCACCGCCGAGGCCCCCGGCCCGGACCGCGCCCTGACCGCGCTCCTGGCCGAGGAGGAACGGGTCGAGGCGACGCGGCGGGCGGGCGATGCCTCCTACAGCTTCGTGCGCCACATCGAGCTTCTCATCGCGATGATGGCCGAGATTCGGCTCCTGCCTCGGCCGGGTGCCGCCTGACGAAACGCAAGCGGGCCGCCCTTTTCGGGGCGGCCCGCCGGAACGCCGGAAGGCGTCGCTCACATGAACGTGTCGGGAGAGGCGGCCTTCTTCTTCGCCACGTATTCGTCCAGCGCCTCCTCGACGCCCGGGTCGATCGCCGGCTTCTGGTAGTCCGCCAGCAGCCGCTTCACCCGGTCCTGCGCCAGCCGCACGGTGTCGCGCTCGCCCTCTTCCTGCCAGGTCTCGAAGGGCTTGTAGTCGAAGAGATCCGACCGCCAGAAGGCGGTGCGGAAGTTCGCCTGGGTGTGGTCGGTGCCGAGGTAATGGCTCGCCTGGCCCGAGCCGACGTAGCGCAGCGCCTCCATCGCCAGGCCGTTGTCGGACAGGTCAATGCCCTCGGCGATGCGGTGGATGACGCCGAGCTGGTCGGCATCCATCACGAACTTCTCGAACGAGGAGACCAGCCCGCCCTCCAGCCAGCCGCAGGCGTGGAGCATGAAGTTGACGCCGGCGAGAAGCCCCATGTTGAGCGAGTTGGCGCTTTCATAGGCCGCCTGCGCGTCGGGAAGCTTCGAGCCGCAGAAGGCGCCCGCCGAGCGATAGGGGACGCCCAGCCGGCGGACGAGCTGGCCCGCGCCGTAGGTGACGAGGCTCGCCTCCGGGGTGCCGAAGGTCGGCGCGCCCGAGGCCATGTCGGTGGAGGTGACGAAGGCGCCGGCGATCACCGGCGCGCCCTTGCGGACGAGCTGGCTGTAGGCGACGCCGGCCAGCACCTCGACCATGACCTGGGTCAGCGTGCCGGCCACGGTGACCGGCGACATCGCGCCGCCGACGATGAAGGGCGAGACGATCGCCGCCTGGTTGGCCTCGGCATAGACCTCGAGCGCGCCCATCATGATGCCGTCGAAGGTCATCGGCGAGTTGATGTTGACGAGGCTCGTCATCACCGTCCGGCCGTTTAGCCCGCCGAACAGGATCTCCGACATCTCGACCGAATCCGCCGCCCGCTCCGGCGCCGTCACCGAGCCCATGTAGGGCTTGTCGGACAGCGTCATGTGGGCATGCAGCATGTCGAGGTGGCGCTTGTTCACCGGCACGTCGGTCGGCTCGCAGACCGTGCCGCCGGAATGGTGCAGCCATTTCGACATGTAGCCGAGCTTCACGAAGTTGCGGAAATCCTCGATCGTCGCATAGCGCCGCCCGCCCTCTGCATCGCGCACGAAGGGCGGCCCGTAGACCGGGGCGAGGACGAGGCCGCGGCCGCCGACGGTGACGCTGCGTTCGGGGTTGCGGGCGTGCTGCACGAAGGAGGCGGGCGCGGTCTTGCAGAGCGCGCGGGCAAGGCCCCTGGGCAGGTGCACCCGTTCGCCCCGCACGTCGGCGCCGGCATCCTTCCAGCGTTTCAGCGCGGCCGGGTTCTCGACGAAGTTGACGCCGATCTCCTCAAGGATCGTCTCGGCGTTGGCCTCGATGATCTGGAGCGCTTCCTCGTTGAGAATCTCGAGGTTGGGGATGTTGCGCTCGATGAACTTGGCGCATTCGATGCGCACCGCACTGCGTTCGGCCCGCCGTGCCGCGCCGCCGCCCCGGGCCCGCCGCCCTTCCATCACCTCACTCATGCCCGCCTCCTGTCTGCGCCGCTGGTGGCAGTCTTTTACCGCCAAAGCGCCGGGTGCGCCCGCAGTTTGCGTCACATCGCGGGCGAAAACGACATGGCGCCCGACCGGCAGCCCGGGCGGCGCGCCGGCGCCGGGCCGGGGCCGGGATCAGGCGGCCGTGCGCCTGCGGCCGGCACCGC
>JBDHSQ010000220.1:0-2563 GCA_039808285.1 Paracoccaceae bacterium
GGCGCACCAGAACCTCGCCCGCCTCGACCATCTCCCGGCAGATCAGCGTCTGCAGGCCATAGAAGTCAAGCTGGCCATCGGCGTCGCAGTCCGCCGTCCAGCGTTCGAACAGCGCATCGACCTTTCGGTCCAGCTTGTCGTCGCCGCTAGCGGCGCGGGGCATGATGCCCGCGCCGATGATGTTGTTGACCAGCACCGCCACGGCCTTGGCCGCATGCGGGTTGTTGCGCACCAGATCGCGCATGCGGTCGCGCAGCAGCGCCCCGGCGACGCCGATTTCGGTGTCGGCCGAGGATCCCGGCGCGCGCCAGCCGTCCGTCCGTCGCCCGCGCGCCGCGCCGTCATAGCCACGCGTCAGCGTCTCGAATGCCTGACGCGCCATCACGCGCCGAGCCGCCATGCGCGGCGCCACCGTGGCGATGGCGTGGTCGAACCAGGTCGCCGACATCAGCGATCCCCGCGCGAGAAGCCAGCGAGCCCGGCCACCGGCAGCGGTCGGCTGACGCCCGCGATGGCGCGCTCGATGGTGCGGATGCGGGAGAGCAGATCCTCGGCCGAGCCGTAATCCACCGACTTGCCGTCGTAGCTCACCCGGGTCGTGCCGCTGGCATAGGCCCGGCGCAGCGCCGAGAGCTCGGTGTCCGTCCAGTCGGTCATGTTCAGAACCATCCTCCGCGCCGCCCGAGCCAGTCGGAGCGGCGCTTGCCCTGCGGGGCCTGTCCCGGCCGGTTGATCTGCCCGGCGGGATTGGTGTCGGTGGGGGCCGCCCCGAGCTGATCCTCAAGGTCGCGCCATTTCTCGTCGGGCCAGCGGTCCGCGCCCGCGATCCAGGCGGCGGCGCGGGCATAGACCCGACAGTCCAGCGCCTCGTTGCGCTCGCGTAGCTTCTGCCATTCCAGCCGGGCGAAGCCGCGCTTCGTGCGCACCGTCACCAGCTGCTCGGCCACGAACTGCTTCAGCCATTCGTTCTCGACCCAGTGCGGCAGGTGCACCGAGCCGGGCGGGAACGCGGCTCCGTCGGCGATGTCCTCGTCGGTCGGGCGCGCCAGCCGCAGGAAGCGGTAGGTCTCGGCCTTGAAGGTCGACACCGCCACGGTCCAGAGCCGCGCGCCACGCCGCAGGCGTTTGCCGCCCTCGGTCGCGTCGACGAAGGTCGGACCCGAGACCGGGCTCGAGCGGTTGAAGCCCTCGACGCCCTTCACCGGCGACACCTGCGCGAAGCCCTGCGCCCGCGACCAGGAATAGACCGCTGGGGCCTCGTAGCCGGTGTCGATGGCGAGCCGCGCGATCCTGAGATGCGCGCCGCGTTCGTGCGGCCAGGATTGGTCGAGCAGCGCGGTAAGTTCCGACCAGGCGTCGTGCCGGTCCGGCCCGCCCCCGATGACGACGTGATCGACGAGCCACGACTCAAGTCCACGGCCCCAGGCCCAGACATCGACCTCGATCCGGTCCTTCTGCACATCGGCCCCGGCGGTCAGGAACAGCCCGCCCGCGGGCACGGTGCCGGGTGACCAGCGCTCGCGCCGGTCGTAGAGCCGCTGCCAGTCGGGCGCTTCCCCGGTCTCGACCCAGGTCTCGCCGAGGATCGTGTTGCGGAACGCCTTGATCGCCTCGTCCGACCCTTGGGCCGCGTCCCATGCCCGCACGATCCGCTCCCAGCTCAGCCAACCGATCGGCGAATAGAGCGCCGAGAGGTGATACCCGACCGTGGTCGGATCGGCGGCCGTGGCGGTCGCGCGCCATTCGCCGCCCTCAAGCATCGCCGTCTTGTGGTGTTCCGCGATGGGCGTGTCGCAGCCCTCGCAATGATACTCCGCCGTCTCCGGGCGGCCCTTCTGCCAGCGCAGCCGGTCGAACTTCAGCCACTGCATCACCCCGCAATGCGGGCACGGCACGAAGAACCGCCGCTGGTCGGACGCCTCGAACTCGCGCTCGATCCGGCTCAGCCCCCGGATCGTTGGCGTCGAGACCAGCAGCACCTTGCGCCGGTGGGCGAAGGTCAGCGACCGGGCTTCGGCCAGCGTGACCGGATCGCCTTCCTCGTCGGCCGACGCCGGATAGGCGTCGACCTCGTCGAGGAAGATGTACCGCGCCGGAGTGGACCGGAGCCCCACCGCCGAGTTCGCGCCCGTCATGATCAGGATGCCGCCCGCGAATTCCTTCGACAGCATCGTGTTGCCCGCATCACGGGATCGCGCCGGTTTGACCCGCTCCCGCAGTTCCGGGCTCTCGTCGATCAGCGGGTCGATCCGCTGGCGCGAGTTGCGCTTTGCCAGTTCCACCGTCGGCTGGACCGCGAGCATCGGGCCCGGCGCCTGGTGGATGACGAAGCCGATCCAGTTGTTGCCGGCCTCGGTCGCCCCGACCTGCGCGGCTTTCATGAACACCACCCGCTGCGTGGGATCGCCGGGGCTCAGCCGGTCCATGATCTCGCGCATGTATGGCGTGCGAACCGTGCGATACCGCCCGGGTTCGGCCGAGGCGCGGCCCGAGAGCATCCGGTGCCGGTCAGCCCATTCCGAGACGGTCAGGTCCGGGTCGGGTCGCAGCCCGTTGCCCCAGG
>JBDHSQ010000221.1:0-2544 GCA_039808285.1 Paracoccaceae bacterium
GACGCGGCGGTCGCCGCTGCCGGGGCCGCCCGCGCCGGCGACTGGGGGCGGATGACGGCGGCCGAGCGGGGCCGCCTGCTGGCGCGGATCGGCCGGGCGGTGGCCGCCCGCGCCGACGACCTGGCGCGGATCGAGGCGGCGGATGTCGGCAAGCCGCTCCGGCAGGCACGGGCCGATGCGGCAGCACTCGCCCGCTACATGGAGTTCTACGGCGGTGCGGCCGACAAGCTCACGGGCGAGACCATCCCCTATCTCGACGGCTACACCGTCTATACCCTGCGCGAGCCGCACGGGGTGACGGGGCACATCGTGCCCTGGAACTACCCGATGCAGATCGTCGGCCGGTCGGTCGGCGCCGCGCTGGCGGCGGGCAATGCCTGCGTGCTGAAGCCCGCAGAGGAAGCCTCGCTGACCGCACTCGCCTTCGCCCGGATCGCCGAGGAGGCCGGCCTGCCGCCCGGCGCGCTCAACGTCGTGCCGGGCTTGGGCGAGGAGGCGGGCGCGGCGCTGGCCGCCCACCCCGGCGTCCACCACCTGAGCTTCACCGGCTCGGTCGCGGTCGGCCGGGCGGTGCAGGCCGCGGCGGCGGCGAACCTGGTGCCGGTGACGCTGGAACTGGGCGGCAAGTCGCCCCAGCTCGTCTTCGCCGATGCCGACCTCGACGCGGCCCTCCCCCTGCTCGTCGGCGCCGGCATCCAGAACGCCGGCCAGACCTGCTCGGCCGCCTCGCGCATCCTCGTGGAAAGGTCGCGCTACGCCGAAGTGATCGCGCGCATGGCCGGGCGCTACCGCGCGCTCCGGGCCGGGCCGGCGCTGGCCGACCTCGACCTCGGCCCGCTCATCTCCGCCCGCCAGAAGGCCATCGTCGAGGGCTTCCTCGCGATGGCGCCGGAGGGAAGCGTCGCGGCCCGTGGCGAAATCGTCGCCGATGCGCCGGCGGGCGGCCACTACCTCGCCCCCGCCCTCCTCGCCGGGCCCGGCCCCGGCCATCCGCTGGCGCAGGAGGAGATCTTCGGCCCGGTGCAGGTGGTGATCCCCTTCGGGGACGAGGACGAGGCAGTGGCGATCGCCAACGGCACCGGCTACGGCCTTGTCGCCGCGGTCTGGACGGCAAGCGGCGCCCGCCAGATGCGGCTTGCGAAGCGGCTCCGCGCCGGGCAGGTTTTCCTCAACGACTACGGCGCCGGCGGCGGCGTGGAGCTTCCCTTCGGCGGCACCGGCAAGTCCGGCCACGGGCGCGAGAAGGGGTTCGAGGCGCTCTACGGCTTCACCACGCTGAAGACCGTCGCGGCCCGGCACGGCTAGGAGGGGCGCCATGCGGTTGAAGGACAGGACCGCCATCGTCACCGGCGCCGGCTCCGGCTTCGGCGCGGGCATCGCGCGGAAATTCGCGGCCGAAGGCGCGCGGGTGCTGCTGGCCGACATCGACGAGGCGGCGGCACGATCGGTTGCGCGCGAGATCGGCGGCACCGCCTGTCGCGCCGACGTGGCCTCGGCCGAAGGCGTCGCGGCGATGGTGGCGGCGGCGCGGGACGCCTTCGGCCGGATCGACATCCTGGTCAACAACGCCGGCGTGACCCACCTGCCCGCGGCGCTGGAGGAGGTGGGCGAGGTCGATTTCGACCGGGTCTTCGCGGTCAACTGCAAGTCGGTCTACCTGACCGCCCGCGCCATCGTTCCGCTGATGAAGGCAGAAGGCACCGGCGCGATCCTCAACGTCGCCTCCACGGCCGGGCTCAGCCCCCGGCCGCTTCTCAACTGGTACAATGCCTCGAAGGGCTGGATGATCACCGCGACCAGGACGATGGCGGTGGAGCTTGCGCCCGCCGGCATCCGCGTCAACGCGATCTGCCCGGTGGCCGGCGAGACGCCGCTTCTGAAGCGTTTCATGGGCGAGGACACGCCGGAGATGCGGGCGAGGTTCCTCGCCACGATCCCGATCGGCCGCTTCTCGACGCCCGAGGACATGGGCAACGCCGCCTGCTTCCTCTGTTCGGAGGAGGCGGCGATGATCACCGGCGTGGCGCTCGAGGTGGACGGCGGGCGCTGCATCTGAGGCAGGCCGGGGGAGCCCCGGGGGCCAGCCCCCGGACCCCCGGGGTATTTGGACAACGAAGAAGGAGGGCGCGATGCGGCCGGGACCGCGCAACCTGATCACCGATGTCGCGGGGCTGGCCGTCGGCAACGCCGAGGACCACGACGTGCGCACGGGCGTGACCGTGCTTCTGGGCGAGCGGCCCTTCACCGCGGCGGTGCATTTGATGGGCGGCGCGCCCGGCACGCGGGAGACCGACCTGCTCGGCCCCGACCGGCTGGTACAGGAGGCCGATGCGCTGGTCCTCTCGGGGGGCTCGGCGCTCGGGCTCGACGCCGCCTCGGGCGTGGCCGATGCGCTCAGGGAGGCCGGGCGGGGCTTTGCCGTGGGCGACCAGCGCGTGCCGATCGTGCCGGCGGCGATCCTGTTCGATCTCCTGAACGGCGGCGCGAAGGACTGGGCGGAGAACCCCTACCGCGGGCTCGGGGCCCGGGCGCTCGCCGCGGCGG
>JBDHSQ010000222.1:0-2527 GCA_039808285.1 Paracoccaceae bacterium
GGCTGTGCCGGAAATGCGCCGCCAGATGGTCGATGAGCACGCGGACCCTGGCCGCGAGGTGCCGCCCCGGCGGGTAGAGCGCGAAGACGCCCATCGCCTCGTCGCCGCAATCGGTGAGCAGCGCGCGCACCCGCCCCGCCGCCAGCGCCGGGGCCGCGACGAAATCCGGCACGAGGGCAAGACCCAGCCCCGCCTCCGCCGCCCTCAGGCAGGCCTCGGCGTTGGAATAGCGCAGCCGGCCCTGCACCGGCACGGCGACAGGCGTTCCCTCCGCGCGGAAGCGCCAGTGCGAGGGGTCGCGGAAGTTGGTGTCGATGATGCAGTCGTGGCCCGCCAGATCCCCGGGCTGTCCAGGCGTGCCTTTCCGCGCGAGATAGCTGTCGGCGCCGGAGAGCACCAGCCGCGTCGCGCAGAGCCGGCGGGCGATCAGCGTGCTGTCCCCCGGCCGGCCGACCCGGACCGCGGCGTCGAAGCCTTCGTCGACGAGGTTCACCAGCCGGTCGGTGAAGGAGACGTCGAGCGAAATCTCGGGATAGGCGGCGGCGAAGGCATTCAGCGCGGGGGCAAGCTCGGTGGTGCCGAAGGTCAGGGGCGCGGTCAGCCGCACCCGCCCGCGCGGGGTGGCCGAGGCGTCGCGCACCGACTGGTCGAGCGCATCGAAGTCCTCGACGATGGCGTGCAACTGGTCGTGGTAGGCGCGGCCGATCTCGGTGGCGGAAACGGCGCGGGTGGTCCGGTTGAGAAGCCGCACGCCCAGCTCAGCCTCGAGCCGGGCGACAAGCTTGGAGGCCTGGCCCGAGGTGGTGCCGAAGCGGCGGGCGGCGGCGGTGAAGCTGCCGGTTTCCATCACCGCGAGGAACATGCGGGCCGAGGCGAGGCGGTCCATGACTTCATCCGATTCGGCAGCGGTCCTGCCGAGTGTCGCGCGATTTCGCCGCCGGGGGCAGGGATTTTGTGCCCGCACAAGCGGGGCCGCCGGGTGGCCTCAGCCCCGTGCCATCAGCCGGGCCGCGTCCAGCATCCGGCAGGAAAAGCCCCATTCGTTGTCATACCAGCCGAAGACGCGGATCAGGCCGCTGCGCGTCACATGCGTCTCGGGCAGCGCCATGACGATGCTTTCGGGTCGCGCGCGCAGGTCCGACGATACCAGCGGCCGGTCGGTCCAGCCGATGACCCCGCCCGCCGCCGCAAGCGCCGCGTTCACCGCCTGCCGGTCCGGGCGGGCGCGGGTCATCACCGCCAGATCGACGGCCGAGACCGAGGCGGTCGGCACCCGCACCGCCGCGCCCTCGATCCGTCCGGCGATTCCCGGAAGCACCACGTCGAGAAGCCGCTGCGCCGAGGTCGTCGTCGGCACCATCGACAGCGCCGCGGCGCGGCTGCGGGCGAAGTCGGCGCCCGGCGCATCCACCGTGGGCTGGCTGCCGGTGTAGCAGTGGATCGTCGTCATCCAGCCGGTCTCCACCCCCCATTCGCGGTCGATCAGCCGGGCGAGGGGGGCGAGTGCGTTGGTGGTGCAGGAGGCGTTGGAGACGATCCGGTGGCTGGCCGACAGCGCGTCCTCGTTGGCGCCGATCACCAGGGTGAAGTCGGCAGTGGCTGAGGGGCCGGAGACCAGCACCCGGCCGGCGCCGCCGCGCAGGCCCGCCTCGGCGAAGGATCTTTCGCCGCCGAGCCCGGTGCATTCCATCACCACGTCGATGCCGGAAAGATCGAGCGTGGAGAGGTCGCGCGCCCCGGTCAGGCGGATGCGGTGCCCGTCGACGACAAGGACTCCCCCCTCCAGCCGCACCGAACCCTTCCAGGGGCCGAAGGTGGAATCGTATTCGAAAAGATAGGCGGCCATGTCGGGCCGGGCGATGTCGTTGATGGTTACGATCTCGATACCGTCGCCGGCAGGCCCCGAGAGTGCGGCGCGCAGGACCGAGCGGCCGATGCGGCCGAAGCCGTTGAGCGCGACGCGGATCGGCATGGGGTGGTCCTTTCTCCTGTCGCGTCCAAGTCTACGCAAGCGCAAGCGGTTGAAAACCGGGGAATTGTATCGGTGACACCCGGATCAGAATCCCTTGCCGCGGGCGCTGACCGGCCAGAGGCATTCAACACGGCCGCCGCTGAGGCCCACATACCAGTCGTGAAGGTTGCAGGTCGGGTCGCAATGGCCGGGGATCAGCCGCAGCCGGTCGCCGGGGCGGAGCGTGCCGGCGGGATCCGCGATCACGCCGTGTTCGTCGGAGGCGGAGCTGTAGGTCAGGTCGGGCCGGCCGGCGACCAGGGGCAGGCCGCTGTCGGTCGCCAGCGCCTTCAGCCCGGCGTCGCAGACCGCCCGGCCGGGAACCGGCACGCTCATCACCTCGGTCAGCACGAAGAGCGCGTGTTCCCAGGTCCGGTCGAGCCGGTTGCCCTCGGTGTCGCGGATGCGGGCGTAGTCGGCATCCATGAAGGCGTAGGAGCCGCACTGAAGCTCGGTATAGAGCCCCGAGGCGGCCTCGAACGGCCAGGATCCGGTTCCCGCCCCCGTCACCACCTC
>JBDHSQ010000223.1:0-2522 GCA_039808285.1 Paracoccaceae bacterium
GCGGCCGGGGCCCAGAAGCCGCGCCGCCGAACGCGCGGCGCGGTGCCGCAGCTCCCTCCGCGCCTCCGCGCCGTCGAGCAGAAGAAGACGCGCGGGCCCGTCGACACGGACCGCCTCGCCCCACCAGAGCCAGGCCGATCCGACCGCGAGCGCGCCGACCGGTGCCGCGCGCAACCCGTCGCTCTCGGTCTGCCCGACCGGGATCACGAAGGTTCCCCGATAGTCCGTTGCCATTCCCGTCTGCCCGCCCGCCCGGCATTCTTGTTGGGCGCCTGCGCGGCGCCGATAACGAAATCTAGCACCCGCGGGCCCCAGGCCGAAGCGTCTGCAACGGCGCGCGGCGGCAAGGGCGGAAGATGTTGCGGAAAGGACTCGCGGGTTGCACGGCGACGACCCGCGCACCCTCACGCGCATTTCGAATGGCCGCAGGAGGGGCAGGTCAGGCAGCCCTCGATCATCTGCATCCCCCTCTGCCCGCAGGACGGGCAGGCCGGGCCGCGCGGGCTCTCGCCCACCGCCATGACCTGCGCCTTGGGGTCGGACTTGAGCCCCAGCCCCTCGCCCTCGATGAAGCCGATCGAGATCATGTGGCGTTCGATCACGCCGCCGATCGCGGCGAGGATCGAGGGGATGTAGCGCCCCTGCATCCAGGCCCCGCCGCGCGGATCGAACACGGCCTTCAGCTCCTCCACCACGAAGGACACGTCGCCCCCGCGCCGGAACACCGCCGAGACCATCCGGGTCAGCGCCACGGTCCAGGCATAATGCTCCATGTTCTTGGAGTTGATGAAGACCTCGAAGGGCCGCCGGTGACCGGCCTGAACGATGTCGTTGATGGTGATGTAGATCGCATGTTCGCTGTCGGGCCATTTCAGCTTGTAGGTCGCGCCCTCCAGCGTCTGAGGCCGGTCGAGCGGCTCGGAAAGATAGACGACCTCGGCCCCGCGGTCGGCCTCGGGCGCCTTCTCCCCGGTCTCGGGAACGCTCAGCACGCTTCCCGTCACCGCGTTCGGGCGGTAGGTGGTGCAGCCCTTGCAGCCCATGTCCCAGGCCGCCATGTAGACGTCCTTGAACGCCTCGAAGCCGATTTCCTCGGGGCAGTTGATGGTCTTGGAGATCGACGAATCCACCCATTCCTGCGCCGCCGCCTGCATCCGCACGTGGTCGAGCGGCGGCAGCGTCTGGGCGTTGACGAAATGGTCCGGCAGCGGCCTGTCGCCGAAGCGCTCGCGCCAGAGCCGGACGGCGTAGTCCACCACCTCCTCCTCGGTGCGCGAGCCGTCCTTCTGGAGCACCTTGCGCTTGTAGGCATAGGCGAAGACCGGCTCGATCCCCGACGACACGTTGCCGGCATAGAGGCTGATCGTGCCCGTGGGCGCGATCGAGGTCAGGAGCGCGTTGCGGATGCCGTTCGCGCGGACCGCTTGGCGCACGTCCTCGTCCATCCGCAGCATGGTGCCGGAGGCAAGGAACTTCTCTGCATCGAAAAGCGGGAAGGCGCCCTTCTCCTTCGCCAGATCGACCGAGGCGAGGTAGGCCGCCCGCGCGATCCGGTGCATCCATTCCCCGGTCACCTTCGCCGCCTTCTCCGACCCGTAGCGCAGCCCGACCATCAGAAGCGCGTCGGCCAGCCCGGTGACGCCCAGCCCGATGCGGCGCTTGGCCTGTGCCTCCGCCGCCTGCTGCGGCAGCGGGAAGCGCGAGGCGTCCACCGTGTTGTCCATCATCCGCACCGCCACCCGGGTGAGGTCGTCGAGCGCATCCTCGTCAAGCGCGGCGCCCCTGCCGAACGGGTCGGTGACCAGCCGGGCGAGGTTGATCGAGCCCAGAAGGCAGGCGCCGTAGGGCGGCAGCGGCTGTTCGCCGCAGGGGTTGGTCGCGGCGATCGTCTCGGCATAGGCAAGGTTGTTCATCGCGTTGATCCGGTCGATGAAGATCACGCCGGGCTCGGCATAGTCGTAGGTCGCCCGCATGATCCGGTTCCACAGGTCGCGCGCCTCCACCGTCCGGTAGACCTTGCCGTCGAACACCAGCTCCCACGGCCCGCCGGCCTTGACCGCCGCCATGAAGGCATCGGTGACGAGGACGGAGAGGTTGAACATCCGCAGCCGCGCGGCGTCCTGCTTGGCCTCGATGAAGGCCTCGATGTCGGGATGGTCGCAGCGCATCGTCGCCATCATCGCGCCGCGGCGGGAGCCGGCCGACATGATCGTGCGGCACATCGCGTCCCAGACGTCCATGAACGACAGCGGCCCCGAGGCGTCGGCCGCCACGCCGGCGACCGGCGCGCCCCGCGGCCGGATGGTGGAGAAATCATAGCCGATGCCGCCGCCCTGCTGCATCGTCAGTGCCGCCTCCTTCAGCGCATCGAAGATGCCGGCCATGCTGTCGGGGATGGTGCCCATGACGAAGCAGTTGAAGAGCGTGACCGCCCGGCCGGTGCCGGCGCCGGCGGTGATCCTTCCGGCGGGAAGGTAGCGGAAATCCTCCAGCGCGGCGTAGAAGCGGTCCTCCCAGGCGGC
>JBDHSQ010000224.1:0-2500 GCA_039808285.1 Paracoccaceae bacterium
CCTCTTCGAGCATTGGCCGATCCGCCGCGTCTCGGAGCGGGAGGCCGCCTGATGTCGCGCCGGATCGCAGCCGAACTGGCGACCCGTCTCGGCCGCGAGGCCGAGGCGGTATGCCGCCACTATCTCGACGCCGGCCGCCGGACCGGCCACTACTGGGTCGTCGGCGATGTCCACAATTCCCCCGGCCGCAGCATGTTCGTGCGGCTTCAGGGATCCGAGCGGGGCAGGGGGGCCGCAGGCCGGTGGATGGACACTGCGACCGAGGAATATGGTGATCTTCTGGATATCATTCGATCCCGCTGCGGATTGCACGACTTCCGTGACGTTGCCGATGAGGCGCTGCGCTTCCTCGGCACGCCGCATCCGGCAAGGGCGTCGGCCCCCCCTGCATCCGACCGGGACGGCAACAGATCCGACGCCAGTGGTGCAGCCCGGCGTCTCTTCCGCATGGCGCAGAATCTTGGCGGCAGCCTGGCCGAGAGCTATCTGCGCCATCGCGGTCTCACTTCCATCGGGGATCTTCCCGTTCTGCGGTTCCATCCCCGCTGCTACTACCGCCCGGAAGATGGCGGTCTGACCGAGCAATGGCCCGCGCTGCTCACTGCCGTCACCGACCTGAAGGGCCGCCAGACCGGCACGCATCGCACCTGGCTCGCCCGCGACGGGTCCGGCAAGGCCCCGCTCGATCCACCGCGTCGCGCCATGGGCGATCTCCTCGGCCATGGCGTGCGCTTCGGTGTGCCCCGGGATGTGCTCGCCGCCGGCGAGGGGATCGAGACCGTGCTTTCCCTGCGCGAGATCCTGCCCGACCTGCGCGCGCTCGCGGCGCTGTCAGCCGGCCATCTCGGAGCGATCCTCTTCCCGGACGGGCTGCAGCGCCTCTACATCCTCGGCGATCGCGACGCCGCGGGCGAGGGCGCGGTGGAACGGCTGTCCGCCAGAGCCGCCGAGGCCGGGATCGAGCCGGTGCCGCTTCTGCCGCGGCTTGGCGATTTCAACGACGATCTGCGCCGCCTTGGCCGCGATGCCCTGCGGGCCTCGCTGCAGGATCAACTCCTGCCGGGGGAGTTCCACCGGTTCAGCAGCGGCTGAGCACGCCTGGACAGGGGGGGGAGGGGGTGGCGCGTCTGCCTGCGGCCGCTCGGGTGCGGCACCCCGGCGTCTCCCTCTTCGGCCCGGTCGGCGCCCATGGCCTTCGCAAGAGGGCGAGCGGGCCCATAAGTGGGTCGGAAAGGCAATGGCGCGGCGCCCGGCTATTTTACCGCCGCGCGGGCCGGGTCCCGCGCTTTGCATCGCCATCCAAAATAGCCGGGCGCCGGCCATCAAGGTCCGCGCTGCGCGCGGACTGCCTGTCCGCCCCGCCCATGGGCTTCCCGTCGCCTGTCGAAGGCCGCGATGGGCGCGGCCGCGCGAGAGGAGACCCCCGATGATCACCGATCCCCATGACGGCCACGAGCCGAGCCACACCACCTCCCCCACTTACCATGCGATCACCGAGCTGCAGCTGCACGGCTGGCGCCCCGGCCAGGACGAGCCCGATCCGCGTCCGATGCCCGAGGGCGAATGCGTCGTCCAGGCGGTCGCAGATATCTTCGATGCAATGGTCTCGACCCTTGACGACACCCGCCTCGAACCCGATCTCGAAGAACTGCTCTGGGGCATCGGCAATCTCTTCCACCGTGCCACCGCCCGGATCGAGCGCCAGCTCGACGACAATGAACAGGCGCAGCGCCGCCTCCAACGGGAGCAGGATGGTTCTGAGGTGAAGGCGGTCGAACTGGAGCGCCTCACCGCCGAGGGCCAGACCTTGCTGGAACGGCGCAGCGCGATGGAAGCCTTCCGCGATCTCTCGGCAGACGCCTTCGAGACCCATACCGGTTCCGCCTGGCGCCCACGCTCGGGCTCCATGGTCAACCATCGCCACATGACCTCGGCGCTGGTCGACAGCCGGGACTTCCTCGCCGCGAAGCGCCGCAGCGAGGCCGAGGTGCTGATGCCGGCGGGTCCGAAGATCGCCTTCTCCGGCGGTCTCGACTTCAACGATCACCGGATGATCTGGGACCGGCTCGATCAGATCCATGCCAAGCATCCCGACATGGTGCTCTTGCACGGGGCATCCCCGCGCGGCGCCGAGCTGATCGCCTCCCGATGGGCGGACAATCGCGAGGTTCGGCAGATCGCCTTCCGGCCGGACTGGAACCACCACAAGAATGCAGCGCCCTTCAAGCGCAATGACGCCATGCTGGAGACCCTGCCGATCGGCGTCGTGGTCACGCCGGGCACCGGCATCCAGGAGAACTTCGCCGACAAGGCCCGCAGGCTCGGGATCCCCGTCATGCGGATCGGGAGTGGCGCATAGCGCCACTCCTTTCACCATCTCACGCTTCACTGGTGCCCGGGGTCAGGCCTTGGGCATCAGGAAGAAGCAGGCCAGCCGCGGATCCTCGACATGGAACAGCATCGGATCCTTGTGATCCTGGCGGCCGAAGAAGAAGATGTT